>JAEUPE010000134.1 GCA_016790435.1 Rubrivivax sp. | reverse complement strand
CTGGGGCATCAACCTGCACGCGTTCGACGGTGCCCAGGCGCTCGGCGACCTGCGCATCTGGCGGGCGCGGCAGCGACGCGAGTTCGACACGCACGACAAGTCCCTGCTCGACCTGGTCGAACCGGCCTTCATCGCCGCGCTGCGGCGCGCGCAGCGCCGCCGGGCGCCACCGGCGCTGGAGCTGCTTTCGCCGCGCGAGCGCGAGGTCGCCGCCCTCGTGGCGCGCGGCTTGACCGACAAGGCCGTCGCGCGCGAGCTCGGCCTGAGCGTGAGCAGCGTGCGCACCTACCTGCGCCGGCTGGGGACCAAGTCGGGCGTGCAGCGCCGGGCGGCGCTGGGCGGGTGGCTGGGCGGGGCCGGGCGGGGGTGAGCGGGCAGGAACGGCCCCGGCACAGGCCGCCGGGCTCGCCGCGCTTGCACCCCTTCAACGCAACAGTGCGCCGCCCTCTGGGTACCCCGCCTCAGCGCCTCTCTATCGCGGCGCGGGCAGGGTGCCGAACAGCTTCTCCATCGCCAGCCCGAGGGCCACCAGCCGCCGGTCGCTGCCGCTGGGCCCGTCGAGCTCCAGCCCCACCGGCAGCTTGCTCGTGGCGCCCAGGCCGATGGGCAACTGCAACCCCGGGACCCCGGCGTTGCTGCCGGGGTCCGTGTTCTGGATGACGCCGACGAAGGTGGGCACGCTGCTCGACTCAGCGTTGGCCGCCATCGCCACCTTCGGCACGGTCGGGAAGACCAGCGCGTCGAGCTTGTGCTTCCTGAACGTCTCGGCATACAGCGCCTGCAGCGCCGGGCGCGAGGTTTTCATCGCCGCGTCGTAGGCCGGCTTCGCATCGACGAGCGTGTTGTTGGGCCCGGGCAGCTTGCGCGGGATGACGAGGCCCTGATAGGTGCCCTTCACGTCGGGGCTGGCGATCTGCTCGGCCATCTTGTCGATCGTGAGGCCGGTGCCGGTCTTCTTCAGGTACGCCACGACATCGTCGTAGGCCTCGTACAGCGCGAGCGGGAAGCCGACGGCGCCGTTCAGCTCCATCAGCTTGGGCATCTCGACGTCGACGAAGGTGACGCCGGCGTCCTTGAGCTTGGCCGTCGCGGCATCGAAAGCGGCCTGCGTGTCGGCGTCCATGTTGGCGAGCATGTCCTTCACACGGCCCAGACGCACGCCCTTCAGCGGCGCGGGCTTGGCCGCCGCCGTGCCGCCGGCGATGAGACGGTCGAGCAACTCGACGTCGGCCATCGACTGCGCCATCGGCCCGGCAGTGTCGCGCGTGCGCGAGATCGGCAGGATGCCGGCCGAGGGATAGCGACCCGCCGTGGGCCGCAGGCTGGCGCAGCCGTTGAAGGCGCAGGGCACGCGCACCGAGCCCCCGGTGTCGGTGCCCAGCCCGGCGAAGACGACACGTGCGCCAAGCGCCACGCCGGTGCCGGAGGAAGAGCCGCCGGCGCTCTTCGACCTGTCGTAGGCATTGCGCACTCCGGGCTCGGGGCCGGTGTTGTAGGCCGGGTTGAAGCCCGAGATGCCGAAGGCGAGTTCGTGCATGTTCGTCTTGCCGAGCACGATGGCGCCCGCATCGCGCAGCTTCTTCACCACCGGCGCGTCGGCCTTCGGCACGTAGCCCTTGAGCGCCGGCGTCCCACCGGTGGTGGGCAGGCCGACGACTTCGATGTTGTCCTTGACGACGATCGGCACGCCGGCCAGCGCGCGGCAGCGGCGCGCCTTGGGTGCGGCGTCGAGTGCCTTGGCGGCGGCCAGCGCGCCGGCCTCGTCCAGCGTGACGAAGACGTTGTGTGCCGCCACCGCCTTGGCGCGCGCGATGGCGGCCGTCACGAGCGCCTCGCTCTTGAGCGTGCCGGCACAGACCTGCGCGGCGGAGGCGCGGGCGCTCGTGGGGTCGTTGGCCAGCGCCGGCCAGGGCAGCACGCCGAGCGCGGCGAGCACCGGCCAGGCGAGCCTGCGCGGCAGGCCGAGCCGCTCGGAGGGAGTACGTGTCTTCGTCATCGTCGATCTCCTGCCTCATGCCACGGTGTCGGGGCGACACGCAGCGCCAGATGGAGCTCCAGGTGGCGCCACCTGGCCATGCTGCGGCAGCAAGGCGCCGTCGTCATGTCGTCGAGAACGACGACACGCGCAGATGCACCGTGAATCGCGGCAGGGGCCGCAGAGGCAGGCCGTCACCGCCGCGGCGCGGCGCTGCCCGCCATGCGCCCTGGGACGAACGCTCCCGACTCCCGTGAGGGTCTGGTGAGGATCTCTGAGCCGCGGCGGCTTGTACTGCCCCCGCCGGCACCACCCGTGCCGGACCATCCCTGCGGAGACCCTCATGCACCCCATGTTCGCACCAGCGGCCATCGCGGCCGGTGGCGAACAGCGCGTGGCCTTGCGAGCCGCATACCATGGGACATGGTCTGGTCCAGCCCCATCCCCATCGCCGCCGCCGCGCTGGTGGCCGCCACGGCGCTGGCCATGGCACTGGCGCTGCGGCCCTGGCGCAGCCTGCCCCCCTCCGGCCCGCCCTGGCCCTGGCTCGCGTGGTGCGCCTTGCTGCCGCTGTCCTGGGTGGCCGACCGGCTGGGGGCCATGCCGGCCGCGCAGCCGCTGCCTGGCGCCTGCCTGCTGATGTTGATGGCCGGCTGGCCGCTGGCCGTGCTGGCCCTGGTGCCGGTGGCCGTGGCCGCCGCGTGGCTGGGCGACCTCTCCGCCGCCGAAACGGTGCAGCGCACGCTGTGGCTGGGCCTGGCCCCGGCCACCCTGGCATTGGCCCTGGGCAGTGCGGTGCGGCGCTGGCTGCCGCACCACCTGTTCGTCTACATCCTCGGCCGCGGCTTCATCGCCACGGCGCTGGCCAACACGGCGGCCGGCGCGGCGCAGGCGCTCACCGAACCGCTGCCGCGCGGCCTGGCGCTCGAGGACCTGCTGCTCGCCCGCGGGCTCGCGGGCTGGGGCGACGCCGTCCTCACGGGCATGATCGTCGCCATCTTCGTGGCCTTCCGCCCCGAATGGCTGGCCACCTACGCCGACCGGCTCTACCTGCCCACGCGCAACGGAGACTCCCGATGACCACCGCCACCCGACAAGCCCGCACCGAAGCACCCGCCATTGCAAACCCCGCCGCCCTCGGCACCGTCTCGCGCGACCGCTGTTCGGCGCAGGAGTGGGCGGCGCGGCAACAGCTCGCGGCCTGCTACCGCGTCTTCCACCTGCTCGGCTGGACCGAGCTCATCTACAACCACATCTCGCTGCGCGTGCCCGGCTCGCCCGGCCACCTGCTGCTCAACCGCTTCGGGCTGCACTACACCGAGGTCAAGGCCTCCAACCTCGTGAAGGTGGACCTGCAGGGCCGTGTGATCGAGCCCGCCGACGCGCCGGTGAACGCCGCCGGCGTGGCGCCGCACTGCGCCATCCATGCCCACGTGCCGAACGCGCATTGCGTGATGCACACGCACACCACGGCCGGCATGGCCGTGGCGAGCTCGAAGGCCGGCCTCACGCACGACAACTTCTACGCCGCGCAACTGTGGGGCCGCGTGGCGTACCACGACTTCGAAGGCATCACGGTGCATGGCGAGGAGGGGCCGCGCCTCGTGGCAAACATCGGCACCGGCACCGACGCGCGCGCGCCAAAGCCGGCGGTCATCCTGCGCAACCACGGCCTGCTCGCCTGGGGCCCGGCACTGCCGGTCACCTTCTACACGCTGTGGATCCTGCAGCGCTCGTGCGAGATCCAACTGGCCGGTGCCACGCTCGGCGCCACGGTGCCGATCAGCGACGCCATTCGCCTAAGGTGCCAGGAGGACGCGAAGAAGGTCAACGCCGAGCCCGAATTCGGCAGCGACACGTTTGCCGCGATGGTGCGGATGGTCGACAGGATCGACACGAGTTGGCGCGACTGAGCGCACACGGCGTTGGCCGCGACTGTCTTGAGGAGGTGGCATGACAGACGACCAGGATCGATCTTTGCTTATCAACCGGTGGTTCGCAGTGATCGTCGCCACGGTGGCTTGCTCGATGCCATCCGTTGCGCAAGTTCCGGCCCAGAGCGCAACTGCGCCGAGGCCGCTGCTAACGGCCCCTGGCCTTGAGCCCTTGCCTCATCAGCACGAGTCCGCGGCCAAGCCCTACCCGGATTACTTCACTGAGGCCCTCAAGCTGACACGCTCGACGCCCGGCGCGCGGTTCCAGGCCCTGAAGCTTGCGCCGGGCGTTGCCCCCGACCTGCTGGTCCTGCCGGTGCAGATGCAGGCCTTTGGATTCAGCCCGGCGTTCACGGCCCTGGTGGGCGCCATGCTGGACCGCGAGCTGTCCTCGCGTGGCTTGCGCGGCAACCGTCAGACCGATCTCTTCGATGCCGACGGCCCCTACGTTCGCCGCTTCGATGCGCGCGCCATCGAAGGTTTCGCAAGCACCCACCCGAAGGCGCCGTTGTTGGCGCTCTACGTCGGGCGCGACGGCGCCGGTCGGAATCTGCTCACGTTGGCAATCAAGCGCGACTCCCGGACTGTTGCGGCGCACCGCAACGTCGATGAGAGCGATGACGCGGCCGCCGCACTGCGCTCGCTCGAGGGTCCACTCGCCAGCATGCTCGATGAACTGGGCTTGGCCGCCAGCGCGGCGAGTCGTCGCGTTCCGGGAGCCGCGGGATGCCGGGCCGAAGACTGGGCGCTGGCGGACCTGGCGCCGGACGGTCCGCCGCGTGAGCGTGCGTGCCGGGCCTTGGTGATGGGCGTTCTGCTGCCCTTGTTCGAGTGGCCGACAGGCGACCACCCGGAGCTCATGACCCCGGACAAGCTGGCCTGGCTTGCTGCGGCATATGCCGGAGCCGACGCGCTGGCACCGGCCCTGGCGGCAGCGGTGCGCACGCTGGCCTGGACAGAGCTTGAGTTGAACGACCCACGCACGCCCGACACCTTGGCGCTCGCTGTCGATGTCGACGATCCCGTCGTGCGTCCCCTGGCGCGCCTGCTGTGGGCGCGCGCCCGAACCGCGGCGATGCCGGTGCGCTCGGCGAACGAGGAGGTCCTGGCCTACACCGCGGCGGCCGCGACCCATCTGCCCCCGATGGCGCGCGCGCTGTTCACGCAGCGCGCGCGCCTGCGCGGTGATTTCGGTGGCGTGGATCTGTGCGCCATCGAGCAGCAGGTGCTGACCTTTCGCCGCTCCGCGCAATGTCCGGCGGGCGCACCGGAACCGGGTCGCGCGGTGCGGCCAGCCACGCGCGCCCAGTCCGCGCAACTGGAAGCCTGGCGTTTGGCGCATGCGCATCGGGGTCTGATGTACCAGAGTCTCGGACGGCGTAGCCCAGCCGCCCGGCAGGCCGTCCTCGACGCGCTGCCCGCCGGAGTGGCGGCGCACCCTTTCGTGCGCCAGGCGCGCTTTGCGACCGAGAACTTCGATGCGGCCTCCGGGCCATACGAGGAGTTGCTGAGGCGCGCCGAAGCGGCCGCGCGGGACTTTCTCCAGGCCACGGCAGACACCCAACGCGTGGGAAAGGTCCAGTCCCAGAACGGTTTGGCCGCAGGGCGCTGGGTGCGCAACGAGCGACTGCGCGCCGAACCGAGCATCGCTGCCTTGGCGCGTGGCGAGTGGCGCCTGCTCGGCCTGCTCGGTTGGGATGCCTTTGCACGCAGCACCGATCCTCTCGCGCGGTACGCGGGCGGGCCGGCGGCCGACTACCTGCGGGCCGACGCCGGACCCCATTCGAGCGCTGCCGCCGCGCCACCGGCTGCCGCGCCGCCACGGCAGACGCCTCCCGGCACAAGCCCCGAGGAGGCCGAGCGCATGCGCAACATGCCCCGGCTCTTCAATTTGGCGGCCCCCGGCAGCATCGGTCTGCCCACCGAGGCGGGTGAGACGACGGTGTCGTTCATGCCGATGGAGATGGAGCCTCGGGTCACGCTGGCGTTGGCCAGGATGAAGGCCGGCCAGGACGTTGCACAGGCGCGGCGTTTCGTCGACGAGCGGCCGACGGAGGGCCGCTCGGGCGGAGCGATCAACGTCAACGAGAGCCATCAATGGGCCACTGCGGCACACGCCTTCTTCTTCGCCGGGGAGATCGAAGCCGCCAAGGGCTACTACGAACGGGCACTGCGCGCAGGCAGCGGCAGCGAGTCTGAGTGGTCGGCACGCGTGCGCCTGCCCCTGATCGCAGGCGATCTCAAGGGCGCCCTGTCAGCGACGCACAACCGACTGGCGCGCTATGAGAGCGACTTCGCGCGCCGCGACCTGGCCGGGCTGGAACTCATCGTGGGGCGACCGGAAGTGGCCTGGACGGCGCTGCATCCGCGCCTGCCACAGAGCGCGCAACTGGAGCTGTGGATGGCGGCGCAGGCGGGCCACCGGATCGAGGGCCGCACGGCGCGCCAGGTGCACGATTGGATGAGGAGGAACAGCTACGCCCGCGCTGCCGTGAAGGGCCAGGATCTCGGCGCGATGGTCGTCACTCGCCACATGATCGACGATCGACGGCCGACCGACGACGACCTGGTTCTGGCCTCGCAGACCGTTGGCACGTCGGACGGTGCCGCACTGGTCATGGAGGTGATGGCCCGTCTCATGCGATTGGTGGCCGACGAGAATTTCGACGCTCGCGCACTGGACTCGGTGCGCGATCTGCTCGATCGCGCGCAACCGACATCGGTCGACGTCGCGAAGCCGCTCTACACCTGGGTGGCTTGGCACGCCAGCCGTGGACGTGATCCGGAGTTCCTGGTCCTTCGCGAAGCCGGGCTCGCCGACGATTTCAACGGGATTCTCGCAAAGTCGATCCTGCTTGGCCTGGAGGGAAAGACCGACGAGTCGGTGGCGTACCTTCGAGGCGCGCGCATCGAACTCGCCGCGCTCAGCTGGGGCGGCTTGCGCGACGAGGCACGCTCCGCGCCCTATACCGTTGCGTTGGTCGCCTCGCTGCTGCATCGCAAGACGAAGCACGCGGCCTTTCGCGACGAGGCGTTGCGGCTGGCGCGGGCCTACAGGACCATCTCGCCCTATCTCGCCTGGCCGTACGCGCTGGAGGCGTTGTACCTGCCCGATGGGCCGCCGCGACTGGCTGCCGCGTGTCGGGCGCGGTACCTCGACCGCGAGTCGCTTTTCCTGAAGATGTCGGGCATGGCGGCGCAAGCGGACGGCGCAGCCTGCCAAAAGCCGCTGTGGTAGCTGCTGGGCAGGCCCGCGACGACGACCTCGGCGGTGGGGCCTTCGCCTTGCATGACGTCGCATCGCCTTCTGGCATGCCCGCAGGCGCTTCGGTCTCCGGCAGTCTGGAGATTCCCGTCGGACGAGTTGCGTATAGCCTGCCCTTTGGAGCGCCGGCGGCACTTCGGGGGGACCCTACTTCCGCCAGAACTGCGGCGTGAACAGCACCAGCACCGACAGCAGCTCCAGCCGCCCGAGCATCATCGCGAACGTGCAGACCCAGGTCTGAAAGTCGGTGAGCCCCTGGTAGTTGTTGGCCGGCCCCACCTGTCCTAGGCCCGGGCCGGTGTTGTTGATGCAGGCGATGGCGGCCGTGGCCGCGCTCACGAGGTCCATGCCCGAGAACAGCAGCAGCAGAGTCACGCCCGCCATCACCGAGCCGTAGATGAGCATGAAGGCGAGCACCGAGAACAGCACTTGCCCCGGGACGACCGAGCCGCCGAGCGTCACCGGCAGCACGGCGCGCGGGTGCACGATGCGCATGAGCTCGCGTCGCGCGAGCTTGAGCATGAGGATCGAGCGGATCAGCTTGATGCCGCCGCCGGTGCTGCCGGCACAGGTGGCGAAGCTGCACAGGAACAGCATGAACACCGGCGCGAAGGCTGGCCACAGGGCATAGTCGACGGTGGCGAAGCCGGTCGTCGTGGCAATCGAGACGACACTGAAGGCTGCATGCCGCAGCGCGGTCGCGAAGTCCGGATACACGCCGTGCAGCGTGAGGAAGGCAGCCACCAGCAGCACCGATCCCAGCATCAGCGGCAGGTAGGTGCGCGCCTCCAGGTCGCGCCAGAGCACGGCCAGCGAGCGCTTCTTCCAGACCAGGAAGTACAGCGAGAAGTTGACCCCGGCCAGGATCATGAAGACCACGGCCACGGCCTCGATCTGCGGCGAATCGAAGGCGCCGAAGCTGGCGTCGTAGGCGGCAAAGCCGCCGAGCCCCATCGTGCTGCACATGTGCATGAACGCATCGGCCCAGCCCATGCCGGCGAGGCGGTAGGCGACGAAGCAGGCTCCCGCGATCGCGAAATACACCGCCCACAGCCCGCGCGCCGTCTCGGCGATGCGCGGCGTGAGCTTCTGGTCCTTCATCGGCCCGGCGGTCTCGCTCTTGAACAGCTGCGACGCGCCCACGCCGAGCAACGGCAGGATCGCCACCACGAGCACGATGATGCCCATGCCGCCGATCAGCACCATGAAGCAGCGCCACACGTTCACCGACAGCGGCAGCTTCTCCAGCCCCGTGAGCACGGTGGCCCCCGTCGTGGTGAGGCCGCTCATGGCCTCGAAGTAGGCATCGGTGACGCTCAGGCCGGGGATCGCGAACAGGAGCGGCAGCGCTCCGAAGGCCGGCAGCAGCAGCCAGGTCAGCGTGACGAGCACGAAACCGTCGCGCGGCTGCAGCTCGCGCCGGAAGCGTCGCGTGGCCAGGCTCATGGCCACGCCGCAGCCGAGCGTGATGCCGCCGGCGGCGAGGAAGGCCCCCTCGGCCGGGTCGTGCGCCGAGAGCGCGAAGGCCAGCGGCACCGCCATGAGGAGCGCGAACAGCGCCACCATGCGGCCCACCAGGGCAACGACGGCGAGCGTGCCCATCAGAAGAAGGTTGCCGACACCTGGAAGAGCTTCTCCACCTCGCGCACCATGCGCTTGCGCGGCACGAAGATGATGACGTGGTCGTGCGGCAGGATGGTGGTGTCGTGGTGCGCGATGATGACGCGCGGCTTGGCGTCCTCTGCCTCGCTGCCGTCGGCCAGGTGCAGGCCGCGCACGATGGCGCCGATCTGCGCCCCCTTGGGCAGCGGCAGCTCGTCGACGCGGCGTTCGGCCATCCTGCAGGTCTTGGCGTCGCCGCGCACGATGGCCTCCAGCGCCTCGGCGGCGCCGCGCCGCAGGCTGTGCACGGCCTCCACGTCGCCGCGGCGCACGTAGGCCAGCAGCTCGCCGATGACGGTGTGGCTGGGCGCGATGGCGATGTCGATCTGCGTGCCCTGCACCAGGTCGGCGTAGGCGGCGCGGTTGATGACGCCGATGACGCGCCGCGCCCCCATGCGCTTGGCGAGCAGGCAGCTCATGATGTTGTCCTCGTCGTCGCTGGTGAGCGCGATGAAGAGGTCCATCTCCTGCACGTTCTCGTCGCCAAGCAGGTCTTCGTCGGTGCTGTCGCCCTGCAGCACGAGCACGGAGTGCGGCAGCTGGGTGGCGAGGTACTCGCAGCGCGCGCGCTGCGGCTCGATGATCTTCAACTGGTACTCGGCGTGGATCTGGCGCGCCAGGCGTAGACCGACCTTGCCGCCGCCAGCGATCATGATGCGGCGCACCGGGCGGTCCATCTTGCGCAGCGCGCCAAGCACGGTGCGGATGTCCTCGGTGGCAGCGAGCACGAAGACCTCGTCGCCGGGTTCGATGCGCGTGCTGCCGTCGAGCTCGGTGAGGGCGCGGTCCTGCCCCTCCCCACCGACCTGCCGGCGGTAGATAGCCACGATGCGCATCTCGACGCCCGGGATCAGCTTCGGGATCTCGGCCAGGCTGTGCTGCACGAGCGGCCCGCCGGCCACGGCGCGCACGGCGATCAGGCTGACGAGCCCGTTCGCGAACTCGAGCACCTGCAGCGCTTCCGGGTACTCGATGAGCTTGCGGATGTAGGTGGTGACGCTCTCTTCGGGGCAGATGACCTTGTCGACGGCGAAGCCGGTTTTGTCGAGCAACGGGTTGCCGTCCTCGAACTCGGGGCTGCGCACGCGCGCGATGGTCGTCGGCACGTTGAACAGATCGTGCGCCACCTTGCACGCGACGAGGTTGGTCTCGTCCAGCGGCGCGCAGGCGATGAGCATGTCGGTGTCCTCGATGCCCGCCTCGCGCAGCACGCTCGGCTGGATGCCGTTGCCGACCACGCCACGCAGGTCGAGCCGGTCCTGGAGGTCACCCAGGCGCACCGGGTCGGTGTCGATGACGGTGATGTCGTTGTGCTCGGAGACCAGGCTCTCGGCGACGCTCTCGCCGACACGGCCGGCACCGAGGATGAGGATCTTCATTGGTGGCGATTATCCGGGGCGCACTCGACGGGAGGCTGCTGCGGATAGAGGCGCGCGAGGGTCTCGCGCAACACCTCGGCGAGCATGGGTTGCAGTGCGGCGGCGAGTCGGGCACCCTCGTCGGGCTCGGGCTGGCGCTCGCTGCGACTCTTCCACAAGCGTTCGAAGGTTTCCTTGCGGGCGGTCAGCGCCGCGGCCACCGCCGCCGGCCAGTGCGGCGGCGCCTCGGCCTCGGCCCAATCGCCGCGTCCGCGGCCGTAGTGCGCCACCGCCAGGTAGCGCAGCAACGCGGCTTCGGTCAAGGCCGGCATCGCCGCTGCACTCCAGCCGACCCAGCTTTGGCCGGTGCCGCGCACGAGATTGGCACCGCGCGCGAGGCCGGCCGCGCCGAGCGCGCCGAGGATGCCGCCGGCCAGCATGCCGCCGCCGAGCGTCAGCCCGCCGGTGGCGACGTCGGCCTTCAGCCCAGCCAGTGCCCCGGTGAGCGCGCCGCCCAGCACCGCGGCACGGCCTTCGGGCACGCGGCGATGCGGCTCCACCTGAGCGGCAACACGCTCGAGGATGCGCGTGACCGTGCCGCCATCACGGCCACTACCGCCGCCATCCTGCTCGCCTTCCCCACCCGACAGGCCGTGCAGCGCCAGCAGGCGCTGCGTGCTCGCGCGCACCTCCACTGCCACTGCCGCCGTGAGGCGCTGCTCGGCCGCTGCGACCGGGTCTTCGGCATCGGGCCGCAGGACACGCGTGCCCCACTCGCGCAGGCGCGCGGAAAGGCCGGTGGCCTCGTCGACCCACTCGCGCGCACCGGCCACGCGCGCAAGGCTCGCGGCCAGCTCAGCGGTCGACTGCGCGAACACCGCCTCGCGCCGTGCCAGCCACGCGGCGTGCAGCGCGTCCATGGCCACGCGGCGCGCGCTGTCGACCTCGAGCGCCTGCCGCACGGCTTGCAGCAGAACCGCCTCATGCACCCAGCAGCGCGCGAAGGCATCGAGAGGCAGCACCTCGCGCACGTGGGTCCACGGCGCGAGGCGCTCGCGCCATTGCTCGAGCTCGGCCCGCTCGGTGGCGGCGTCTCGCGGCGGCCCGAGCTGGTTGAGCAGCACGAGCGCCGGCTTGCCGGTCCAGGCGAGCAGCTGCATCTCGCTGGCCAGGTAGCCGGCTTCGGGCTCGCTGGTGTTGACGAGGTAGAGCAGCACGTCACTGCCCTCACGCACGTGGCGCAGCGCCTGCTGGCTCATCCAGAACGCGCGGTCGCGCCAGCGGTCCCACACCTGGCCGAGCAGCCAGCCGAGTGGGTTGGCGCTGCCCCGCATGCGCCGCGCCAGGCGCACGCTGTCGCCGAAGCCCGGGGTGTCCCACAGCATCAGGCGGTGGCCGTCCGGGCTCTCGACGAGCAGGTGTTCGTCGGCAAATTCGGTGACGTGCGGGGCATCGCGCACCTCGCCGATGTCGCGCCCGAGCAGCGTGCGCGCGAGCGTCGTCTTGCCGGCGTTGGTGTGCGAGACGAGCGAGAGGGTGACGGTGGTCATCGAGTCATTCAGCGGGCCATTCATCGAGCCGGGCCGGCGGGGCCCGCCGCGCCGGCCGTCAGGGCGGATTCCAGCGCGGCGCGTGCCGCCTGCAGGGTCGGCGCATCGGTGGCGGATGCCTGCAAGTCGACGCAGGCGAGGCCCACGCCCACGGCATCGGCCAGCGCCTGCCAGGCCTGGCGCCGCTCGGCCACCCTGGGGGAGGCCGCGCCCATGCGCTGCCGGTAGGGGCCTTCGTCGACGAGCATCACGAGCGGGCCGGAAGCGGCGCGCAACTGCTCGACGAAACGGCCTTGCGCCTGTGCCTCGGGGGTGGCGGCGAGGTCGAACCAGGCGAGGCGCCAGGCCGTGCCTGCCAGGTCAGCCGCGGGGCCGCGGTCTTCGTCGCCATAGAGAACGGGTGCCACGATGTGCAGCGCAGCGGCCTCGCCAAAGGTGGCCGCGAGCAGCTGGCGCAGCGCGAGCGTTGCCGCCGGCGCAGGCGTGAAGCCGTGCGGCAGCACCTGGACGCCGCCGGCCGAGCCAGCGCCCGCGAGGCGGCGGCGCTGCTGCAGCAGGCGCAGCGAGTAGGCATCGTCGACGACCACCGGCAGCCGGCGAGCCTGGCGGTGAGTCGTCCACGCCGCGCCGAGCGCGAGCAGCAGCCGCGGCGCGACGACCGCGAGCGCGAGCGTGGCCGCCAGCAAATGCAGCCACGGCGCGGCCGAAGCCAGGGCCGCTCCCGCGGTCGCCGATGCGATGGCTCCTTCCCCCGCCGTCGTGCGCAACGCGGCCACCGCCGCCACGTCGGGCAGTGGGATGCCGGTGAGCGCGCTCGCCGGCGCCAGCAGCACCGACAGCAGGGCATGCACCTGCGCCGGCTCGAGCAGCGTGCTTTGCCATGCCACGCGATAGTCGAGCACGAGCGCGCGCCCGTAGAGGCCCACGACCAGCCCGACGGCGAAGACGGCCGCCGCCAGATGCAGCAGCATCGCCGCGCGGCTGGCCGCCAGAGGCGCCGCCGCGGCGGCCCACGAGGCCGTGAAGCGCTGCTCGGGCGAGGCCGCGGCGCGGCCTGCATGCGCCGCGGGGCGGGTCAGCCAGCGCTGCACCGCACGGCGCAGCAGGCCCCACCGCGGCACGCCCGACCCGGCCGCGCGCAAGCGCTGCACGCCGATCCACGCATAGACCACCGCATTCCAGGCCACCACCGCCCACACGGGCGCCGCGAGCAGCTGGATCTGCTGCGCGGGGCCGACCATGTCGGCCAGGATGCCGAAGCCCAGCCCGGCGAGCGCCGCGAGCAGGGCCCAGCGCAGGCGCCAGCCACGCCGCGCAAACAGCCGCGCCAGTGCCTTGCGGCGCGGCAGCAAGCGCTGCTGCGCGTGCCGCGCGCGCTCGGCAAGCCAGGCCGCGTCCGGCGCAGCGCCGGCCGTCTCGTCGGCGAGTCGGCTGGCCCAGCCCGCGTCTTCGGGCGACCACAACGCCGGCTCGGGCGGGCCATCTTCGCAGGCACGCAGCAGGCACAGGCGGCGCGCGCTGTCTTCATCGAGCTCGGCCGCGCCTGTCGTCCTACGAGGAGGTGATCGACTCACGTTGCGATGCAATGTAACGTGATCGCTGGCCTCACCATTCGCTCCTGCAACGAGCCAGGACAGCCCAGATGCCGATGCCATCGAACAAGGACCAGACCCGCCTTGCCGGCGCCGCGGGTGTTGCCGTGATCGTCGCGGCACTCGCCGGCTGCGGCACCAACCCGCAACGGCTGACGCTGCGCGACTCGAACTCGCGCGATGCCGACTTGCTGGTGACGGTGCGGCCCGAGGTCTGGTCGCGGCGCGGCAGCGGCCCGGCGCGCGGTTTCGAGGCGGGCTTCCAGCAGTACCGGGCCGAAGGCACGCAGGGCCTCGCCGCCGGCGAGACCCTCAGCGTGCGCGCCAGCACGATCACCGGGCCCGACACGCTGCTGCAGAAGGCCAAGGTGGTGACCTGGCACTTCGGTTTCACCGACCGCTTCTACTTCGGCCCCGCGTTCGAACTCGACCTGGGCGTGGGCGGCATGAAGGCCGACATGGACTACGAGCTGCAGCCGCAAAGCGGCGTCGTCGGCGTGCAGCCCTTCGGCCGCTCGTACAAGCTGCCCTACGGCGCGATCACACCGCGCTACCGCTTCGGGCCCCACTTCGCGCTCGAAGCCCGGCTGCTGGCGGCCGGGCTCACCGACGATGCCGAGCACCGGCGCTTCGACGGCGCGCTCGTGTTGAGCCCGGTGCCACAGGTCTCGTTGCGCCTGGGCTATTCGCACCGGCGTACGCGCATCATCGTCTTCAGCGACCCGGTCTTCTCGAGCGTGGATGTGACCGTGCGCGGCCGCGGGCCCACGGCTTCGATTCGCATTGACTTCTAGGCCCCCGGCCGAGCCATACCCGGCATCTGCCGGCGTCACCTTCGGATGGCGCCAACCACAGCGCCTCCCGTGGCGCATCCCATGGCGTATCGCGTCGCGCATCCCGCGGCACTACGCCGCGCCGGCCGCCGCCGCGGCCACCTCGGCCACGGCCAGTGCCGTCATGTTGACGACGCGCCGCACTGTGGCGCTCGGCGTGAGCACATGGGCCGGCTTGGCCGCCCCCAGCAGCACCGGCCCCACGGTGACACCCTGGCCGCCCGTCATCTTCAGCACGTTGAACAGGATGTTGGCAGCGTCGAGGTTGGGCAGCACGAGCAGGTTCGCGGTGCCGGTCAGCGTGCTGTCGGGCAGGTAGCCCGAACGCACGGACTCGGAGAGCGCAGCGTCGCCATGCATCTCGCCGTCGCACTCGATGTGCGGCGCGCGCTGCACGAACAAGTCGCGCGCGGCGCGCATGCGCTTGGCGCTGGCGCGCTGCGAGCTGCCGAAGATGCTGTGCGAGAGGAACGCCACCTTCGGCGGCAGCCCGAAACGCTGCATCTCGGTGGCGGCCATGAGCGCGATGTCGGCCAGTTCCTCGGCGCTCGGTTCCTCGTTGACGAACGTGTCCGTGACGCACAGCGTGTGGCTGGGCAGCATGAGCGCGTTCACGGTGGCGAAGGTGCGCGCGCCCTTCTCCAGGCCGATGACGTTGCGCACGTGCTCGAGGTGGCCGTCGAATCGCCCGACGAGCCCGCACAGCATCGCGTCGGCCTCGCCTCGCCTCAACATCAGCGCCGAGATCAGCGTGTTGGAGCGGCGCACGGCCGCCTTGGCCGCCTCGGGCGTGATGCCTTCGCGGCCCATGAGGCCGCGGTAGAGCTCCCAGTACTCGCGGAAGCGCGGGTCGTTCTCGGGGTCGCAGAGCTCGAAGTCGCGCCCGGCCTGCAGGCGCAGCGAGGCGCGCTCGATGCGCATCTTCACCACCTCGGGCCGGCCGACGAGGATGGGCTTGGCGAGCCCCTCGTCGAGCACGGCCTGCACGGCGCGCAGCACGCGCTCGTCCTCGCCCTCGGCGTAGACCACGCGTGCCGGCCGGCGCTTGGCAGCGGCGAACACCGGGCGCATGAACATGCCGGTCTGATAGACGAAGCGCGTCAGCGTGTCCCGGTAGGCAGCAAGGTCGGTGATGGGCCGCGTCGCCACGCCGGACTCGGCTGCCGCCTTGGCCACGGCGGGCGCGATGCGCAGGATGAGGCGCGCGTCGAAGGGCTTGGGGATGAGGTAGTCGGGGCCGAAGCGCAGCTCCTGCCCCGCGTACGCACCGGCCACCTCGTCGCTGATCTCGGCCTTGGCGAGGTCGGCGATCTCGCGCACACAGGCGAGCTTCATCGCCTCCGTGATCTTGGTCGCGCCGCAGTCGAGCGCGCCGCGGAAGATGTAGGGAAAGCACAGGACGATGTTGACCTGGTTCGGGTAGTCGCTGCGCCCGGTGGCGATGATGCAGTCGGGCCGCGCCGCCTTGGCCAGCTCGGGCCGGATCTCGGGCTCGGGGTTGGCGAGCGCGAGGATGATGGGCTTGGGCGCCATCGTCTTCACCATCTCCGCCGTCAACACGCCGGCGGCACTGCAGCCGAGGAAGACGTCGCAGCCCTTCACGACGTCGGCGAGGGTGCGCGCTTCGGTCTTCTGGCAGTAGCGCAGCTTGCTTTCGTCGAGCTTGGCGAAGTCGTCGCGGCCGGCGCGCACGACGCCCTTGCTGTCGACGGCGTAGATGTGCTCTCGCTTAACGCCGAGGCCCACCATCACGTCGAGGCAAGCGATGGCCGCGGCACCGGCGCCCGAAGCGACGACCTTGACCTCGCCGATCTTCTTGCCCACGAGTTCCAGGCCATTGAGCAGCGCGGCCGCGCTGATGATGGCGGTGCCGTGCTGGTCGTCGTGGAAGACGGGGATGTTCATGCGCTCGCGCAGCTTCTTCTCGATGTAGAAGCACTCGGGCGCCTTGATGTCCTCGAGGTTGATGCCGCCGAGTGTGGGCTCGAGCGCGGCGATGATCTCGACCAGCTTGTCGGGGTCCTTCTGCGCCAGCTCGATGTCGAAGACGTCGATGCCGGCGAACTTCTTGAACAGGCACCCCTTGCCTTCCATCACCGGCTTGGCGGCGAGCGGGCCGATGTCGCCGAGGCCAAGCACCGCCGTGCCGTTGGTGACGACACCGACGAGGTTGCCGCGGCTCGTGTACTCGGCGGCCATGGTCGGGTCTGCTTCTATGGCGAGACACGGGTAGGCGACGCCGGGTGAATAGGCCAGCGACAGGTCGCGCTGGTTCGACAGCGGCTTGGTCGGCGTGAGCGTGATCTTGCCTCGCGTGGGCGAGCGGTGGTACTCGAACGCGGCGTCGCGCAACGCTGCTTCGGCAGCGGACAGTGGTTTCTTCTCGGCCACGCTTGTCTCCTGGCTGGTGGGGCCGGGAGATTACTCCCGTTGGCGCGGCTCTCCACCCCGGCCTTGCCCCGGGGCGGGTACACCGCCTCCGCCAGCAGCCCAGCCTGGCCGTCGAGCGCTACGAGCGGCAGAGATCGTCCGGATCGCGCAGGCGGATCAGCCGCGCGCTCGGCTCGGGCGTGCGTGTCACCGCGCCCGCCTCGTTGGCGCCCAGGCGCAGTACACCGCCGGTGCAGGTGTTCGGGTTCGCCTTGAACGCGACCTCGTACTGGGCGCCGGCTTGCGGCAGGAACGTGAGCCCGAATCCGCATTGCCACCCCGGCACGCCGATCGACGCCGGCCGATTGCCGTGCACGTGCAGCACGAGCGGCTTGCCGGCCGCGACGACGCGCTCGCGGATCAGTTCCTCCTTCTTCGGCGAGGTGCCGACCATCTTCAGCGGCGAGACCTCGCCGCCCAGGCCGAGCCCGAGCGGCGTCAGCGCCGCCAGTTGCGTCCGGCTGGTGCCCGACGGGCACGGCGAGAGGTCGATGGCGTTGACGAAGGTCGAGCCGCCGAAGTCGGTGGTGACACGGACCATGGCCACCTCGGCCGCGCCGTCGATGCTGTAGGGGCGCACGAACGAGCAGCCGGCGGCCAGCACAGTGGCGACTGAGGTGGCGAGGGCGATGGCGGCCGAGCGGGCAACCGGGTTCGGCAATGGACGGGTGGTGGGGCACGGCATGCGGTTCTCCGGCGGTGGCGACGGGCACGGAGACTAGGCCGGGCAGCGTTCAAATAACATGGCCGCGACTGAACCCTTGCCGCAACGATGACGCCGCCTGAAACCGACCCTGGCTGGACCGTGGTGGCTGAAATGAAGGTCACGGATGCGGCGGCGGTGGAGGTGCTGTGGCACCCCACCAAGCGTGTGCACCTCAAGCCCTTTCTCGGCCGAAGTGCGGGCCTGGCCGAAGCCGCGCAACTGCTCGGAATCAAGAAGACGGCCATGAGCTACTGGGTCGAGCGGCTGCGGCGCGTGGGCCTGATCCGGCCGGTCGGTCCCCAGCGCCGCGGCCGGCAGCTCGTGCCTTGCTACCGCTGCGTGGCCGACCGGTTGCGCGTGGCACTGGCCGACGCGCCGCTGTCGAGCTATGAAGGCGTGTTCGACGACGTCGACGCGCGCTGGCACCCGCAGACCCGCCAGGCGCTGGCGCGCTCGCTCGCGCGGCAGGCCCCGCACCTCGATCTCTCCATCGAGTCGCGCGGCGGCGAGATCGCGGCCGAGCTCATGCCGCGCGTCGAGAGCGCCGACGACTACATCTACTTCCGCGGCAGGCTCTGGCTGGACGACGCGCAGCGCGAGCGCCTGCGCGGCGAGCTCGATGCGCTGTGGAACCGGTACGTCGCGCTGAGTGAACCGGGTGCGCGCCACCGTCCGACGCTCGTGCACCTGGTGGCGGTGCCCGAGACGCGGCGGTGAACCTGGCGGGCCGCCGCCAGGTGGCCCTCAGCCGGCGGCGCGGCGGCCGAGGATCTCGAAGGCCGGCAGCGTCTTGCCCTCGAGCACCTCGAGGAAGGCACCGCCGCCGGTGGAGATGTAGCCGACGTCCTTCTCGATGCCGTACTTGGCAATCGCGGCCAGGGTGTCGCCGCCGCCGGCGATGCTGAAGGCGCTGCTCGCGGCGATGGCGCGCGCGATGGTCTCGGTACCCTTGGCGAAGGCGTCGAACTCGAACACGCCCACCGGGCCGTTCCAGACGATGGTGCCGGCGGCCTTGAGCTTGTCGGCCAGCAGGGCCGCGGTCTTCGGGCCGATGTCGAGAATCATGTCGTCGGCGGCGACGTCGGTCGCCGCCTTCACGGTGGCCTGCGCGTCAGCCTTGAATTCCTTGGCCACCACCACGTCCACCGGGATGGGCACCTCGGCGCCGCGCGCCTTCATCGCCGCGATCACTGCGCGCGCGTCGGCCAGCAGGTCGGGCTCGGCCAGGCTCTTGCCGATGGGCAGGCCGGCGGCGAGCATGAAGGTGTTGGCGTTGCCTCTGCCGACTACGAGCCCGTCGACCTTGCTCGCCAGGCTTTGCAGGATCGTGAGCTTGGTGCTCACCTTGCTGCCGGCGACGATGGCCACGAGCGGGCGCTTGGGGTGGGCCAGGGCCTTCGTGATGGCGTCGATCTCGGCGGCGAGCAGCGGGCCGGCGCAAGCCACCTTGGCGTACTGCGCGATGCCGTAGGTGCTGGCTTCGGCGCGGTGGGCGGTGCCGAAGGCGTCGTGCACGAAGATGTCGCACAGTGCCGCCATCTTGCGCGCGAGCTCTTCGCTGTTCTTCTTCTCGCCCTTGTTGACGCGGCAGTTCTCGAGCAGTACCAGCTGGCCGGGCGCGACCTGGACGCCGTCGACCCAGTTGGCCACCAGCGGCACGCCCTTCGCGTAGGGCGCGCCGAGCAACTCGCCCATGCGCGCAGCGATGGGAGCCAGCGAGTCCTCGGGCTTGAAGGCGCCTTCGGTGGGGCGACCGA
Source organism: Rubrivivax sp. (assembly GCA_016790435.1). Lineage (GTDB taxonomy): Bacteria > Pseudomonadota > Gammaproteobacteria > Burkholderiales > Burkholderiaceae_C > Rubrivivax. The sequence goes on along the minus strand of JAEUPE010000134.1, from coordinate 11,815 downwards.
GGTGCGAGGTCACCATCACCGCGGCGCCAGCATCGAGCGCCATGCGGATGCACGGCAGGCTGGCGCGGATGCGGGTGTCTTCGGTGATCTTGCCGCTGTCGTCCTGCGGCACGTTCAGGTCGGCACGGATGAAGACGCGCGCGCCCTTGGCGCGGCCGGCGGCGACGAGGTCGGAGAAGCGGAGGACGTTCATGTTGCTTTGGCTCGAGGTTGGATGCAGGGAGAGGAATCGCGGAAATTCTAGGAACTCACCAGCCCAGGCCCAGGCGCAGCGTCAGCAGGACGACCATGCCGACGACGATGGTGCCAAGGATGCCGCGCCGCCACCAGAAGTACGCCGCCCCAGCGGCGACCGCGAAGACGCGTGCATCCCACAGCGTGTCGATCAGGCGACCGTCGCGCAGCACGACCTCCGGCAGGACCACGGCGGCCATCGCGGCCAGCGGTGCGTAGCGCAGGCCCTCGCGCAGCCAGTTCGGGAACGGGATCTCGCGTCGCGTGAAGAGGAAGAAGCCGCGCGTGAGCAGCGTGATCGCGGTGAGGCCGACGATGGTGAGGAGGGCGGTGCCGGTGTTCACTGGCCAACCCCCGGACCCACCCCTCGGCCGGCGCCCTGGCCCGCCGGCGGCGGACGCATGTGCTCGATGAGCACGCCCATCGCCACCGCCGCCGCGATGGCGACGACGATGTTCAGGCGCAGCGGCAGCGCATAGGCCGCCACGGCGGCGCAGCCGGCGACCGCGCCAGACACGGCGGTGGCGCGGTCGCTCAGGAGCGACAGGGTGATGCCCAGGAGCGCCATCACGCCGGCGAAGCCGACGTCCCAGTGAACCGGCACGAGGTCGGCGAGCAGGATGCCGGCGATCGACGGCACCTGCCAGCCGACCCAGCTCAACATCGAGCCGCCCCAGAAGTAGGGCCACTGTTCCGGCGAGGGGCGCGGCTCGGGAAAGCGGCGCGTGAAGAGCGCGGTGTTCAGGTCGGCCGTGAAGTAGGCCAGGCGCATGCGCTGTTGCCAGGGCAGGTGCACGACGTAGGGCCGCCACACGGCGCTGAAGATGACGAAGCGCAGGTTCACGCAGAGGGCCGTGGCCCACACCACCCACACCGGCGCGCCGCTGCTCATGAGGGGCAGCACAGCGAGTTGCGCGCTACCGGCGAAGACCAGCAGCGACATCAGCACCATCGCCTCGGGTGGCAGGCCGCTCTTGCCCATCGCCACGCCGGTGATCAGGCCCCATGCCGCGATACCGATGGCGGTGGGGGCCATCTCCACGGCTCCGCGCCGGAACTCGGGGTGGCGCCAGATCGGGCCGGGCGGCACAGCCGGCGGTTGGGCAGAAGTCACCGTCGCATTGTCAGCCCGGTGAGGCGGGCGGCCGGCTGGTGCGACCGGCGTGGCTGCGTGGCCGAGGCAGGGCAGCGCGTGCGCCGCCCGGCCGCCCCTTCAGCGGGGGTTCAACGAGCGGCTCGACAAGCCTCAGCGCCGCTTCACGCTGCCGCTGCCGACCACGGTGCGCGTGACCTCGGCTTCCCCGGTGTAGACGACATCGCCACTACCGGCGATGCTGACTGCGAGCTTCTTCTGCGCCTGCACGGCCACGTCGCCGCTGCCGGCGATGCTCACACTCACGTCGTCGGCCCGCAGCTCGCGCGCCATCACGTCACCGCTGCCGGCAACGGTGATCTTCAGGCGTGCCGTCTGGCCGTCGGCCTTGACATCGCCGCTGCCGGCGATGGAGATCTGGAGATCCTCGGCCTTGAGGCCGGGCAACGCCGCGTCGCCGCTGCCGGCCAGCGACAGCTTGAGCGAAGGGGTGCTGAATGACTCGATGCGCGCATCGCCTGAACCCGCACTGCCCAGGGCAACGAGCCGCGGCGTGACGACCTGCACCTGCACCTTGTTGCGCGTGCTGAGGTTGGTGCCCGACTTCCAGCGCACCACCAGGCGGGGACCGGACGCGCCGGACTCCACGATGGTCTCCAGCAACGGCAGCAGGTTGTCGTCGGCGGTGGCGCGGACCGTCGTTTCGGCGCCCTGGCGAACGGTGATGTCGATCGAACCGTTCAGGCTGATCGCCTCGAAGTCGCCGACCTTTCGGGCCTCGGTGGCGGTACGGCCGGAGCCAACGACCCGCTCGGCCGCGTGCGCAGCGGCCGGCAGCAGCAGGGCCGCGCTCAGCATGAGGCCGATGGTGGTGGGCAGGGCCAGAGCGGCTGCGGCAGACAAGACTGCGGTCAGGCTGCGGGCGCGCACAAGGCGATGGATCGATCGGTTCATCAGCAGTTCCTCCGGGTTCGAGGAACGGACTGTGGCGCAAGGGCGCGGGCTGCGCGCCGCCGGTGCGACAGGCTGCGCTTGGCGACGACGGGCGGCGGCAGCGCCGGGCACGCGCCGCAGGGCGCGGCGGCGACCGGCGGGCCGGCGATCAATCAATGCGGCTTGGCTGCAGCGGCCTTGGCCGGAGCGGCCGGCTTGACACCTTCGCTGGCGGCGGCCTTGGGTGCGGGCTTCTTGCCGGCTGCGCCGGGGGCCGGCGCTTCTTCCTCGCCTGCCTCGTCGGCCGCCGCAGTCGGCGGTGGCACCGGGTCGGCCGTGGGCATGGCCTCGATCTTGTTCTCGCGCATGTAGTCGTTCATCTCGCGCCAACCCGAGAAGACCGCAGCCTTGTCGGCCTTCTTGTTCGCCGCATAACACTGCTCGATCGAGCGTGCGGCATGGCGGCAGGCGCCGCCGATGGCCTTGCCCTCGGCCTCGCGCTTGGCGGCGACCGCCCCCGCGCCTTCGATGCCCAGCAGGTCACAGCCGGCCAGCAGGGCCGGCACTGCGACGGTGAGGAGGGCGATGAGCTGGCGGCGCATGGGGCAGGAAGGATTGGCGTGGCCCCGCGCGGGGGGGTTGCCGTCGTTATCGGCCCCGGGGACGAACGCTTGAGATCCCGCCGAAGCGCCGGATCGGGCGATTTAGGGCCTTTCCGGGCCGGTTCTACCGTGAGACCGTGCTGGATCAGGCCGGTGCCGCCGCCGCCCTCGCCAGCCACTCGTGGACTGGAACGCGGCGGCCTCCGGGCACCTGCACCTCGAGGATCTCCAGGGCCTGGCGCGCCGGCCCGCCGCAGGCGACGACGAGCCTGCCAGGCCCGGCCGCCAAATCGGTGCCCGGTGCGGCATCTTCTTCGACATCGACCACACGGCCGCGCCAGACCTTCAGCGGCTGGCCATGGGTCTCGCACGTGCAGCCGGGAAACGGATCGAAGGCACGCAGTCGACGCTCGATCGAGGCCGCCGGCTGCTGCCAGCGGATCGGCGCCTCGGCCTTCTCGATCTTGCTCGCGTAGGTGACACCCTCGGAGGGCTGCGCACGCGCCTCGAGTTCGGGCAGTCGGGCCATCGCCTGCACGATCAGCTTCGCACCAAGGGGGGCCAGCCGATCGTGCAGCGTCGCGGCAGTGTCGTCAGCGGAGATCGGCAGCGGCTCTGCCAGCAGCATCGGCCCGGTGTCGAGCCCGGCGTCCATGCGCATGATCGTGATGCCCGTCGCCGCATCGCCGGCCTCGATGGCGCGCTGGATGGGTGCGGCGCCACGCCAGCGCGGCAGCAGCGAGCCGTGGATGTTGAGGCAGCCATCGGCAGGCAAGGCCAGCACCCAGGGCGGCAGGATGAGGCCGTAGGCGGCCACCACCATCACCTGCGGCGCGGCCGCGCGCAGGGCTGCCTCTGCAGCGCACGCGTCCTCCGGGTACTTGCCGTCGAGTCGCAGGCTGCGCGGCTGCGCGAGCGGCAGGTGCAGGCTGGCGGCCAGCTGCTTCACCGCCGAGGCCTGCAACTTCATGCCGCGTCCCGCCGGCCGGTCAGGCTGCGTCAGCACGAGCACCACGTCGTGCCCGGCGGCGACGATCGCCTCCAGCGCCACTCGGGCGAAGTCCGGCGTGCCGGCGAAGGCGACTCTCACCGCCCGCGCTGCTCCTCGCGCGTCTTCTTCAGCATCTTGGTCCGGATGCGGTCTCGCTTGAGTGGGCTCAGGTACTCGACGAAGACCTTGCCGAGCAGGTGGTCCATCTCGTGCTGAACACACACGGCCGTCAGGCCCTCGGCCTCGATCTCGAACGCTTCGCCATCCCGGCCGAGCGCCCGCACCGTGACGCGCGCATGACGCTCGACCTTGTCGTAGATCTGCGGCACCGAGAGGCAGCCCTCCTCGGCCACGGCCAACTCGACACTGCGCGCCGTGATCTCCGGGTTGATCAGGATCAGCGGGTTGTCGCGCTCGGACGACGTGTCCATGACGATCACACGCTCGTGCACGTCGACCTGGGTGGCCGCGAGACCCACGCCCTCGGCGGCATACATCGTCTCGAGCAGATCTTCGACGAGGCGACGGACCCGATCATCCACCGCGGCCACGGGCTTGGCGAGGGTGTGCAGGCGCGGATCGGGGTAGCGGAGGATGTTCAGTTTGGCCATCGTCGGGCGCATCGGGGGTGCGCTTCGTCTTGAGTTGCTGCATCTGGGAGCCTGCTCGATCGCTTCAAGGAAGGCTTCAACGGGCACCTCGATAAGCGGTTTGCGGTCGGGTCAGGTCGGGAATGCTGCCTTCGCGGCGGGAAACAGGACGCAACAGGTGTCGGTCTGCCGCAACGCAGCCCCTCGTGAAGGCCTGCACGCAGGCTCGACGCGTTGGGCGGTTTCGTTGCGGCATCAAGGGTTTACGGGCAGAATCTGTGAAACCATATGAGCATTCTCGGCCCGGTTCCACGCCGCGCTCGCCAGCATGGGCCACGCGGAAGAATGCATGGCCGCGATTGTGGCATCGGCAAGGCTTGACCCTTCACGGGCGTGCCCTTCTGCCGCCTCCTGCGCTACCCGCGAGAACCGCCAGATCTGGGAGACTTCTTCGATGAGCATCCGCCCCTCCCGTATCGGCCGCCGGTCGTTCAATCTGCTCGCCCTGTCAGCCGGCGGAACGCTGATGGGGGCCGTCGCTTCGGCCTGGGCCCAGCCGAGCCGCATGCCGGTCTACCCCCAATGGCGCGAGACGGCACAGCGGGTGGCGCAGGCCGGCGTGCCGCTGGAGGAACTGGCCCCGAATGCCCCGGACGAGTACACCGTGCAGCGCGGCGACACGCTGTGGGGCATCTCTTCGATCTACCTCAAGCGTCCGTGGCGCTGGCCGGAGCTTTGGGGGATGAACCTCGACCAGATCCGCAACCCGCACCTGATCTTCCCTGGCCAAGTGCTGGTGCTTGAGAAGCTCGGCGACCGCGCCCGCCTGACGGTCGGCCAGGGCATCCCGGGCACGGTTCGCCTGTCGCCGCGCGTGCGCAGCGAGACGCTGGACAACGGCGCCATCGCCGCCATCCCGCTGCACCTGATCGGCCCCTTCCTGACCGAGGCGGTCGTCTTCGACACGAACGAACTCGACAAGGCGCCGCGCGTCGTGGCCACGCAGGAAGGCCGGGTCATGGTGTCGCGCGGCGAGACGGCCTATGTCCGCGGTGATCTCGGCGGTGCCCGCGACTTCCGCCTCTTCCGCGAACTCAAGCCGCTGGTCGACCCGGTCAGCCGCGAGATCCTCGGCTACGAAGGTCGCTATGTAGGCACGGCCGAGATGGTGGCCGCCGAGGGGACCATGGCTGCCCCCACGAGCACCAAGACCGGTGCGGTCGTCGTGCCGGCCACGTTCAAGGTGACCAGCAACCGGCTCGAAGCCGGTGTGGGCGACCGCTTGTCGCCGGTGCCCCAACAGGAACTCGTGGCCTATGTGCCGCGCGCCCCGGCCAAGCCGGTGGACGGCCGCATCGTCTCCATCTATGGCGACGGGCTCAAGGCCGGCCAGAATCAGGTCGTGTCGCTCAACCGTGGCTCGCGCGACGGTCTGGAGCGCGGCCACGTGCTGGCCCTGTGGCGTGCGGGTGCCGACGCGGTCGACTCGACCACTCCTGGGCAGCGGACGCCGATGCGCCTGCCCGACGAGCGGCATGGCCTGCTTTTCGTCTTCCGCACCTTCGAGCGCGTTTCCTACGCGCTGATCCTCAACGTGCAGGATCCAGTGCAGGCCGGCGACCGCTTCACGCAACCCTGAGCCACCTTCGCTGAGCAGTCCGGCCGAGTCCAGGTCCAGCGATGACCGGGAGCGGCGGCGAGTTCCAGGCCTGGTTCAGGCTGCTCGAGACGCCGAGGCTCGGCGCGGCGCAAGCCCGGCAACTGCTGGCCTCATTCGGTTCGCCCGAGGCGGTGTTGCGTGCACCACCGTCTTCGTTGCGCGGCTTCGTCTCTTCATCGCTGGCCAGCGCCATTGCCGGCCCGGCGCCCGAAGCCTTCAGTGAGCGCCTGCTTCGCTGCAGAGCCTGGCTCGGCGGCGGTGAACACCGGCGCTACTTGACGCTCGGCGACGCCGACTATCCGCCGCTGCTGCTGCAGACGGTCGATCCGCCGCTGCTTCTGTTTGCGGAAGGGGCGCTGCATCGCCTTTCGGCGCGTGCCATTGCCATCGTGGGTTCGCGCCACCCGACAGCGCAAGGCGAAGAGAACGCGCGCGCCTTTGCTGCTGCCTTGAGCCGGGAAGGACTCGTCGTGGTGTCGGGCCTGGCGCGCGGAATCGACGCAGCGGCGCACGAAGGGGCTCTGCTCGGTGCGGGTGGAACGGTGGCCGTGCTCGGCGCCGGGCCGGACGCACCCTACCCCAGCCAGAACGCCAAACTGGCCGCGCGCATCGTCGCTCACGGCGGCACGGTCCTCAGCGAGTACGCGCCCGGCACGCCGCCGTTGAAGGAGAACTTTCCGCGGCGCAACCGCATCATCGCCGGCCTGTCGCTGGGCACGTTGGTGGTCGAGGCCGCCCTGCGCTCGGGTTCGCTGATCACCGCACGCCTCGCCACCGAGGCCGGCCGCGAGGTCTTCGCTGTCCCTGGTTCGATCCATTCGCCACAGTCCAAGGGCTGCCACGCCTTGATCAAGCAGGGGGCCAAGTTGGTTGAAGTGGCCACTGACATCCTCGAAGAGCTTCGTCTGGTCGAAGTGGGATTGGCAGACGATGGAACGGACAGTGAATCGCCCGTGGGCGCCGACGATGGCGAAGACGTGGCCACCGATCCGATCCTGCGCGCGCTCGGCCACGACCCGGCGACCATCGATGCGCTGCAAGCCCGCACCGGATGGCCCACGGCCGATTTGGCGGCGGGGCTCCTGGAACTCGAGCTGCGGGGCGAGGTCGCCCGCCTCCCCGGGGGCCTCTATCAGCGCCGCGCCGCCGCCTGAAGACGCACCGCCCCGCCAAGGTCGAAATGCCCGGCTCGCCGGACCGCGGCGGCCGTGTCACCCCCCACAGGTCGACGGGCCTCGCCACGGCGGGCGCGCCGCCGCTTCGCCTCGCTCGGGTATAGTGGTTCGCATGTTCGACGTGCTCGTTTTTCTCTACGAGAACTACTGGCGCCCCGATGCCTGCCCGGACGAGCAGCAGTTGCGCCGCAAGTTGAGCGCCGTCGGCTTCGAGAGCGAAGAGATCCAGGAAGCGCTGCGCTGGCTGGACGGGTTGGCCGATTCGGCCGAATCTCATGCCATGCCCCAGTCGGCAGGCAGCCATCGCATCTACACCGCTGCGGAGCGCGAGACGCTCGGCGACGCATCGATCAACTTCCTCGCCTTCCTCGAATCCTCGGGCGTGCTGCCCGCAGCAATGCGCGAGATGGTCATCGACCGTGCGATGGCCGTGGGCGGCGGGCCGATGGATCTCGAAGACCTCAAGATCATCGTGCTGATGATCTTCTGGAGCCTGGGCGAAGAGCCCGATGCGCTCATCCTCGACGAGCTTTTCGTCGACGACGAAGACCGGCTGATCCACTGACAGGCTTGGGCGGTGCCAACACTTGGCGGCCCGCCGGCGCATCAGTGCAGCAGGCGCGAGACGTCGACGTCGAGCTTCGCCAGAGCGCTTCGCGTGGCGCGCACGGTGAGCGACTCGTCCTGGGCCGGCACGATGAGGCCGGCCTGCAGGTAGCTGGCCAGCCGATGCTGCTGGAACAGCACGCAACGCCCCTGCGGCGTGACGAATAGCGAGAGTTGCTTGCGCATGCCGTGCCAAGCCAGTTGCACGGCCTCGGTGCGGCCGTTGCGGTCGAGCATGTACCAGCTCCCGACCTGAAGCTCGCGCGCCCAGGCCACCATCGCCGGCGTCGGCATCGAACCACCCTCGAGCACCACCTCGAGCTCGCTGCTCTGGTGGCCGGAAAGGTCGAGCACCATCGATTCGTCGATCTCGAGGTTCTCGACGTCGGGCAGCAATTCCTCGAGCGACTCGAGACGCTCGGTCATCTCGCGCAGGTTCTCGTCCGGGATGACCGCGGCCTTGGCGGTGAAGGCCGCCGCCAGCGAGTTGTTCAGCTGCTGGATGTGCTCGTCCTGCTTGGCTTGGTCCATGCCGGCGGAAGCCATGCCTTCGCGCAGCGCCTTCAACAGCGGCGGCAGGCGGCGGATGACCTCGGCGCGTTCCTCCCGAGTAACCTTGGCGCTGGCGCTCCAGATGAGGTCCGCGGCCGCCCGTTTCATGGCCTTCGTCTGGTCGCCCTGGGCGGTGTAGCGCACCGCGGTGGTCGCGAGCACATCGGCCCAGACGTGGAAAAGGAACTGGCGCACACCCTCTTGCACCGGCATCTCGTTGAGCATGCGGCGCAGCTCGATCGTGTACTGGATGGCCAGCGTCTCACGCTGCTCGACCTGCTGCGCCAGCGACACGCCCTTCTTGGTGGCCTCGTTCTCGTTCTTGAAGTAGTGCTCGAGCCACTTCTCGAACTCGGTGAGCACGGTCTGGAAGACGCGGCGCCCAGTGTCCGGGTACGCCTCCACGACTTGCACGATGCGCTTGATCTCGCGCTCGAGCGCCTCGCCCACACCCGGACCGCCGGCGCCGCTGTCGAAGCCCATGACGCAGGCACCCATGCGATCGATCAGCCGGCGCGCCGGGTGGTCGACGGTGGCGAAGAAGTCCGGCTCGGCCACGGCCACGCGCAGCACGGGCATCTGCAGCCGCGCGAACCACACGCGCACGGCCGCCGGGATGCGGTCTTCGGTGAGGATGCTCTGGAAAAGCAGCGCGACGATCTCGATGGTCGCCCGCTCCTCAGGAGACGCAGCCGCCTTCTTCAGGGCCTGCTTGCGGTGGTGCAGTTCCTCCAGCAGCGCCGGCGTGGTGACAACGACCTCTTCACGCCCCTGGTAGACGGTCGGCTGCAGGCGATGCCGGATGCCCTGCGCCGCGGTATCGATGGCGCGTTCGAGCGCGGCCGAGACAGCGCGCTCGATCGGCGCCCCCCCGCCTGCGCCACCACCACCACCACCACCACCACCACCACCACCGCCACCGCCACCGACGTACCCACCCGCAAACTCCGGCACGTGCCGAGCCACGAGCCGGTTCAAACGCCCGAGGACCGCCTCGGCGTGCTCGCGGTTGCGTGCCAGCGGCGCGGCGCGGGTCATGAGGCGGGTCTCTTCGCCCACGTCACGTTGGCCACCGTACCCGCGGCCGTATCCCCCCGAGGCGCCATAACCACCGCCGGGCACCGTGTGCCCAGCGCCCAGCCCGAGGCTCTCGCTGTCGTGCTGCGAATGGCCGCCCATCCAACCCAGACCGGAGTTCGGGTGGGTGCGCGAACGCTTGATGAACGGCCGCAGGTCCACCTCGGGCAGCACGCGCTGCTCGACCAGCCAGCGGTTTGTCTCGTGGTAGGCCTCCTCGACGAGCAGCGCGAACTCCTCGTGCAAGGCGGTCTGGAGCTCGCGCCAACTCTCCAGCGAAAGGCCGGCGGACCGCCAAGCCTCGAACACGATGCGCGCCAACACGTGCGCACGCATCACGTCGTGCGCATCGATCTCGGAGCGACCCTCCAGGTGCGCCACGCGAGAGCGCAGGTCGGCAAACTCCCATGAGGCGCGGTCCATGATGGCCAGCGCCAGGCGCGAGGTGATGATCTCGCGCTCGATCGTGTCATCGCTGACGAGCGTCAGGTCGTCACGCTTGATACCGGCGAGCGACAACTCGCTGCCGCGTGTGGCCGACTGGCCGATCGCCTGCCGGAGGCCGCCGACGATGCCGCGATGCCACGTCTGGGCGTTGTTGCCCAGTGTCTGCACCAATTCGCGCCGGCGCATGAAGACGGCGTGCTCGCAAGGCTTGTCGAAGAGTATGCGGGCGCCGTCGATGCTGGCCTGCACGACATGCACGAGCCCCTTGACCAGTTCCTCGACGTACCGCCGCCGCGCCTGTCCGGCCAGGGCTTCATGCGAGGCGGTGGGCGGCATGACGACTACTTTTCTAGGAGGTTCTTTCGCTCACTCTACACCACGGCCCCGGCGTTCGGGTCTGCCGGGTCATGCTCACGGGCACCGGCCTTGACGAGGTCCTCGCGCTTGACGCCCAGCCACATCGCGATGCCGGCAGCGACGAAGATCGAGGAGTAGATGCCGAACAGGATGCCGATGGTCAGCGCGACGGCAAAGTAGTGCAGCGTCGGACCGCCGAAGATCAGCATCGAAAGCACCATCATCTGCGTGCTGCCGTGCGTGATGACGGTGCGGCTGATCGTGCTCGTGATCGCGTGGTCGATGACCTCGTGCGTGTTCATCTTGCGCATGCGCCGGAAGGTTTCGCGCACCCGGTCAAAGATGACCACCGACTCGTTCACCGAGTAGCCAAGCACGGCCAGGATGGCGGCCAGCACGGCGAGCGAAAACTCCCATTGGAAGAAGGCGAAGAAACCGAGGATGATGACCACGTCATGCAGGTTGGCCACGATGCCGGCGACCGAGAACTTCCACTCGAAGCGGAAGGCAAGGTAGATCATGATGCCGAGCACGGTGACGGCGAGCGCGAGTGCGCCGTCGCGGGCCAGTTCGGCGCCGACGGAGGGTCCGACGAACTCGGTGCGCTGGAGCTTGAGCGGCTCGCTGCCGTCTGCCTTGGTGCATGAAGGCCGGCTCACCTGCTCGCCCTGTGGCGTCGTGTACTGCTTGGTGCCGGGCCGGCCCTGCTCGGCAGCGCACAGCGCACCGAAGGCCTGGGCGGCGAGGTCGCCGCCCTTGGCGGCACCCTCACCCTGGGCACGCACGGGCAGGCGGATCAGCACGTCGCGCGAGGTGCCGAAGTTCTGCACCTGAACCTCGCCGAGGTTGAGCGTTTCCACCGCGCCTCTCGTGCGGCCGATGTCCGCCGTCTGCGCATACTCGACCTCCATCAGCGTACCGCCGGTGAACTCGATCGACAGATGCAGGCCTCGCGTGACGAGGAAGAACACGGCCAGCCCGAAAGTGATGAACGAGACGACGTTCAGCACCAGCGCGTGGCGCATGAACGGGATGTCCTTGCGGATACGGAAAAATTCCATCGCTCAGGCCTCGCAAACTACGCCGCGTCTTGCGTCGCTACTTACGCCGCTTCGGGCGACAGGAAGGATCACGACTCCACCTGCGGCTTCGCGCCGCCCGCGCCATCGGGCCGCCAGACCTGCCCGATCGAGACGCCCTTCAACCGCTTCTGCCGTCCGTACCACAGATTGACGAGGCCGCGCGAGAACAGCACGGCCGAGAACATCGAGGTCAGGATGCCAAGGCTATGCACGACCGCGAAGCCGCGCACCGGACCCGAGCCGAAGGCGAGAAGCGCCATGCGGGCGATCCACGTCGTGATGTTGGAGTGGCGGATCGGGCCCCAGGCACGTTCGGAGCCGGTGTGGAGGGCCTGCTGCGGCGGCGCGCCGCCGCGCAACTCCTCGCGCACGCGTTCGTTGATGAGCACGTTGGCGTCGATGGCCATGCCGAGCGT
>JAEUPE010000111.1 GCA_016790435.1 Rubrivivax sp. | reverse complement strand
CCGACGATGCCGAACGAGCTGCCCGAGACGGCGTAGAGCGCCTTGCGGCCCGTCACCGGGTGCGGCCGCGCGATGCGGTGCGTGATGACCGGCATCTTCGCTTCCTGCTCGGCGCTCAGCACCGAGGCGGCCGTGCGGCTCTTCTTGTTCACGTCGTTGCGGTTGCCGTAGTGGTGCACGGCGAGCAACGGCTCGATGCGCCGCTTCATCGCCTCGCTCAGGTCGTCGTAGGCGGCGATCTGGTTGGCGAAGAGCGTGTCGCCACCCACCTTGGGCACCACGCGCGAGTACAGCGTCGTCGCGCGTGCCGGCACGGCGAGGTAGGAGTAGTCGGTGTGGAAGTAGGAGCCCGCGTCCTGAAGGCCGGTGGGCTGGCCGTCCTTCTTGACGTTGCTGAGGATGAGGATGTTCGAGTCCTCGGGGTGGTGGAACTGGTCGATCACGTGCGGCTGCGGCGGCCCGATGCGTCGCGCGAAGGCGATGAACTGCGCCGCGGTGAGGTGCTGCGCGCGCAGGGCCAGCACTTGGCCTTCGTAGAACGCCTGCTCGAGCGCCTTGAAGTCGGCGCCGGAGAGCGGCTGCGAGAGGTCGACGTCCGAGGTCTCGACGCCGAAGAGCGGCGACAGCGGGGTGAACTGGATCATGGCCTGTGTCTCCTGGTGTGGTCGGGCGTTCGTCGCCTGCGTGGCCTGCTCCGCCTGTGCCGACTGCCTGTGCCGACTGCCTGTGAATTTACGGCATCGTCGGCACGCCGCGGCGGCCCCGGGGCGAGCCACCCCCGGCGGCCGCGGGCACGGCATCATCGCGCCATGCCCTCCGACGCCGTCCGCCCGTTTCGCCTCGATGTGCCCGAAGCGGCCATCACCGACCTGCATGCGCGCCTGGACCGCGTGCGCTGGCCCGACGAGGCGCCGCTCGTGCAGGGCGCGCCCTGGGCCTACGGCACCTCGCTCGCCTTCATGCGCGAGCTGGTGCGCGACTGGCGGCATCGCTACGACTGGCGCGCCACTGAAGCGGCGCTCAACGCCTGGCCGCAGTTCAAGACACGCATCGACGGCATCGACGTGCATTTCCTGCACGTGCACGGCAGAGGCCCGAACGCCGACGCGCGGCCGCTGCTGCTCTCGCATGGTTGGCCGGGCTCGGTGCTGGAGTTCATGAAGCTCATCCCGCGCCTCACCGACCCCGCGGCCTTCGGCGGCGATGCGCGCGATGCGTTCACGGTGGTCGTGCCTTCGCTGCCCGGCTACACGCTGTCGTTCGCCGAGCACCAGCCACGCAAGGGCCTGGCCGAGATCGGCGCCATCTTCGACACGCTGATGCGCGAACGCCTGGGTTACGCGCGCTATGCCGCACAGGGCGGCGACTGGGGTTCGTTCATCACGGCCTGGCTCGGGCGCTACCGGGCGCCGCACCTTGCAGGCATCCACCTCAACCTGATGCCGCTCAAACGCGACGCGGCCATGTTCACCCAACCCACCGAGGCCGAGCGCCGCTACGTGGACGAGCTGCAGGCCTGGCTGAAGGAAGAGACCGGTTACCAGGCCATCCAGGGCACGCGGCCGCAGACGCTGGCTTTTGCGCTCTCTGACTCGCCCGTGGGCCTGGCGGCCTGGTTCGCCGAGAAGTACCGCGCCTGGACGGACAACGCCGGCGACCCGCGCGACGCGCTCACGATGGACGAGATGCTCGGCAACGTCAGCCTGTACTGGTTCACCAACTGCATCGGCGCCTCCTTCTGGCCCTACTACGCGCGGCTGCACGGGCCCTGGCCCATCGAGGGGCGCATCGAGTTGCCGACCGCCTACGCCGCCTTCCCGCGCGAGATCCTGCGCCCCCCGCGCGAGGCGGCGGAGCGGCAGTTCAACATCCACCGCTGGACCGTGATGCCAAAGGGTGGGCATTTCGCGGCCTGGGAGCAACCTGACGCGTTGGCTGTCGAAGTGCGGGCCTTCTTCCGCCAACTGATCTGACGCACCATCTGCATTGCACGACCCGCACGACCTCCAGGAGACAAGTCCCATGCTCGACATCGTCAAGCGCCAGTCGATCTACCAGCCCCTGCAGCAGGGGCTGAAGTTCCCCGAGATCCCGAGCTTCGCGACGAAGGCCGAGGAACGCCTGCACCTGCAGAAGCGCCTCGTCGCCGCCTGCCGCGCCTTCGCCGTGCACGGGCTGGACTACGGTTTCGCGGGGCACCTCACCATCCGCGACCCCGAGCGGCCCGAGCTGTACTGGACCAACCCGATGGCGGTGCACTTCGCCCAGGTGAAGCTGTCCAACCTCATCCTTGCCGACCACAAGGGACGCGTCGTGCAGGGTGAATACGCCATCAATCGCGCTGGCTTCGTGCTGCACGCCGCCGTGCACGAGGCGCACCCCGACATCGTCGCCATGTGTCACGCGCACACCGTGTACGGCGTCGCCTACGCGTCGCTCGGCAAACCCTTGCCGCCCATCACGCAGGACGCCTGCGCCTTCTTCGAGGACCACGTCGTCATCACCGACGAAGGCGGCAAGGTCGCGGTGGAGGAGACCGCCGGCCTCAACGTCGCCTCGGCCTTCAAGGGCGTGAAGGCGGCCATCCACCAGAACCACGGCCTGCTCACCGCCAGCCGCCACAGCATCGAGGCGGCGGCGTTCTGGTTCATCGCGCTCGAGCGTTGCTGTCAGCAGCAGCTGATGATCGAGGCCACCGGCGTGCCGCCCGTGCTGGTGCCGCCCGAGAAGGCGCGCTACAGCCGCGAGCACGTGGGCAGCGAGTACATCGGCTGGCTGCATTTCCAGCCGATCTACGACCGGCTGGTGCAGACGCAGCCGGACATGTTCGACTGACGGGTTTGTCGCGCGGGGCGCCGCCCGACGCCCTCCGCCCGCCGAAGGCGCCGTGTGCCGGTGGGCGCTAGAGGGTGGAGGGGACCGGCTCGGGTCCGGTCGTGGCCCGGCGCTCCCTCGTCGTCTCGGGGCGCGGAGTGCCGAGCAGGGTGCCGATGACGGTGCGGCGAACCAGCCCTTCGTAGCTCAGCAGGCAGATGAACGTCGTGATCGCAATGTTGATCAGCATCTTCGCTACGAAGGGCGCTGCACAGTCGCGCAGCAACAACCCGACGACGCCGATGACGGGCAGGTGCACCAGGTAGCTCCAGTAGGAGCTGGCGGCCAGGTAGGCCAGCAGCGGGTTGCGGCGCGGCAGGAAGCGCAGGAAGGCGCCGATCAGCGCGAAGCACCACAGCCAGCCGCAGGCGCCGTAGGCGAGGCCGGTCCAGACGCGGCCCAGCGGCACGGCGCCTGGGCTGCGCTCAACCATCGCGGCCATCACCAGGGCGATGGCGAGACAGGCCGCGCCCCCCAGGGCGTTGGCCCACATGCGCTGCCGGAACAACGGCAGCAGCCAGTCGCGTCCGCGATGGAGGACGAGGCCGAAGGCGAAGAACAGCCCGTAGTGCACCCATACCGCCAGCGCCGGCAGGAAAGCGCCGTCGGCCTCCAGGATCCCGTGCGGGTGATGGCGCCCGACCACGGCCAGCGGCAGCGAGAGCAGGAAGAAGGCCCCCCAGTGCCCCGCCAAGCGACCGAGTCCGCGCGCCGCGCTGTCACGCCAACTCGCGGGAAGTGCGTGCGCGGCACGGTAGGCCAGCGCGGCCAGCACGGCCAGGCCCATCAGCAGTTCGAGGAACCACAGGTGCAGGGCCTGCAGGCGCGCGCCCGATGGTGTCGCGGGCACGGTCAACAGGTCGAAGCCGGGCAGGGGCCAATGGCCCAAGGGCTGCGCCTGCATCGTGCACACCACGACGACCAGCGCGAACAGCGGCGGCCAGAACAACAGGAACGGCAGGCCGATGCGCAGCGCCCGGTTGCCGAGCATGCCGCCGATGCCGCGCCGGTGCACCAGCAGCGCCACGAAGAAGCCGGCAACCACGAAGAACACCGGCATGCGGAAGGCGTGAATCACCGCGCCCAGCAAGTTGGCCACCGGACTGGTCTGCGGGTCGTGCCACTGCAGGCCGGCGACATCGATGCGGTGCAGCGCGGCGACATGCAGGACCACACCGAGCCACATCATCGTGGCGCGCAGGTTGTCGAGGGCATGCAGCCGCTGTCCCGGGCCGCTCTCTGGAGAATCCGCCTGGGCGGCGCGGGCTGGGCCGACCGGCGCTTCTCTCTGCGACTTGACGTGGGCGGGCAAACAGGGCATATGCCCAGCACTGTATTTGTGCCCCTTCTTCGGCGAGGCCCGAGTTCCGAGCAGCCGGTCACGCGCGCCGCGGTGGCGCGAGGGTGACAGCCGGATCCCCCGCGCTCCCTCACATTCGCCCGCCAACTATTTGCCTCCTCCTCCTGCCGCAGCCCAAGGAAACCCGCATGAACGCCACTGGCGCCTCCCCCACCCTGTCGATGTTCTCCACCGACCCCAGCGACCCGCTCAACGACCTGCGCATGAGCGAGCGGGTGCGCCCGCTGTACGAACACGTCAAGCGCTTCATTGTCGAGACGGTCGACCCGATGGCCGAGAAGTACGAGGCGCTCGGCGCCCACCGCACCGGCGAGGACCGCTGGACCTACGCGCCGGGACAGCTCGACCTGCTGGAAGGCGCCAAGGCGCAGGCCAAGAAGGAAGGGCTATGGAACTTCTTCCTGCCCGACTCGCACACCGGCCAGGGCTTGCCGAACCTCGACTACGCCTACATCGCCTCCGAGCTCGGCAAGAGCCCCATGGCCAGCGAGTGCATGAACTGCTCGGCGCCCGACACCGGCAACATGGAAGTTCTCGAGCGCGTCGGCACGCCCGAGCAGAAGGTGAAGTGGCTCAAGCCCCTGCTGGCCGGCGAGATCCGCTCGGCCTACGCCATGACCGAGGTGCACCATGCCTCGTCGGACGCGCGCAACATCGCCACCAGCGCCCGCCTCGAAGGCCACGAGTGGGTCATCAACGGCGAGAAGCATTACATCTCCGGCGCCGGCAGCCCGCGCTGCAAGATCCTCATCACGATGGTGCGCTCCAACCCCGACGCACCTTCTCACCAGCAGCAGTCGATGATCCTCGTGCCCAAGGACACCCCGGGCGTGAAGATCATGGGCGCGATGCACGTGTTCGGCGAAGACCACGCGCCGCACGGCCACATGCACATCGTGTTCGACAACGTGCGCGTGCCCAAGGAGAACATCCTGCTCGGCGAGGGCCGCGGCTTCGAGATCTCGCAATTGCGCCTGGGCCCCGGGCGCATTCACCACTGCATGCGCAGCATCGGCCAGGCCGAGAAGGCGCTGGCGCTGATGGTGCAGCGTGGCGTGGCGCGCGAGGCCTTCGGCAAGAAGCTCGCGTGGCTGGGCGGCAACGTCGAGCACATCTCACGCGCGCGCATCGACATCGAGGCCATGCGCCTGATGGTGCTGAAGGCCGCCAAGGCGATGGACGTGCTGGGCAACCGCGAGGCACGCATCTGGGTGCACATGGTCAAGGCCATGGTGCCCGAGCGGGTGTGCCAGATCATCGACCAGGCCATCCAGATGCACGGCGCTTTAGGCGTGTCGCAGCACACGCCGCTGGCGCGCATGTACGCGATGCAGCGCACATTGCGCTTAGCCGACGGCCCCGACGAGGTGCACCACCTGGTGGTGGGCCGGCAGGAGATCGGCCACCACCAGACGCTGAGCGAGGACCTGAGCTCCGCGGCCGTCTGGCGCAACTGAAGGCGAGCATGACGCGCGACGAGGCCATCGCGGCCACCACCGGCCCCGGCCAGCCCTACGAGCTGGTGGACGCGGTCATCGGCGGCCGCGCGCTGCGCGTGTTCAGGCATGCGCCGCCCTCGC
>JAEUPE010000055.1 GCA_016790435.1 Rubrivivax sp. | reverse complement strand
GCGCCGCCGCGGGCGCGATGGCGTTGACGAGGATGCCCTTGGTGGCCAGCTCCTTGCCCAGCGACTTGGTGAGCGCGATCAGCCCTGCCTTGCTGGCGCTGTAGTGGCTGGCGTTGGGGTTGCCTTCCTTGCCGGCCACGGAGGCGATGTTGACGATGCGCCCGTAACCCTTGCCGCCATCCTTGCCGGTGCCGCCCTTCATCATCGCCGGCACCACGTGCCGGCACGTGAGGTACGGCCCGATCAGGTTGACCTCGACCGTGCGGCGCCAGATGGCCGGGTCGAGCTCCCAGGTCGTGCCGTTGCCGCCGGTGATGCCGGCGTTGTTGACGAGGATGTCGATGCGCCCGGCGCCGGCGAGCGTGCGCGCCGTGGCCGCGGCCACGGAGGCGTCGTCGGTGAGCTCGACGACCTGGCCGCTCACGCGCCCCGGGTGGCTCTTCGCAAAGGCGGCCAGCGTCTCGTCGAGCTTGGGCTTGTCCACGTCCCACATCACGACCTTCGCGCCGGAGGCGAGAAAGCGTTCGCTGATGGCCAGGCCGATGCCTTGCGCGCCGCCAGTGACCACTGCGACGCGGCCTTCGAGATCGATGCGGTTCATCGTTGCACTCCCAGTTCGCGCAGGCCCTTGAGCGCCGTCGGGTGCCCCTCGTTGTCAGCGATGTACTGGCGGATGATGTCTTCGAAGTTCGACTCGGCCGTGATGCCCAGGGCCGAGGCGCGACGGGAGGTCACGCCCTTCGGCCAGTTCGCCACGATGCCGGCGATGCGCTCGTCGCGCTGCGGCTTCACCAGCGCCCTCACCTTCGGGCCCGCCACCTTTTCGAGCGCGTCGAGCATCTGCTGCACCGTCACATTGAGCCCCGGCATGTTCAGCGCGCTGCGGCCGACGAAGGCCTCGCGGCTCGCCTCGTACACCTTCGCCAGCCCCTCGACCATGCTTTGCGGTGAGGCCATCGGGTGCGACACGCTCGCATCCACGGGCAGCTGCGCCTCCTCGCCGGCCAGCGGCTCGCGGATGATGCCGCTGAAGAACGAGCTCGCCGCGCCGTTGGGCCGGCCCGGCCGCACGGTCACGGTCACCAGGCGCGCGGCGCGGCCGTCGATGAAGCCCTTGCGCGTGTAGTCGGCGATGAGGTGCTCGCAGATGTGCTTCTGCGCGCCATAGCTCGTCTGCGGCGTGGGCAGCGTGTCGTCGCCCACCAGCGGCGGGAACGGGTACGCAGGGTCGGGCCCGAAGACGGCGATCGAGCTGGAGAACACGAGCTTCGTGGGCTTGGCGCCCTTCTGCTGGCGGTGCCGCAACGCGTCGAGCAGCGCACGCGTGCTGTCGAGGTTGGAGCTCATGCCGAGGTCGAAGTCGGCCTCGCACTCGCCCGACACGGCCGAGGCGAGGTGGAAGATGCCGTCGAAGTCTTCGTCGCGCAGGCCGTGGGCGTGCTCAAGCAGCTTGCCGACGCGGCCCTGCACGCGCTTGTCGGCCAGCAGGTCGGCCGGCGCCGGCGCCTGGTCGGCGAGCACGATCTGCTCGATGCGCCGCCCGTCCAGCCGCTCGCGGGCGAGCAACGTGCGCGCGAGCCGCGCGCCAATGAATCCGGCACCGCCGGTGATCAGCAATCTCATCGTGTGGTCCTCGTCATGGCCCCTGAACCTTCCGTGGTTCGTTCGGTGTTTCGTTCGGTGTTTCGATCATGCGGCACCACCGGCGCCGCCGGCGCCCTCACCAGCGTGCGCCGAAGTGCTGCCGCAGTTCCTGCAACTGCGCCTCGCTCAGTGGTGCGGGCAGCTCTGCCCGTTCGGCCTGCGGAAGTCTCGCGCACATCAGCCACAGCCGCGCGGTCTCTTCCAGTTCTTCCAGCGTCGCCATCGCCTCGGCCGGGCTGGCGTGCCATACGTTGGGCCCGAGCCGGTCGAGCATCACCGCACGAAGCGGCTTGCCGCGTGCCGCCGCGGCGGTGATGGCCTCGGCCACGCACTGCGCCGCCGCCGGGTCGCCGGGCCGGTGGTACGGGATGAGTGGCACGTGCCCCACCTTCATCACGAAGTAGGGCGTCACCGGCGGCAGGATGTCGTCCTGGCGCCAGACACCGGCCAGCGTCAGTGCCACCAGATGCGTGCTGTGCGTGTGGATGACGCAATGCGCCTCGGGCGCGCTGCCGTAGATGCGTCGGTGCAATGCCAGCGTCTTGCTGGCACGATCGCCCGAGACCTGCGTGCCGGCGGCGTCGACATGCGCGAGCCGTTCGGGCTTCAGGAAGCCCAGGCAGGCATCGGTGGGCGTGATCAGGAAGCCGGCACCCTCGGGCAGCCGCACGCTGACGTTGCCGGCCGTGGCGTGCACGTAGCCGCGCTCGAAGAGCGAGCGGCCGACACGGCAGATCTCTTCGCGCAGCGCCGCGTGCTGCATCCCGGCCTCAGCGCTGCTCATGACTGCTCATGCCTGATCGGGCCCGTCACTTCATTCGCAGCGCGGCGCTGAAGAAGTCCGGCGCGCCGAAGTTGCCGGACTTCAGCGCCAACCAGATCGACCCTCCCTGTGCCCCCTGTGCCCCCGGTGCCGCGCGGCGCTGCGCCTGCGTCCAGGGCACACCGGGGCAGATGGTCGGGCCTATGCGCAACGCGCTGGCGCCGAGCGCCTGCACCACGGCGCCGCTCGTCTCGCCGCCCGCCACCACCCAGCGCCGCACGCCCATCGAGCCCAGTTCGCGTGCGATGGCGGCCAGCGCATGCTCGACGCGCGCGCCGGCCTCGAGCGCGCCCAGTTCGGACTGCGTCGCCGCCAGCTCGGAGGGCGCTGCTGTCGAGTAGATCAGGGGCACGGCGTCGTCACCGTCGCCCCGCCCGATCAAGGGCCTGGCCCAGGCCAACACAGCCGCCACTTCGGCGGCGGCAGCGCCATCGCCGCGCAACAAGGCGCGCACATCCAGCGCCCGCGCCGGCCGACCCGCGTCGCGCCAGTGCGCCACCTGGGCATTGGTCGCCTGCGAGCACGAGCCGGACAGCACCACCGCCGGCCCGACCATCGGATCGAGCCCGGCCGCGTCGGCATGCCGCCGCGCCTCGCCCAGCCGCTCGTAGAGCTCAGGCAGTCCCAGTGCCAGCCCGGAGCCTGCGGTCAGCAGAGGCAGGTCGCTGCAGCCCGCCGCCAGCGTGCGCAAGTCGTCGTCGTGCAGCGCATCGGCCACGGCCATGCGCACGCCCTCCGAGCGCAGTGCCGCGATGCGCTGGCGCACGGCCTCGGTACCACGGGCCACGGTGTCGTAGCGGATCAGCCCCACGCGCGTGCCAGCGCCGCACTGCGCCTGCAGCACGCGCACGAGGTTGGCATCGCGCATCGGCGTCAACGGATGGTCGCGCATGCCCGAGTCGGACAACAGCACGTCACCCACGAAGAGGTGGCCGCGGAAGATGGTGCGGCCATTCTCCGGGAAGGCCGGGCAGGCGATCGTGAAGTCGGTGCCGAGCTCGCTCATCAGCGCCTCGGTGACGGGGCCGATGTTGCCCGCCGGCGTGGAATCGAAGGTCGAGCAATACTTGAAGTAGCAGCGCTTGGCGCCGGCCGCACGCAGCCAGTGCCACGCAGCGAGGGACTCGGCCACCGCGTCGGCCGCCGGCGTCGTGCGCGACTTCAGCGCCACCACCACCGCTTCCGCGCCGGCGACGGCGGCTTCCGTGTCGATGTCGTCGGCGCCTGAACTTGAAGGCACGCCGATCAATTGCACGGTGCGCAGGCCACCACGCACGAGCATGCCCGCCACGTCGGTGGCCCCGGTGAAGTCGTCAGCAATGACGCCCAGCGCCAACATCTCGCTCTTCTCCTGCTCAGCGGGCCGCGCGCCGGCGCCGCGGCGCAGCGGGCGCACCGCGGCGGATCACACCACCTTCCACCAATCGGGCCTGGCCATTCAGCAAGTGCTCCACGGCGGCGGCGCGCGCGCGCGCCGGATCGCGCGCCTCGATGGCGCTGACGATGATGCGGTGCTCCTCGCGCACCTCGCGCATGAAGTCCTCGCGCCGCGACTCGTTGCCCTTGGTCACGCGCATCGCCTCGCGCAGGTACTGCTCGAGGAAAGCGAGCAGGCGGCTGAACTGCGGGTTGCCCGTGGCCTCGCCGATGGCGCGGTGGAAGGCCATGTCCTCGTCGACGCCGTCGCGGCCCGCGGCCATGGCGGTGTCGATGGCCTTCAAAGCCCGCTTCAGCCTCGCCTGCTGCGCCCGCGTGCTGCGTTCCGCCGCCAAGGCCGCGATTTCGCCTTCGAGCACCCGTCGCAGTTCCACCACCTGCACCACGGCCTCCATCGACTCCAACACCTTGGGGTCGAAGGCCAGCGGCCGGTGCGCCGGTGGCGGCGCCACGAACACGCCCGACCCCTGGCGCGAAAGCAGCATGCCGCGCGACTTGATGCGCTGCACCGCCTCGCGCACCACCGAACGCGAGACGCCGTGCCGGGCGGAAAGCTGGGCCTCGGTGGGCAGGCGGTCGCCGGGCTGCAGCGCGCCGCTGTCGATCTGGGCGATCAGGGCGGCGGCCAACCGGTCCGAGAGGCGCTCCGGGACCCAGCCGGGGGCGGCATGGCCGGCCGTTGTTCCAGCACGTGGTTCGGAGCCCATATTCGTCAGGTTATCAGACAACTTTGGGGCTCGACAACGGGTTAGCCCTGACGCGCATTCCGGCCGCACAGGCTTATGGTTCGCCCCGTTCGGTACGGCCCGTTCGGTTCGGCGCGTTGGGTTCGCGCACTCGCCCCTTCAGCCGCCGCCGGTCGCAGCCGCCGGGCCGGTTCGCCGCCCTCCTTCCCGTCCGCAAGAGCAGGTTCTCCCATGGCCAAGGTCTCCATCCGTTCGATGAAGAAGCGCTTCGGCGAGGTCGAGATCCTGCATGGCGTGAGCATCGAGATCCCTGACGGCTCGTTCACCGTGCTCGTCGGCCCCAGCGGCTGCGGCAAGAGCACGCTCCTGCGCATGGTGGCGGGCCTGGAGAACATCTCCGAGGGCGAGCTGTTCATCGGCGACAAGCTGGTGAACCAGGTGGCGCCCAAGCAGCGCGACATCGCCATGGTGTTCCAGAACTACGCGCTGTACCCGCACATGACGGTGCGCGACAACATGGCGTTCTCGCTGACGCTGGCCAAGACACCCAAGGCCACCATCGACGAGCGCGTCGGCCAGGCGGCCGGCATCCTCGGCCTCACGCCGCTGCTCGACCGCTTCCCGCGCCAACTTTCCGGCGGCCAGCGCCAGCGCGTGGCCATGGGCCGCGCCATCGTGCGCAAGCCGCAGGTCTTCCTCTTCGACGAGCCGCTGTCCAACCTCGACGCCAAGCTGCGCGTGCAAATGCGCACCGAGATCAAGGAACTGCACCAGCGCCTCAAGACCACGAGCGTCTACGTCACGCACGACCAGATCGAGGCCATGACCATGGCCGACCAGATCGTCGTCATGCACGACGGCAACGTCGAGCAGACCGGCGGCCCGCTCGAGCTCTACGACCGGCCGGCCAACCGCTTCGTCGCCGGCTTCATCGGCAGCCCGGCGATGAACTTCATCGAGGGCCGGCTGGATGGTGGCGCGGTCACGGTGGCCGGCGGCTCGAAGGTCGGCACGCCGGGCGGCACGAACGGCGCCACGCGCGACGTGATCTACGGCATCCGCCCCGAGCACCTCGACCTGTGTGAACCCGGCGAAGCCGGTGGCTTCGATGGCGACGTCATCGTCGTCGAGCCCACGGGCAGCGAGACGCAGGTCTTCGTGCGCCTCGGCCAGCAGGAGATCGTCGGCGTCTTCCGCGAACGCCACGAGTTCAAGCCCGGCCAACGCGTGCGCCTGCGCCCGCGCGCCGACAAGGCGCACCTCTTCGACCCGCAGAGCGGCCAACGGATCTGAGGCTGCTCCCCGCGTTTTCCCCGCACGATCCAAGACCGCAAGACCGCAAGACCGCAAGACCGCTAGACCGTACAACCGAACCAACGGCCACTCACCAGGCCCCAGCCCCAAGCAGGAGACAGCGATGATCCAGAGCCCTCTGAAGAACCTCACCCGCCGCACCGCGCTGAAGGCCGGGGCAGCCCTTGCCGGCGCCAGCGCGGCCAACCTCACGCTGTGGGCGCAGGCCTGGGCGCAGAGTTCGCCGTTCAAGCCCGAGAAGGGCGCCAAGCTGTCCATCATGCGCTGGAAGCGCTTCATCCAGGCCGAGGAAGACAGCTTCATGAAGCTCGTCGCTGCCTTCACCAAGGCCACCGGCGTGGATGTGAAGGTCACGCACGAGAGCCTGGACGACGTGCAGCCCAAGGCGAGCGTGTCGGCGAATACCGGCCAGGGCCCTGACCTCTTCTGGGGCCTGTATTCGCTGCCGCACCTCTTCCCGACCAAGTGCGTCGACGTCACCGACGTCGCCAACTACCTCGGCAAGAAGTACGGCGGCTGGGTCCCCACCGCCGAGACCTACGGCAAGAGCGGGGGCAAGTGGATCGCCATCCCCGTGGCCTACAACGGCAACGTCATCAACTACCGCCAGAGCATGATCGAGAAGGCGGGCTTCAAGGAGATGCCGAAGGACACCGGCGGCTTCCTGCAGTTGATGAAGGAGCTCAAGGCGAAGAGCGTGCCCGGCGGCTTCGCCCTCGGCCGCGCCTCGGGTGACGGCAACGCCTGGGTGCACTGGGCGCTGTGGGCCCACGGCGGCAACCTCGTCGACGCCAAGGACAAGGTGGTGATCGACTCGCCCGAGACGGCCAAGGCGCTCGAGTACGTGAAGACGATGTCGGAGTCGTTCGTCAGCGGCACCGCTTCGTGGAACGATGCCTTCAACAACAAGGCCTTCCTGACCGGCGAAGTGAGCGTCACGAACAACGGCGTGTCCATCTACGCCGCGGCCAAGGCCGGCGCCGCCAAGGGCGACGCGAAGATGAAGGAGATCATGGACGACATGAACCACGCGCTCTGGCCTGTGGGTCCTGTCGGCAAGCCCACCGAGTTCCACATCGCCTACCCGATGATGCTGATGAAGTACAGCAAGGTGCAGAACGCCGGCAAGGCCTTCATCTCCTTCATGCTCGAGGCCGAGAACTACAACCAGTGGCTCGAGGACTCGGTGGCCTACCTCACCCACCCGTTGAACGCCTACGACAGCAACAAGGTGTGGACGAGCGACCCCAAGTTGAGCCTCGTGCGCGACGTGGCCAAGCGCACGCTCACGGCGGGCGGCATGGGCTCGGTGGGCGAGAAGGCGGCCTCGGCGCTGGCCGACTTCGTCGTGCTGGACATGTTCGCCTCGGTCGCCACCGGCCGCGCATCGGTGAAGGAGGCCATCGCGGTGGCCGAGCGGCAGGCCAAGCGCATCTACCGCTGACCTGAACCTCGTGAAGCACAGGAAGGACGCCACCGATGTGGTCTGAACGCCTCTCCGCCTGGGGAGCGAACCGCAACCTGCTGGGTGCGCTGTTCATGCTGCCGGCGGCGGCCTTCCTCGTGCTCTTCCTGGTCTACCCGCTGGGCCTGGGCATCTGGCTCAGCTTCACCGATTCCAAGATCGGCCGTCCGGGCGACTTCGTCGGCCTCGAGAACTACATCTGGATCATCGGCGACACGAAGTTCCAGACGGCCGTCTTCTTCACCCTCTTCTACACGTTCGCCGCCAGCGTCGTGAAGTTCGGGCTCGGCCTGTACCTGGCGTTGCTGCTCAACCAGCACCTGCCGTTCAAGGCCATCGTGCGCGCCATCGTGCTGATCCCCTTCATCGTGCCCACGGTGCTGAGCGCGATCGCCTTCTGGTGGATCTTCGACCCGCAGTTCTCCATCATCAGCTGGAGCCTGCGCAACATGGGGCTCATCAGCGGCAACATCGACTTCCTGGGTGATACCTGGAACTCTCGCTGGAGCGTCATCTTCGCCAACGTCTGGCGCGGCGTGCCCTTCATTGCCATCTCGCTGCTGGCCGGCCTGCAGACCGTGCCGCCGTCGCTCTACGAGGCGGCCACGCTCGACGGCGCCACGCGCTGGCAGATGTTCGTCAACATCACCTACCCGCTGCTCACGCCCATCATCGCGGTGGTGATGACGTTCTCGGTGCTCTTCACGTTCACCGACTTCCAGCTCATCAAGGTGCTCACCAACGGTGGCCCGGCCGGTGCCACCGAGCTGATGGCCACCATGTCCTACAACACCGCCATCCTCGGCGGGCGCATCGGCGAAGGCGCCGCGGTGTCCACGGCGATGGTGCCCTTCCTGCTCGCCGCCATCATGGTCTCGTGGTTCGGGCTGCAGCGGCGCAAATGGCAGCAAGGCGAAGACTGATGTCGCGACCGATGCCGCACCAGGGAGAAGACCGATGAGCGATGCCGTCGCCAAGCCCGGGTCGACCTCGCCGGCGGCTGCCGCCGGTGCCGCCGACCACTCGGAGGGCATGAGCTACCTCTCCACGGTGCCGCAGCGCGTCGTGTCGCTGTACATCCCGCTCGCGCTCATCGTCGTCGTACTGCTCTTCCCCTTCTACTGGATGGTCATCACCGCCATCAAGCCGAAGGAACACCTGCTCGACCTCGACACGCACAACCCGTTCTGGACGGTGGCGCCGACGCTCGAGCACATCACCGACCTGCTGTTCAAGACCGACTACCCGCTGTGGCTGTGGAACACCATGTTCGTGGCGGTGTCGGCGACCATCCTGTCGCTCATCGCAAGCGTGTTCGCGGCCTACGCCATCACGCGCGTGCGCTACAAGGGCGCGCAGCTCGTCGGCGGCATGATCTTCCTGGCCTACCTGGTGCCGCCGTCGATCCTGTTCATCCCGCTGTCGACAGTGGTCTACCAGTACGGCCTCTTCGACACGCCGTTCGCGCTCATCCTCACCTACCCGACGATCCTGATCCCCTTCTCCACCTGGCTGCTGATGGGCTACTTCAAGACCATCCCGTACGAGCTGGAGGAATGTGCGCTCATCGACGGCGCCAGCCGCTGGCAGATCCTCGTCAAGATCATCCTGCCCCTGGCCGTGCCGGGCCTGATCTCGGCCTCGATCTTCTGCCTCACGCTGTGCTGGAACGAGTTCATCTACGCGCTCACCTTCATCAACAGCGCCGAGAAGAAGACGGTACCGGTGGCCATCCTGTCGGCCTTCACCGACGGTGATCAGTACCGCTGGGGCTCGCTCATGGCCGGGGCCCTCGTGGGTTCGTTGCCGCTCGTCATCCTGTACGCCTTCTTCGTCGAGCACTACGTCTCGGCGATGACGGGGGCGGTCAAGGAATGACGCGGGCCGTGCAACCGGCACGGGCCCTTCCCACCTTCACTTCACCTGCCAACTGAGGAGCGCTCGATGCGCATTGCTTTCATCGGCCTGGGCGCGATGGGCGTTCCCATGGCCGTCAACCTGGTCAAGGCCGGGCACGAGGTCACCGGCTTCGACGTGCGCGCCGCGGCGCTGCAGCCGCTCGTGGCCGCGGGCGGCAAGGCTGCCACCTCGGCCGCGGATGCCGCCCGCAACGCCGACCTGCTGTGGCTGATGGTCGTCACCGGCGAGCAGGCCGAGGCCGTGCTGTTCGAAGGCGGCGCGGCCGCAGCGCTGCCGCGCGGCGCCATCGTCGTCGCCGCCTGCACGCAGGCACCGGCGCTCGCGAAGAAGACCTCGCAGCGCCTCGCCGACATGGGCCTCGAGATGCTCGATGCGCCCGTCTCCGGCGGCGTGGCCGGTGCCAACGCCGCCGGTCTCACAATCATGGTGAGCGGTGCCGAAGCGACGCTGGCCCGCACCCGCCCGGTTTTCGAGGCCGTCGGCAAGCGCACTTTCGACGTCGGCCGCGAGGCCGGCATGGGCAGCACGGCGAAGATGATCAACCAGCTCCTGTGCGGCGTGCACATCGCCGCCGCCGCCGAGGCCATGCACGTGGCCGAGCGCGCCGGCGTGAGCAAGGCCACGATGCACGAGATCATCTCGGTCAGCGCCGGCAACAGCTGGATGTGGGGCGACCGCGGCCCGCGCATGATGATGGACGAGCCGCCGGTGACGAGCGCCGTCGACATCTTCGTCAAGGACCTCGGCATCGTGCTCGACCAGGGCAAGTCGATGCGCCAGGGCCTGCCGCTCGCCAGCGCGGCGATGCAGATGTTCCTCGCCGCCTCGGGCCTGGGGCATGGCGCGGCAGACGACAGCCAGGTCATCCGCGCGTACCGCGCCTTGAACGGCAGCCAGGCCGGAGGGCCCAAGAAGTGAGCAACACAGACAAAGCCACGGTGGGCTTCATCGGCGTCGGCCTCATGGGCGCCGGCATGGCGAAGAACCTCGTCACCAAGGGCCACCCGTTGGTCATCCTGGGCCACCGCAACCGCGAGCCCGTCGAGCGGCTGAAGGGCCTGGGCGCGCGAGAGGCGACGTCGCCGCGCGAGCTGGCGGAGCAGTGCGACATCGTGCACCTGTGCGTCACCGGCTCGCCGCAGGTCGAGGCCAACGTGCGCGGCGAGAACGGGCTTCTCGCCGGCGCGAAGAAGGGGCTGGTCATCATTGATTGCTCCACCTCCAACCCCGTCTCCACGTTGGCGCTCGCCGCCGAGTGCGAGGCACGCGGCGCGCATTTCGTCGACGCGCCGCTGTCGCGCACGCCCAAGGAGGCCGAGGCCGGCACACTCGACACCATGGTCGGCGCAGCGCCCGAGGTCTTCGCGCGCATCGAGCCCGTGCTGCGCTGCTGGGCCGGCAACGTGGTGCACCTCGGCGCCGTGGGCCTCGGGCACAAGATGAAGCTCGTCAACAATTTCGTCGCCATGGGCTACGCGGCGCTCTACGCCGAGGCGCTGGCCATCGCGCGCAAGGCCGGGCTCTCGGTGCAGCAGTTCCACTCGGTCATCGGCTCGGGCCGCATGCGCAGCGGCTTCTACGACACCTTCATGCAGTGGTCGCTGGCCGGTGACGACAAGGCGCACCTCTTCACCATCAGCAACGCGCACAAGGACATGCGCTACCTGGCCTCGATGGCCGGCGAGCTGGGCGTCATCAACCCCATCCAGGCCAACGTGAAGAACGGCTTCGCGGCGATGGAGGCCGCCGGCCAGGGCGCGCGTTTCGTGCCGATGCTGGCCGACTTCATCGCCGAGCTCAACGCCGTGCCGCCGGCGGCGGCTGAGCGCACCTGAGCTTCCGACCCCGTCACGCCGCGGCGGCACCATGCCCTCGATCTTCAACGCCGAGCAGCAGGCCCACTGGCAGCGCGAAGGCTGGGTGCTCGTGCGCGGCTGCTTCGACGCCGAGGAGACGGCCATCCTGCGCGCCGCCATCGAGCAGGACCCGCAGATCGCCGGCAGCCTGTACGACCGCCGCGACGCCGAGGGCCGCGCCACGCGCATGGCGACGTGGAACCACCCCGGCGACAGCGTCTACGGCCTCGCGGCGCGCAGCCGCCGCGTCGTCGACACGATGGAGAGCGTGCTCGGCGGCGAGGTCTACCACTACCACAGCAAGCTCACCGCCAAGGAGCCGCTCGAAGGCGGCGCCTGGGAGTGGCACCAGGACTACGGCTACTGGTACCACAACGGCTGCCCGCGGCCCGACATGGGCAGCGTGATGGTGGCGCTCGACCACGCCACGCGCGAGAACGGATGCCTGCAGGTCCTCAGCGGCTCGCACCTCGTGGGCCGCGTCGAGCACGGCATCGTGCCCGGCGAGCAGGTGGGTGCCGACCCGCAGCGCGTGGCCTGGATGCTGGAGCGCCTGCCGCATGTCCACGTCGAGATGGCGCCGGGCGATGCGCTCTTCTTCCACGCCAATGTCATGCACCGCTCTGACGCCAACCGCTCGCCGAACCGGCGCTGGACGGTGCTGTTCTGCTTCAACACCGCCGCCAACGACCCGCTCATCGAGCACCACCACCCGCGCTACACGCCGCTGGCCAAGGTGGAAGACAGCGCCGTGCGCGCCGCGGGCGTGCGCTTCGCCGTTGGCGAGGATGCGAACTTCCGCAAGACCTTTGCCAACCCGAAGGCGCTGCAGCAGCGGTTTGCCGCGGCCGCCACGGCGGTGGCCGATGCACAGCCGCCACCCAAGCCCTGACCACGCTCCACTCCATCCCGCCGCGATGACACCCACCGCACATGCTTCCAAGGCCCGGCTCGCTGCGCTCGAAGAGCGCGCCTACCGCATCCGGCACCATGCGCTGCGCATGGGCGAGGTGCAGGGCCAGGGCTACATCGGCCAGGCCCTGGACATCGCCGACGTGCTCGCCGTCGCCTACTTCGGCGCCATGCGCTACCGGCCGGAAGACCCGAAATGGGAAGGCCGCGACCGCTTCCTGCTCTCCAACGGCCACTACGCCATCGCGCTCTATGCCGCGCTCATCGAGGCCGGCATCGTGCCCGAGAGCGAGCTCGAGACCTACGGCAGCGACGACAGCCGCCTGCCGATGTCGGGCATGAGCAGCTACACGCCGGGCATGGAGATGAGCGGCGGCTCGCTCGGCATGGGCCTGACCATCGCCGTCGGGCACGGCCTCGGGCTCAAGCGCAAGGGCTCGGCATCACTCGTCTACACCCTCTTCTCCGACGGCGAGCTCGACGAAGGCGCCGTGTGGGAGGGTCTGATGAGCGCGGCGCACCACCGGCTCGACAACCTCATCGCCATCTGCGACATCAACAACCAGCAGGCCGATGGCCCCTCCAGCAAGGTGATGGCCTTCGAGCCGCTGACGCAGAAGATGGAAGCCTTCGGCTGGCACACGCAGCGCATCGATGGCAATGACCTCGCCGCCGTCGCCGCCGCCTTCGACACCGCGTGCACGCTACAGGAGCCGCGGCCGCGCATGATCCTCGCCGACACGCGCATGGGCTGCGGCGTGCCCTTCCTCGAAGCGCGCGAGAAGAACCACTTCATCCGCGTCGACCCGCCCGAGTGGCAGCTGGCGCTTCAGGCGCTCGATGCCAGCTGGTCGGCCCGGCGCCAAGCGCGCAACGCTCGAGAGGCCACGGCATGAACGCGCCCACCAAGACCGCGGCGACGGCGCAGCAAGCGGCATCGGCATCGGCATCGGCAGCGGCAGCGGCACCCACAACGCCGGCCACCGCCTCGGCCAAGCCGAAGCTCACCACGTCCGCGATGATCGCCTCCATCGCCGGCGAGGGCCAGCGCACGAAGCCGGCGCCCTTCGGCCACGCGCTCGTCAAGCTCGCCGAAGAGCGCCCGGAGATCGTCGGCATGACCGCCGACCTCTCCAAGTACACCGACCTGCACCTCTTCGCCAGCGCCTACCCCGAACGCTTCTTCCAGATGGGCATGGCCGAGCAGTTGCTCTTCGGCGCCGCCGCCGGCATGGCCAAGGAAGGGGCCATGCCCTTCGTCACCACCTACGCGGTGTTCGCCTCGCGGCGCGCCTACGACTTCATCCACCAGACCATTGCCGAAGACGATCTGAACGTGAAGATCGCCTGCGCCCTGCCCGGCCTCACCTCCGGCTACGGGCCCAGCCACCAGGCCACCGAAGACCTGGCGCTGATGCGCGCCATCCCCGGCCTCATGGTCATCGACCCCTGCGATGCGCACGAGATCGAGCAGGTGGTGCCCGCCATCGCCGCGCACAAGGGCCCGGTCTACATGCGCCTGCTGCGCGGCCAGGTGCCGCTGGTGCTCGACGAATACAACTACCGCTTCGAGATCGGCCGCGCGCAGCTGCTGCGCGGCGGCAACGACGTGCTCATCGTCAGCTCGGGCCTGCTCACGATGCGCTCGCTCGAGGTGGCCAAGTCACTCGCCGCCGAGCGCGTCGACGTGGCCGTGCTGCACGTGCCCACCATCAAGCCGCTAGACACGAAGACGCTGCTGCACGAGTGCGGCAAGCCCGGGCGGCTGGTCGTGGTGGCCGAGAACCACAGCACCGTCGGTGGCCTCGGCGAGGCGGTGGCCGCCGCGCTGCTGGAGGCGGGTGTGGCGCCGCGTTTCAAGCGCATCGCGCTGCCCGATGCGTTCCTCGACGCCGGCGCGCTGCCCACGCTGCACGACCGCTACGGCATCTCGGCCGACGCCATGAAGACCACCCTCAAGGCCTGGCTGCAGTGATCCCGCGATCGGACCCGGGCCCGTGCCGCGGGCCCCGGTCGCCTCGATGCCGTCCATGACCCACCCGCTGCAACCGCTGGCGCACGCCATCCGCTTCCTCGCCATCGACGCCATCGTGCG
>JAEUPE010000052.1 GCA_016790435.1 Rubrivivax sp. | reverse complement strand
TCGCGGTAATTGGTGGGTCGCATGCGGCCCACCACCTCGTCGGGCTTGCGGCTCGTGCCGGCCAGCATCGCCGCCACGCGCTCTTCGGTGGGCAGCACGATGGGCAGGTAGTCGGTCCAGCGCTCCTCCTCGAAGCGTCGGCGCAGATCGTCTTCGGTGCCCGGTTCCAGCAGGCGCGGCGTGTTGCGCTCGAACGAGATCCCCGCGAGGTCTTCCTCGCTGAGCGGGCGCGTCAGCCCCTCGATCACCTCGTGCACGAACGGGCGCTGGTTGACCGGGTCGATGCCTTCGATGTACGCGCGCAGCTGCGCCGCCGACTGCCCCACCACCGGCTGCGGCACGAAGGCCTGGCGCAGCGTGGGCGTGCCGTTGACGCGCGCGGCATTGCGCGCCAGCCTGGCGAAGACATGCGTGTGGATGGCGACGGTCGGAACCCCGTCAGCCTCTACTGCCATTGCGAGCCCGGCGACCGTCGGGCAGCAAGTGCTTCAGAGACCGACGGCGAAGAGCGCAGCGTCCGCTTCGTTGACCACCTTGGCGCGCATCGCCGGGTCGTCGACCCAGCTCTCGCGCGGCTTGACGATCTCGGTGCGCACCTGCGGCATGTGCTCGGCGAACCATGCCTGCAGTTGCTGCATGAACAACTCGGAGTTGTCGAACAGGCAGTCGACGAGGTGGATCAGCTTGCCGTCGAGCGACTCGAGCCGGGGCGCCAGGCGCTTGGCCGTCACTTTGGGCGGGTAGCCGCGCGGATCGTGCGCGGTGAGCAAGGCACTCATGAGGGAGCCCTTTCTGCGGTGGGGGATTCGAGGGGCCGGAGGGAGGCCGAAGAGCCGGGCCAGGCCACGGCCGCACCGGCCAGCAGGAACTGGTGCGCCGATTCGGCGGCCGCGATGCCATCGGCAATGGCTTGCGCCGCCTGGCCGTCGTGGCCAGCGCGCAGCGTGCCGGCAGCGAAGGCGCCGCGCGCCGACGTGCGCAGCGCGGCGTCGACGCAGACGTGGCCTTGGGCATCGAGCGCCACGAGGCAGGGCGCGCCGGCATTCGGCGCATCGCGCAGCAATGCCGATGACGGCACGAGCCCGGCGTAGACGAAGACGGCGTCGACGGGCACCGTCTCGCCGCCACGAAGGCGCACGCCGCTCACGGCGGCCCCGCCGAGGATCTCCTCGACGACGGCGCCGAAACGCACGGCGATCGTTGGCTGCGCCGCGATGCGTTCCCGCCAGACCGGGCGCGCGCGCAGCGTTCCGCCGCGGACGAGCAGATGCACGCTGCCGGCCAAGGCCGCGAGCGTCAGCGCCTCCTGACAGGCGGCATCGCCACCGCCCACCACGGCCACCGCGCGCCCACGCAGCAGGGGCCCGTCGCAACTGGCGCAATGGCTGACGCCCTTGCCGGCCAGGCGCTCTTCGCCCGGCACGCCGAGCGCGCGCAGGTGGCAACCCATCGCCAGCACGACGGCACGGGCCTGCACGAGCGTCGATTCGCCCTGCACGAGCCAGTCTTCACGGCGGCGTTCGATGCGCACGGCTTCTTCGGGCAGGCAGGTGGCACCGGCATCCATCGCCCCCTCCTGCGCCATCGGCCCGAGGTCGTAGCCGGGGATGCCCTCGGGGTGCGCCGGCAGGCCCTGCACCGACTCGATGCTCAACAGCAGGCCGCCGGGAGCGGCGCCGGCCAGGGCCACGCAGGATCGCCCGAGTTGCGCCGCGCGAGCAGCCGCATGCAGGCCAGCGAGCCCGCCACCGACGACCACGATGTCGCAAGACTGCATGGCCAAGACCGCCGTCAGTCCAGCTTGATGCCGGCGCGCTTGACGACGCCGGCCCACTTCTCGATCTCGCTCCTGATGAGCGCGTCGTACTCGTCGGCGCTCGAGCCGACCGGCTCCATGCCGAGCGCCACCATGCGGTCGTTCAACTCGGGCGACTTCACGCCGCGCGCAATGTCGGCACCGATGCGCCTGCGCAGATCCACCGGCACGCCGGAGGGGGCGATGACGCCGATGATGCTCATCGCCGCGAAGCCCGGCACGGCCTCGGCGACGAGCGGAATCTCCGGGCTCGCCCCGGCGCGTTTCGGGCTCGACAGCGCCAGCACCTTCAACCGCCCATCCTTGACGAAGGGCATCGACGAGAACAACACGTCGAAGAGCAACGGCACGCGGCCGCCGATCACGTCCTGCTGCGCCGGTGCGCTGCCCTTGTAGGGCACGTGCACCATGTCCAGGCCCGCCATGTGGTTGAGCATCTCGCCGGCGAGATGCGTGCCGGTGCCCACGCCCGGCGTCGCGTAGCTCACCTTGCCCGGGTTCTTCTTCACATGCGCGACGAGCTCGGCCACGCTCGTGGCCGTGAACGAGGGATGTGCGAACAGGCCGAAGTGCCCGAGTGCCAGTTGCGACACGCCGGCCAGGTCGCGCACGGTGTCGTAGGGCATCTTGGGCTGCAGCGCCGGGTTGATCATGTGCGCGCTGATGGCCATGCCGAGCGTGTACCCGTCGGGCGGCGAGGTGGCGACGAACTGCGAGCCCACCATCGTGCCGCCGCCCGGCTTGTAGTCGATGACCACCGGCTGCTTCCAAAGCACCTGCATGCGTTCGGCGAGCAGGCGCGCGACGATGTCGGTGGGCCCGCCGGGCGCGAAGGGCACGATCAACTTGACGGGCCGCGTCGGCCAGTCGGCCTGCGCCCGTGCGCCCAGCGGCGCGACGCCGGAAAGGGCGGCTGTCAGCGCGAGGGCCACGTCGCGGCGGCGAAGGCTCGTCATCGATGCACTCCTTGCACGGCCCGCTGCGCGGCCGTGTCGTCCGGCTTAGCTGGAGATGTCTGGAAATCGCCTCCACTTTAGCATCGCCCGGGCGACCGCGGAAACCTCGGATTCCCGCGTGGACGCGAGGGATAGACTGCCGGCCATGAACGACCGCATCCGCGAGCTCGCCTTCTTCCTGCGCGTGTCGGAAGTGGAGAGCTTTTCCGCCGCGGCGCGCAGCCTGGACCTCGACCCCTCGACCATCAGCAAGGTCATCCAGCGCCTCGAAAACCGACTAGGCGTGCGCCTCTTCCACCGCACCTCGCGCGTGTTGCAGCTGACCCAGGAGGGCGAGCAGTTCCTCGCCGCGGCGCAGAAGGTGATGGCCGCGCTCGAGGAGGCCGAGGCCTCGGTAAGCCCCGCCGCCACCGAGGCCACCGGTGTGCTGCGCATCAGCTCGACGGCCGCTTTCGCGCGCCGCCGCCTCGCGCCGCTGCTGCCCGAGTTCCTGCGCGCCCACCCGCTGGTGCGCGTCGAGATCATCGTCGCCGCGACGCCGCCGGATCTCTTCGAGCAGCAGATCGACATCTCCTTCCAGAGCGGCACCATCCCCGATTCCACGCTGGTGGCGCGGCGCGTCACCACGGCGCGCTGGCACCTGTGCGCCTCGCCGGCCTACCTGGCGAAGGCCGGCACGCCCAAGACGCCGGAAGATCTGTCAGGGCACCGTTGCCTGAATTTCCTGCCCGGTTCCTTCCGCAGCCGCTGGCCCTTCAAGTCGGCGCCCGGTGCCCCAGACCAGATCGTCACGCAGGAGCCCAAGGCGCTGGCCGCCGCCAACAACGGCGACGTGCTGTGCGCGCTGGCCATCGACGGCCTCGGGCTGGCGCGCCTGGCGGACTATCACATCGACGCCGAGCTGAAGGCCGGCCAGCTCGTCATCGTGCTCGACGAGCATGCACTCGAGCGCGAACCGATCTATGCCGTCTTCGCCAGCAAGCGACACCTGAGCGCGCGCGTGCGCGCCTTCCTCGACCACGCGCAAGGGCATCTCGGCCAAGCCTGAGCGGCGGCACTGAGGAGCGGCAGCCAAGAGGGGCCCGGGCTCTCGGCACGGGTGAGACGCTGGGCTGTGCGCGCGCCGCACAGTTGCTTGGTGAGGGCCTTGCTTGTGAGCGCCGCGCCGGCCCGCGATGCTGGCGACCCCTCATGCTGCGGGGCGCCCGGGCGCTCCATGACGATGAACGCCAGGGAGCTGACCGACCCAGAAGTCGCCGCCGGAACCGACGCCCTCGCCGGCCTCACGGTGCTGGACTTCACCATCGTCATGAGCGGCCCGATGTGCACGCGCATGCTCGCCGATGCCGGTGCCGACGTGATCAAGGTCGAGCCGCCCGAGGGCGACGTGGTGCGCCAGCGCGAGCCGATCGTGCCGAACGGCCGCGGCCGCATCAGCACCTACTACGCGAGCATGAACTGCGGCAAGCGCAGCGTCGTGCTCGACCTCGGCACCGCCGATGGCAAGGCGCTGGCGAGCCGCCTGGCGCTGCAGGCCGACGTGCTCGTGGAGAACTTCCGCCCCGGCGTGATGCAGCGCCTGGGCCTCGACCACGCCACGCTGGCCGTGGACAACCCGCGCCTCGTCTACGCCTCCATCTCCGGCTTCGGCCAGACCGGGCCGCGCGCCGGCGCGCCCGCCTATGCACCCGTGATCCACGCCGCCTCGGGCTACGAGGCCGCCCACCTCGAGTACCAGCACGGGCAGGACCGCCCGGCCAACAACGGCATCTTCCTGGCCGACGTGCTGGGCGCGAGCCATGCGTTCGGCGCCATCCAGTTGGCGCTGTACGAGCGCGAGAAGAGCGGCCTGGGGCAGCACATCGACGTCTCGCTGATGGACTCGGTGCTCTCCATGCTCATCTACGAGATGCAGGCGGCGCAGTTCCCGCCCGCGCGCCGGCGGCAGGTGTACGAGCCG
The DNA here is from genome assembly GCA_016790435.1 of Rubrivivax sp. GTDB lineage: Bacteria > Pseudomonadota > Gammaproteobacteria > Burkholderiales > Burkholderiaceae_C > Rubrivivax. Next base: position 11,574 of record JAEUPE010000052.1, on the reverse strand, counting down.
GTGCGCGCCAAGGACGGCTGGGTCATGGTGGCCGCGGTGACGCCGAAGAACCAGGAGGTGCTGTTCGACGTCATCGGCCACCCGGAAGCGAAAGCCGACCCTCGCTTTGCCAGCGTCGCCGCCAAGGAGGCGAACTGGGGCGCGCTGCTCGAGCTGATCGAAGCCTGGACGATCCTGCGCACGGGCGCCGAGTGCGAGGCCGTGCTCATGGCCGCCGGCGTGCCCTGCTCACGCTACCGCAGCGTGGCCGAGGCGATGGCCGACCCGCAACTCGCCGAGCGTGGCTTCCTGGCCGAGCTGGGCGAAGGGGCCGGCACGTTCAAGTGCGCCAACCTGCCCTTCCGCATGAGCCGCACGCCCACGCACGCGCGGCCGCGGCTGGCGGCGCTGGGCGAGCACAGCGAGGAGGTGCTGCGCGAGCGGCTGGCGCTGGCCGAAGGCGAGCTCGCACGGCTGCGCGCGCAAGGCGTGTTCGGCGCGTGAGCGGCACCGTGGCCCAAGACGCAAGCAACGGCGGGCGCCGCGATGCAGGCCTGTCCCTGGCCTGGCCGGTGTTCGATGCCGCTGCGATGCCCGGCCCCGAGGAGCGCATGCTGCTGCGCGAATCGGTGCGCGGCTTCCTGGCCGAGCACTGGCCGGCCGCCGGTGCGGTGGAGCGCAGCGATGACCGCGCAGCCGTCGCCGCACTGTGGCGTGGGCTCGTCGGCCAGGGCCTGGCGGCGCTGGGCAACGAGCCCGGCGAAGGTGGCGTGCGCGAATCCGTGCTGGTGATGGAGGAGATGGGGCGTGCCGCCTGCCCGGCACCGATGGCCGGTGCGCTGCTCGCCAATCTGCTGCTCGAGCGGTTCGGTGCCGGGGATGCGCATGCCCGTGCTTGGCTGTCCGGCCTGCATGGCGCGAGCGGCGGCAGCGGCATGCCGATGCGCCTCGCCGTCGCGCCGCACCTGGGCCCCGACGACGCGCAGGCCGGCACGCTGCGCATCGACGACGGCCAGGCCAGCGGCACGCTCGCCTTCGTCGACGGCGCGATGCATGCAACGCACGTGCTCGTGGTGCCCACCGGCACACCGGGCACGCTGGCCTGCATCGACCTTGCCGGCGGTGGCGTGCAACTGCACCCGGCGCGCGCGATGGGTCTCGTGCCAGGCGCCGCGTGGTCGGAGCTGCGCCTGCACAACGCGGGAGCATCAACCTTCGCGCTCGCGCCGGCCGCCGCCGCCGCCCTGCCCCACCTGCTGCGCCTGCTGTGCCTGGCACGCGCGCTTGGCGCCGCGCGGCGCGCCTTCGAGCTCGCGGTGGACTACGCGAAGGAGCGACGCCAGTTCGGCCAGCCCATCGGCCGCTTCCAGGCGGTGCAGCACAAGCTCGCGAACAACCTCATCGCGCTCGAAGGCGTGCGCCTGACGCTCGCCAACGCGGCGGCGGCCTTCGACCTCGGTTCGGCCGACGCGCCCTACTTCGCCGCCACCGCCTTCGCCTTCGGCGCGCAGGCGCTGCGCCAGGTGGCGCTGGAAACGCACCATGCCTTCGGCGCCATCGGCTATGCCGAGGAGCACGAGGCGCCGCGGCACTTTCGCCGCGCGCACCTCGACGGGTTGGCGCTGGGTGGGGCAGCGCGCGCGCGCGCTGAGGTCGCCGCGCTGCTGCTCGACGACGACACAGCCACGCTGCCCGAATACGACCTCGGCGAGGCCGGCAACGCACTGCGCAACGACGTGCGCGAGTGGCTGCGCGAGCACTGGAGCGGCGAGCGCAAGGCCGCCTTCGACCGCCGCGCGTTCCACGAGCGCGAGTTCGACCCGGAGTTCGCGTGTGACCTCGGGCGCACCGGCTGGATCGGCCTCGGCTGGCCGACGGAGCACGGCGGCCAGGGCCGCGGCCCGCGCGAGCAGCTCGCGTTCATGGAGGTGATGGAGCGCGCCGAGACACCGCGCTACGGCGCGGCCGTACAGGTGAATGCGCTGTTGATGCATGGAACCGCCGAGCAGCGCGCACGCTACCTGCCCGAGATCCTGCGCGGCGAGGCCATGCACGGCATGGGCTACAGCGAGCCCGAGGCCGGCAGCGACCTCGCCTCGCTGCGCATGAGCGCCGTGCTCAGCGATGACGGCCGCGAGTGGGTCCTCAATGGCCAGAAGATCTGGACCACCACCTACTGGGGCAAGTACATGTTCCTGGCCGCGCGCACCGAGCGCGACCTGGAGGTCAACCGGCGCACGCCGCACGCCGGCATCAGCATGTTCATCGTGCCGATGGACACGCCCGGCATCACCGTGAAGCCGGCGCGCACGATGTACGACGGCAGCTTCGCCAACAGCTTCTACGACGACGTGCGCATCCCCGCGGAGAACATCGTCGGCCCGGTCAACGGCGGCTGGAAGGTGCTGACCGACGCTCTCGCCAACGAGCGCGGGCTGGTGGGCGGCGGCATCGTGCTCAAGGTGGCGCACGCCTTCGACCTGCTCTGCCGTGACGTGCGCGCCGATCCGGCCTTGCGCCGCGACCCACTGGTGCGCGACCGCATCGGCCAGCTCGCCTCCGAGATCGAGGTCGGCCGGCAGTTGATGATCCACTGCGCCGAGCTTGCGGAGAGCGGAACGACGCCGCCCGAGATGGGCGCCATCAGCAAGGTCTTCAGCGGCGAGCTGATGGAGCGCTTCGGCGAGGCCGCGCTCGACCTCCTCGGCCCGCGTGCGGCGCTGTCGCAGGGCGCGCCCGGCGCGCTGCGCCACGGCCGTTACGAGCAGAACCTGCGGCACTCGCTGATGTGGGTCATCAGCATCGGCACCAACGAGATCCAGCGCAGCCTCATCGCCCAGCGTGGCCTGGGGCTGCCACGCTGAGCTTCCAAAGGCTGTCCCGGCCAGGCTGCCGGAAGTGGGTCAGTCCGTGATCGCCTGGTAGACAAGTGCCTTCACCATCTTGCGGTAGTAGGCGCGCGTCGCCGCCGGGCCTTGCGACATCAGCACGGCAACCACTTGCTCCTTGGGATCGATCCAGAAGTAGGTGCCGCCGTAGCCGGCCCACATGGCCTCGCCGGCGCTGCCGGGCACCCCGGCTGTGCCAGCGCCGTGCCGCACGAGGAAGCCGAGGCCGAATCCGTAGCCTTGGGTGCCCAGCAGCAGCTCCGGCGCCGTGGCGGGCACGCCGGGGCGATCGCCCACGTGGTCGCTCATCATCAGTTCACCGGTGGTGCGGCTCAGGATGCGCCGGCCGTCGAGGCTGCCGCCGTTGAGCATGGCCTGCGCGAAGCGCAGGTAGTCCATCGCCGTGCCCACGCCGCCGGCGCCGCCCGAGTCGTTGCCCGGCGGACGCGAGACGTCGATCTGCGGGCTGACGAAGGGGCCGCTCGCCGGTCGCGCGAACGGCTGCGCCAGGCGCGACATCTTCTCAGCCGGCACGTGGAAGGCGGTGTCCTTCATGCCCAACGGCTGGAAGACGCGCTGCTCGAGGAAGACCGACAGCCTCTGCCCCGAAGCCGCCTCGACGACGCGCCCGAGCACGTCGGTGGCCAGGCTGTACTGCCACATCTGGCCAGGATGGCCGATGAGCGGCTGCTTCGCGAGGCGGTCGGTGAACTCCGCCGGTGTGAGGTCGCGCGTGTCGAAGTCGATGACACCGGGCTTGAAGAGGCCGGCCTTCGCATAGGCATCCTTTACCACCGCGTTCGGGGTCACTTCGCCGTAGGCGAGGCCGGCGGTGTGGCGCAGGAGGTCGTGCACGAGCATCGGGCGGCTTGCAGGAACGAGCTCGCTGACCGTGCGGCCGTCGGCCTCGCGCCGCTGCACCGAAACCTGCAGGTTGGCGAAGGCCGGCAGGAACTTGGAGACCGGGTCGGTGAGCTGGATTCGCCCTTCCTCGACAAGGATCATCGCTGCCACGGAGGCCAGCGGCTTGGTCATCGAGTAGATGCGGAAGATCGAGTCGCGGCTCATCGGCGTGCCGGCGGCCTTGTCCTGGAAGCCCAGCGCCTCGTGGTAGACGAGCTTGCCGCGGCGAGCGACGGCGATCACGACGCCGGGCACGCGGCCCTGGTCGATCTCGGCCTTGAAACCCTGGGTCAGGCGGGCCAACCGCTCGCTGGAAATGCCGGCCGCTTCAGGGGCAGCGGCCTCGATGCGGCCGAGCGATCCTGCCCCGGGCCCGGCGCCCGGCGTGGCGCAAGCAGTGACGAGGACCAGCAGTGCTGGCGCGATGTATCGATGCAGTCTCACGGATGTGTCTCCTCTTGTCGTGGCGGTGGCCGTCCGCGGCGATGGCGGGTGGCAGCCCGACCATGCCGCAGCCGCAAGGCACGCGTCAACCGGGCCCGTCCCGCGCTGTGGCCGGCGCACCACCCGACGCGCGGCTGGGTCGTGAGGTCGCGTGTCGGCGAATCGGGTGTCGTCGAGGAGAGCGGGCGCAGCGCGTCGGGCGGCACAATGTGCCAATGCCTATCGCCTCCTCCGCCACTGGGCCAGCGCGCCAGGCGGAGACCACCCCGCACCCGCACCAATTGGCCCTCCTCGCCGGGGTCGTCACGGTGGCCGTCTGGGGGGCCAACTTCGCGGTGCAGAAGGCGCTGTTCTCGGTGCTGCCGCCTTCGGCCTTCCTGTTCGTGCGCTACCTGATCATGCCGGTCAGCGCGGCGGTGCTGCTGCTGGTGGTGACGCGCGGCCGCTGGCTGCACCTGCCTCGGGCCGACGCGTGGGGCCTTGTCGGCCTCGGCGTGCTCGGCCACGGCGTGCACGTCGGCCTCGTCACCTACGGCATCCACTGGTCCACCGCGTTCTCGAGCGCGCTCATCCTCGCCTGCGGGCCGGTGTTCACGCTGCTCATCCTGCACGTCGCCGGCATCGAGCGGCTGGTGCGCGGGCAGGTGCTGGGCGTGGCAGTGGCCTGTGCCGGCGTGCTCTTGTTCCTGTCCGACAAGCTGATCGGCCGGCAGTGGGCGGCCACCGGCGGCGACCTGGTGATCCTGTTCTCCGCCTCGCTCTTCTCGTACTACACGGTGATGACCAAGCCGCTCATCCAGCGCCATGGCGGCGTGGCGGTGATGGCCTATGCCACGCTGGCGGGCAGCGTGCCGGTGGTCCTGGTGAGCGCCTGGCCGGCCTCGCAGGCGCCGTGGGCGCAGGTCGATGCGCTGCACTGGTTCCTGCTGCTGTGGGCCTCGTTCGTGTCGGCCTTTCTCGGCTGGCTGGTGTGGGGCTGGGTGAACGAGCGCCGCGGCGTCGGCCGCACGGCGCCGCTCATGTACCTGATGCCCCTGGTGGCCGGCATCGGCGCCTGGCTCTTCACGGGCGAGCGCTTCGGCACCGTCAAGCTGATCGGCGCCGCGGTCACGCTCGCCGGCGTGGCCTGGGCGCAGTTCTCGACCGCCGGCCCGCCCGCCAATCCACCCGCGCAGGTGGACTGAGCCGCTGGCAGGCAGTCCGCGCCGCGGCGCTGAAACCTAAGCCGCGGCTGCGCGACCCGCGCTGCCCTGCTTGCCGGCCTGCCAGCGATCGAGAATTCCGCGGGCGCCGTTGCGCTCGGGGTCCATCGCCTGGTCGTGCCCCTCGCGCTTGCAGGTGAGCTCGATCACGTAGCCGTTGGGGTCGCGGAAGTAGATCGAGTCGATGAAGCCGTGGTTACTGACGCCACGCGTCTCGATGCCGGCCGCCTGGCCCTTGGCGAACATGGCGTCCAGCGTCGCCCGGTCGACCTCCAGCGCGATGTGCAGGTCGTAGTCGTGCTGCGCCTTGAACTCGAAGGGCATGTCGGGCGCCTCGAAGAAGGCGAGGCACGAGCCATCGTCCATGCGGTAGAAGGTGTGCAGCGTCGCGGTCTTGCGCCCGCTCTTGGTCTCCTTGATCTCGAGCGTGCTCGCCAGCGGCAGGCCGAGAAAGCCCTCGTAGAAGCGGCGCGTCTCCTCGGAGTCGCGGCAGCGGTAGGCGTTGTGGTGCAGGCCCTTGATCATGGTGGCCTCGGCCGTGCGCGTTGCGCTACACCGTGGCCAGCTGGCCCTTGGGCAGCTGGCTCGCGAAGCCGTTGATCGCCTCGTAGACCTTGTCCCAGGTCGAGCGCTTCTTCATGCGGCCGAGCCAGCGGTTCACGTTCGGGTAGGCCGAGAGGTCGGAGCCGATGACCTCCGCGAGGTGCACGAACGAGGCGCCGTAGTAGTCGGCGATGGTGATCTCGGCCCCGCACAGGTAGGCCTTGTCGGAGCCGAGCAGTTTCTCGTCGAGCACCTTGAGCCAGGTCTTCGAGCGTTCCTGCCCCCAGGCCACCGTGACGCGCTGCGCCTCTTCCGTCGGGCGCTTGTGGCCAGGGAAGATCTGCGAGTACACGGTGCCGTAGGCCAGGTCGCGGCACAGCTGCGTGTTGATCCAGTCCATCATCTCGTTGACGCGCGCGCGCTCGCGCAGGCCCTTCGGGTAGGCGGGCGACTCGATCTTGTCGGCCAGGTACTTGAGGATGGCCGAGCTCTCGGTGAGCCGGAAACCCTCCTCCTCGAGCACCGGCACGAGCCGGTTGGGGTTGATGGCCGTGTACGTCTCGCCCATGTGCTCGCCCGTGAAGAGGTCGACGACCTGCATCTCGGCCGGGATCCTGTTGTCGGCGATGAACATCATCAGCGGGCGGCTGGTGGTGGAAGCGGGGTGGTAGTACAGCTTCATGCCTGAGTCTCCGGAGTTTTGGGGCGCCGCGCGAGGTGCCCATCGGGGGCGGGCTTTGCCCAGCGGCGCGGCCGTAATGTAGCGCCGCCGTTCACGGCGATGACGCCGGCAGGGGAAAGACGCCCCGTCACATCGCTTGCGGGGGAGCTGCTGCTACGCTGCGGGCCATCCCACCGAACGAGAACCACCGATGCAGTACACCCGCCTCGGCCGCACCGGCCTCTCCGTCTCGCGCATCTGCCTGGGCTGCATGACCTACGGCGTGCCCGAACGCGGCACGCACCCGTGGACCATCGGCGAGGAGGCGAGCCGCCCGCTCATCCGCCAGGCCGTGGAGGCCGGCATCAACTTCTTCGACACGGCCAACATCTACTCCGACGGCACCTCGGAAGAGATCGTCGGGCGCGCCTTGCGCGACTTTGCCCGCCGCGACGAAGTCGTCGTTGCCACGAAGGGCCGCTTCGGCAACCGGCGCGGGCCCAATGTGGGCGGGCTCTCGCGCAAGGCGCTCTTCCAGCAGGTCGACGACAGCCTCGCCCGCCTGGGCATGGACCACGTCGACCTGTACCAGATCCACCGCGCCGACCCTGCGACACCGATCGAGGAGACGATGGAGGCGCTGCACGACATCGTCAAGGCGGGGAAGGCGCGCTACATCGGCGCTTCGTCGATGTTCGCCTGGCAGTTCGCGAAGGCGCAGCACGTCGCCGAGCGGCACGGCTGGACCCGCTTCGTGAGCATGCAGCCCGAGTGGAGCCTGCTCTACCGGGAAGAAGAGCGCGAGATGGTGCCGCTGTGCCTCGACCAGGGCGTCGGTGTCATTCCCTGGAGCCCGCTGGCGCGTGGCCGCCTCGCTCGGCCCTGGGGCGAAGCCACGCCGCGCATCGCCACCGATGCCTTCGGCGCCGAGCTCTTCAAGCGCACCGAAGAGGCCGACCGCCGCGTCGCCGAAGCGTTGGCGGCCGTCAGTGCGGCCCGCGGCGCCCCGCGCGCGCAGGTGGCACTGGCCTGGCTGCTGGCCAAGCCGGGTGTGACGGCGCCCATCGTCGGCGCCTCCAAGCCCGCCCAACTGGACGATGCGATCGCGGCCCTGTCGCTGCAGCTGACCGCCGACGAGATCCAGGCGCTCGAGGCACCCTACGTACCGCACGCGGTGGTTGGCTTCGATTGAAGTCAGCCAGACGCCGCGCCGATTCCGGAACGAAGAACTGCTGAAGGAGACGTCCGAGATGAACCCCCTGCCCGCCACCATGCTGCAACTGCGCTCGCTGGTCACCGCGGCCGGCGAACTCGAATTGAGCTTGCAGGAAGTGCCGCTGCCCACTCCCGCCGCCGAGGAGGTGCTGGTGCGCGTCGAGGCAAGCCCCATCAATCCGTCCGACATCGGGCTGCTGTTCGGCGCGGCCGATCTTTCGCAGGCAAAGGTCCAAGGCAGCGCCGAACGACCCGTGGTCAGGGCGCCGGTGCCGCCCGCCGCCATGAAGGCCATGGCGGGCCGAGTCGGGCAGTCGCTCGCCGTCGGCAACGAAGGCGCCGGCACGGTCGCCGCCGCCGGTGCGTCGCCGAAAGCCCAGGCGCTGCTGGGCCGGCGCGTGGCCGGCATCGGCGGCGAGATGTATGCCCAGTACCGCGCCCTGCGCGTCGAGGCCTGCCTGCCGCTGCCCGAAGGGGCCAGCGCGGTGGATGGCGCCTCGTGCTTCGTCAACCCGCTCACGGCGCTCGGCATGGTCGAGACGATGCGGGCGGAGGGCCACACGGCCCTCGTGCACACGGCCGCCGCATCCAACCTCGGCCAGATGCTCAACCGCATCTGCCTGAAGGACGGCGTCGGCCTCGTCAACATCGTGCGCAAGCCCGAGCAGGCGGCGCTGCTGCGCGGCCAGGGCGCCGTGAACGTGTGCGACAGCAGCGCGGCCGACTTCGAGGCCCGCCTCACCGACGCGATCGCCGCCACCGGCGCGACCATCGGCTTCGACGCCACCGGCGGCGGCACGCTCGGCGGCCAGATCCTCGGCTGCATGGAAGCCGCGCTGCAACGCAAGGCCACCGAGTACAGCCGCTACGGCACGAGCACGCACAAGCAGGTCTACCTGTACGGCGGGCTCGACATGGGGCCCACCACCTTCCGCCGCACCTTCGGCATGGCCTGGGGCATGGGCGGCTGGCTGCTGTTCCCGTTCCTGCAGAAGGCGGGCGCGGCGACGGCGCAGCGGCTCAAGCAGCGCGTGGCCGACGAACTGAAGACCACCTTCGCCAGCCACTACAGCCACGAGGTCAGCCTGGCGGGTGCGTTGAGCGCCGAGGCCATCGCCGCCTACGGGCGCCGGGCCACGGGAGAGAAGTTCCTCATCCGGCCCTGAGCCGGGTGGCGCGGCCCGGCCTCGCGGCGACCCCGCCGGCCAGGGCCGCGACCGGCCTCAGGCGCCGCCGAACTTCGGCTTGCGCTTTTCCTTGAAGGCCTTGGTGGCCTCCTTGTGGTCGGCGGTCTCGAAGGTCACCTGCTCCAGCGCCATGCTGGCCTCGAGCAGGTGGTTGACGCGCTCCTTGACGATCTGGTTGATCGAGAGCTTCGTCCAGCGGATGGCCCAGGTCGGGCCGTCGGCCAGTTCCTGTGCGATGGCGCGCGCCTTCGCCATCACCTCGCCGGCCGGCACGCAGTGGTTGACGAGGCCGATGCGCTCGGCTTCGGGGCCCATGAGCAGCGTGCCGCGCATCAGGAACTCCTTGGCCTTGCTCACGCCCACGAGCAGCGGCCAGATGACCGTGCCGCCGTCACCGGCCACCAGGCCCACCTTGTTGACGTGGCTGTCGCCGATGCGCGCGTCTTCGCTCATCACGGTGATGTCGCACAGCAGCGCGTGCGTGGCCGCAAGGCCGATGCAGTCGCCGTTGATAGCGCAGACGATGGGCTTGTCGAGGTCGAGCTGGCGCGTCACGAGGCGGCGGCTGATCATCGGGTCGTGCACCTCGCCCTCCTCCAGCACGTCGCCGCCAGGGCGCTCGCTCATCGCCTTGACATCGCCGCCGACGCTGAACCAGCTGCCGGCACCCGTGAGCAGCACGACGTTGACGGCCATGTCGTCGGCGAGGTCGTCCCAGATCGTGCGCAGCTCGCGAATGAGGCGCTGGTTGATGGCGTTGCGCGCCTCGGGCCGGTTGAGGGTGACGGTGGCGACCTTGTTCGCGACTTCGATCTTCAGGTCGTGATAGTTGGCGTAGCGGCTCATCGGGGGTTCGTCCTGTCGGTGATCTATCGGCAAGCCGAGTGATCGGTCGGTGAACCGTAGTGGCCTCTCGGGTGCCGGCAAGGCGCCGCAGTAGCTCGAGGCCAGGCAGCGGTCACCGGTTGCTGATGTTGTTCTCGCGCACGACCTGGCCCCAGCGCGCGTTGTCCTCGGCGATGAGCGCGCCGAGCTGGGCGGGTGTCATCGGCGCCACGAGCTGGCCAAGCGACTTCATCTTCTCCTGGATCTCGGGCGTGGCCAGGATGGCGTTGACGTCGCGGTTCAGCCGCGCGATCACCTCGGGCGGCGTGCCGGCGGTGGTGATGAAGCCGAACCACGTCTCGGCGGCAAACCCCGGCAGCACCGCGGAGACTGGTGGCACGCCCGGGTTCTGCGCATGCGGCCCGGCGCTCGTCACGCCCAGCAGCTTGAGCTTGCCGGCGGTGATGTGCTCGCGCATCGCGCCGCTCATGCTGGTGATGAGCAGTGCCACCTCGCCAGTGAGCGCGGCCTGCGTCGTGGGCGCCTGGCCGCGGTAGGGGATGTGCGTCATCTTCAGCCCGGCCGACTTGGCGAAGAGCTCGCTCGTCAGATGCCCGAACGAGCCGACGCCGGCCGAGGCGAACGGCAGCCCGGCCGGCTGCTTCTTCGCCCACTCGATCCAGCCCTTCAGGTCGTTCGCCGGCACGTTGCCGGGCACGAGCACGAAGAGCGGCGCCGAAGTGACCATCGCCACCGGGGCGAAGTCCTTCACGCCGTCGAAGCCGGCGTCCTTCTGCAGGTGCGGCGTCACGGCGACGATGCCGCTGTTGATGAAGAGCAGCGTGTGCCCGTCGGGCTTGCCGCGCGCCACCTCGCGCGCCGCCAGCACGCCCGAGGCGCCGCTCTTGTTCTCGACCACGATGCTCTGGCCGAGTGCCTTCTGCATCGGCTCCTGCAGCGCTCGCGCCATCACGTCGGTGGTGCCGCCGGCCGGGTAAGGCACAAGCATCTGGATCGGGCGGTTCGGGAAGCCCTGCGCCCACGCAGCGGCGGGCACGAGCAAGGTGGTCAGCAGGCAAAACAGGCGGCGCTTCATCGGGGTGGTCTCCATCGTCGTCCGTGGGTTCGTCGACGTCGTTGTGGGTGTTCTTGGTGTGATCGGTGCATTCGGCGTGGTCGGCGCACGGACGGCCGTCGAGGCGGGCGGGCTGCCCGTCACTTCAGCAACTCACGCGCGATCACGACGCGCTGGATCTGGTTCGTGCCCTCGAAGATCTGCGTCAACTTGGCATCTCGCATCAAGCGCTCGACCGGGTAGTCCTTGGTGTAGCCGTAGCCACCGAAGATCTGCACGGCGTCGGTGGCCACCTTCATCGCCATGTCGCTGCCGAAGCACTTGGCCATGCTGGCGAGCGTGTTCAGCCGCTGCCACTCGCCGGCATCACCGGCGCGCGCGCACTCATACACCAGCGCCCGCGCCGCCTCGATGTTCATGGCCATGTCGGCGAGCATGAACTGCACGCCCTGGAACTCGGCAATCGGCTGACGGAACTGCTTGCGCTCTTTCGCGTAGGCCACCGAGGCATCGAGGGCGCCCTGCGCCAGGCCCACGGCCTGCGCGCCGATGGTCGGCCGGTTGAGGTCGAGCGCGCGCATGCTGGCGGTGAAGCCCTTGCCCTCCTCGCCGACGAGGTTCTCGATCGGCACGCGCACGTTGTCCAGGAAGA
>JAEUPE010000017.1 GCA_016790435.1 Rubrivivax sp. | reverse complement strand
ACGGTGAGCTACTTCGAGTGGGTGCAGGACTTCAGCTCGTTCTTCTGGACCGAGGACGAGATCAACGTGCGGCTGGACAAGATCATGGTCGGCGCCCTGAAGAACATCTGGGACGCGGCCGACCGGCACAAGATCACGCTGCGCACGGCCACCTTCGCGGTGGCCTGCGAGCGCATCCTGGCCGCGCGCGAGGAGCGGGGCCTGTATCCCTGACCTCCCGTGCCGCGGCGCGCCCCGGCTCGCCTCCGGTGCCGCCATGCCGGCGGCCTGCCCCGCTACCATCTTGCCTGTTCCGCTCTCCCTGAAAGTATCCACATGCGCCGCCGCCCGCTGATTGCCGCCACGGTTCTCGCCATCTTCGCCGCGGCCGTCGCGCTGCCCGCGGGCGCGCAGGCGCCCACCTGGCCGAGCCGCCCGGTGCGCATCGTCGTGCCCACCGGCCCCGGCAGCAGTCTCGACCTCATCGTGCGGGCCATGGGCGAAAAGTTGGCCGCACGCTGGGGCCAGCCGGTCGTGGTGGAGAACAAGCCGGGCGCCGGCGGCATGCTCGGTGTCGATGTCGCGGCCAAGGCCACGGACGGGCATACGCTCGCGATCGGCTTCAATGGCCCCATCGCCTTCGGCCCGTTCCTCTATCGCAAGATGCCCTACGACCCGGCGAAGGACCTGATGCCGGTGATCATGACGACGAGCCAGCCCAACGTGCTCGCGGTCAATGCCGACAAGGTGCCGGCCAAGACGGTGGCCGAATTCGTCGCCTGGGCCAAGGGCCAGCAGGGCAAGGTCAACTACAGCTCGCTCGGCAACGGCAGCTCGGCGCACCTGACGATGGAACTGCTGATGGCCGAGGCGGGCTTCTCGGCCACGCATGTGCCGTTCAACGGCAGCCCGCCGGCGGCGATGGCGGTAGCGCAAGGCGAGGCCGACGCCACCTTCATGGTCGCGCCGGCCCTCATGCCGCATGTGCGCAACAACAAGGTGCGCCTGCTGGCGGTGAGCAGCGCACAACGGCCCGAGAGCCTGAAGGAACTGCCGGCGCTCTCGGCCAGCGGCTACCCGAATGTCGAGTCGCTGGCCTGGAACGGCCTCTTCATGCCCGCCGGCACGCCGGAGGCGGTGGTGTCGCGCATCAACGCCGATGCCAACGCCGTGCTGCAGGACGCCGCCGTGCGCCAGGCACTGGAGGCGCAGGGGCTCACCATCGTCGGCGGCAGCGCCGCCGACTTCCGCCGCACCATCGAGGGTGACGTCAAGCGCTGGGGAGCCGTGATCACGCGGCTGGGCGTCAAGCTCGACTGAGACGCGCCCACGCCGCCTTGTAGCGGCTCCCGCCCCGCTACCATCACGGCCCGCTGGCGAAGCGCCCGCGGCCCCGGCGCCATGCCACCCTCGTGGCCCGGCCGGGCCATGAAAGCCTGATTCCCGACCGACCCGAGCCTGATCTGCCATGAGCACCAAGAATCCGAACCCGTTCTCCGCCGACGCCTCCTTCGGCATGGGTTACCAGATGGGGGGCGCGTCTCCGGCCGGTGGGGCTGCAGCCGCTCCCGCGGCGCCGGGCCCGGGCCCCGTGGAGCTGGTCTTCGACGTCACCGAGGCCGACTTCGAGGCGCGCGTGCTCGAGCCCTCGCTCGACGTGCCGGTGCTGCTGGACTGCTGGGCGCCCTGGTGCGGCCCTTGCCGCTCGCTCGGCCCGGTGCTCGAGAAGGTGGTCAACAGCCTCGGCGGGCGCGTGCTGCTGGCCAAGATCAACACCGACGAGGCGCCCAACATCTCGGCCGCGCTGCGCATCCGCAGCATCCCGCTCGTCGTGCTGTTCATCGGCGGCCGGCCGGTGGACCAGTTCGTCGGCGCGTTGCCGGAGGGCCAGATCCGCCAGTTCCTGGACAAGCACCTGTCCAAGCTGCCGGCACCGGGCTCGCCGGTGGACGAGTTGCGTCAGGCCGCCGCTGAAGCGGCCGACCCGGCCGAAGCCGAGGCGCTGCTGCAGGAGGTGCTGTCGATCGACCCGACGCATGCCGCGACGCTCATGGACCTGGCCGAGCGCGCGATCTCCCAGGGCGACCTCGCGGCGGCCGTGGCGCTGCTGGAGCGCGTGCAGGCCGAGGCGCGCGGCGATCGCCACCCGGCGCTGCTCAAGCGCATCGAGCTGGCGAAGAACCGGCCGCCGGGTAACGCCGCCGAGTTCAACGCCCGCATCGCCGCCAACGCCCGCGATTTCGAGGCCCGCTTCGGGCTCGCCGCGCTGCAGGTGTACGAAGGCGACTTCAGCGCCGCCTTCGACCAGTTGCTCGAGGTGGTGCTGCGCGACAAGAGCACCGAGCCCGAAGGCTGGCGCCAGCGCGCGCGCAAGCAGCTCGTCGAGTGGTTCGAGGTCTGCCCCGATGCCGAGGCAGTGAGCCGGGGCCGGCGCTACCTCGGCATGTACCTCAACTGAGCGGCTGAGCGCGGCGGGGGCTCTGCCTTCGCCGCCTGACCGGGCGCGGCACGGCGTCGCCGCGCCCTCCTGAGTCTGGGGCTCTCAGCTTCAGCGTCCGCTCGTCGGCTGCCACGGCGGCAGGCACGCCATCGGCGCCTTGCCGCCGGCGAGTCATTCACATCGCGTCCAGCCCGGCCATCACAAGCCCCGGCTGCAGGCCCGCCATGGCTCGCCGAGATCTCGCAGCACAGTGGTGGCCGACATGGCCCGTGCATGGCCCGCACGCATGGCCCACCCGCATGGCCCACCCGCATGGCCCGTCACCGGCGCGCCGCTGGCTCCACTGGGCGATGCCGGCGCGGCAGCCGGCCGGCACGATGACTCCCTGTCATCCAACCGCCTGCCGCTGCCGCCATGTCAACCCGAGTCCTCCCCCTCATCGCCGTGCTCGGCGCCACTGGCGCGCAGGGCGGCGGCACGGTCCGCGCGTTGCTCGAAGGCGGTCGCTTCGCCGTGCGCGCGCTCACGCGCCAGCCCGAAGGCGCTGCGGCGCAGGCGCTGCGCCACGCCGGCGCAGAGGTGGTGCATGCCGACCTCGACGACCCGGCCACGCTGCGCGCGGCGTTTGCCGGCGCGCAGGGCCTGTTCGCCGTCACGCCGTACTGGACACACCACTCGCCCGAGCGCGAGTTCGATCAGGCCCGGCACATTGCCGAAGCCGCGGCGGCGGCCGAAGTGCCGCATGTGGTGTGGTCGACGCAGGAAGACACGCGTCGCTGGGTGCCGCTGGAAGACGAACGATTGCCCACGCTGCGCGGCCGCTGGAAGGTGCCGCACTGCGACGCGAAGGGCGCCGCCAACACGCTCTTCCGCGAGCGCGGCGTGCCGACCACGCTGCTGACGCCCTCGTTCTTCTGGGAGAACCTCATCCGCTACGGCATGCAGCCGCAGCGCGCCGCCGACGGCCGCCTCATCTTCATGCTGCCGATGGGGCCACTGCCGCTGCCGGGCATGGCGGTGGCCGATGTCGGCCACATCGCGCGGGCGATCTTCGAGCGGCCGCAGCGCTGGATCGGCAAGAGCCTGGGCGTCGCCGGTGCGCACGTCGACGGAGTGCGGATGGCCGCAGCACTGGCCCGCACGCTCGGCGAACCCGTGCAACACCACTCGCCGCGCTTCGCCGAGGTTGCGGCGCTGCCGTTTCCGGGCGCGGCGGAGATGGCGAACATGTTCCGCTTCCTGCACGACTTCAACGACGAGGTGCGCGCCATGCGGCCCGTCGCGGCAACGCGCGAACTGCACCCGGGGCTGCTCGACTTCGATGCCTGGCTCACGCTGCACGGGCACCGCCTGCCGCTGGAGCGGCGGGGCTCCGCCTACGAGGCGGGGTTGCTGGCGCATTGAGGCGCAGCGAGACCCCACCCGATCCTCGGAGAAGCGTGCCGTGCCGACCCACCCGACCTGCGATGCGCAACCCGCCTCACGCTCCTCACGCCAGGCGCCGCAGCGACCGCGGGCACTGCGGCGCCTCTGGTTTGCGGGGCTGTTGCTGGCGGGCGCCTTTGCGCCGCTGCAGGCTCAGCCGGCCAAGCTGAGCCAGACGGGGCTCTTCACGCCTGTCGCGCCCGGTGCCATCGAGCGGCTGGCGCCCGGGTTGATTGCCTTCACGCCGCAGTACGCGCTCTGGTCCGACGGTGCGACCAAGCGCCGCTGGCTCAAGCTGCCGCCGGGGGCGGCCATCGACGCCCGTGATGCCGACGCGTGGCGCTTCCCGCGGGGCACGCAGCTGTGGAAGGAGTTCTCGCACGGCGGCCGCGCCATCGAGACGCGCTACATCGAACACGGGCGCGACGGCCGCTGGCGCTTCGCCACCTATGCCTGGAACGCCGAGGGCACCGATGCCGACTTGGTGTCCACTCGCGGCGAGCCGGCCTGGCCCGCGCCCCAGGCGCCCGGCGGGCGCTATGCCCTGCCGTCGGTGGCCGACTGCCAGGCCTGCCACGAGAGCAACGCCGTGCCTGTCATCGGCTTCAGCGCGCTGCAGCTCTCGCCGGCGCGCGAGGCGTCCGTCACCGGGGCCGACTTGCGCCAGCTCGTGGCGCAGCGGCGGTTGCGCGACCTCGACCCGGCGCTGCTCGCCATGCCGCCGCGCATCGCGGCCAGTTCGGCAGACGAGCGCTCGGCGCTTGGCTACCTGCACGCCAACTGCGGCCATTGCCACAACCGCAGCGGCCAGCAGGTGCCGCTGCCGCTGACCCTGGCGCAGCGCGTGCGCGACGCCGCCGCGAGCCGCGCAGAGGTGCTGGCTTCCACGCTCGATGCGCCGAGCCGCTTCCGCGTGCCCGGCGCCACGGCGCCTCACGACCCCATCGTCGCCCCCGGCGACCCTGCGCGCAGCTTGCTTGTGCAGCGCATGGCCTCGCGCGACCCACGCCTGCAGATGCCGCCGCTGGGAACGGCCGTCGCCGACCTCGAAGGCCTCGTCCTCGTCCACCGCTGGATCACCCACGACCCTGACCTCGAAAGGAGAGCTCGACCATGACCCGCCTCACCACCCACCGCACCCCTCGCATCCGCCGCGCTGCGCGCACCACCGCCGGCCTGTTCAGCCTCTCGGGCCTCGCCGTGCTGGCCGCTTTCGGTCTCGTCTTCGCGCATGCCGCCGAAGCGGCCGATGCGCCGACCAAATCCGGCGGTGCCGCCGCGAAAGCGCCGGCGGCCAAGGTGGCACGCGGCAAGTACCTCGTCAGCACGGCCGGCTGCCACGACTGCCACACGCCTTGGCACATGGGCCCCAAGGGGCCGGAGCCCGACATGAGCCGCGCGCTCTCGGGCCATCCCGAGCAGCTGCAGATGCCGCCGGCGCCGGCCCTGCCCGAGGGCCCGTGGCTCGTCGTGACGGGTGCCACCAACACCGCGTTCGCCGGCCCCTGGGGCGTGAGCTTCACCGCCAACCTCACGCCCGATGCGGACACCGGCCTCGGCGCGTGGACGGTGCGCGACTTCACGCAGACCATCCGCACCGGCAAGCACATGGGACGCGGCCGGGAGATCCTGCCGCCAATGCCGATCTCCGTCTACAACAACTTCACCGACGCGGACCTGGAGTCGATCTACGCCTACCTGCGCACGATTCCGGCGGTGAAGAACCGCGTGCCCGAGCCGCGGCCGCCGGCGGCGCGCTGACGGGCGCCGTGCGGCGACGCGGCGCGCCGGGCGCGCCCGTCGGTGCCCGCTTGTGCGGGCTTGTGCCCGTCGGTGGCCAGCGCGCTCTCAGCGCGTACGGACGGCGCCGTCAGTGCAGGCGCAGTGCCGCAGGCGGGGCGGTGCTCTCGAGTGCGAGCAGTGCGCTTGTCGCCGCGACGTCCAGGGGCTCCGCCAGGTGGTGCCCTTGGCCGAACTGGCAACCGAGCGCGAGCAGGAGATCGACCTGGTGCGAGTCCTCGATGCCTTCGGCCACGATGGCCTTGCGCAGCGACTGCCCGAGGTCGATGATGGCGCGCACCACGGCGGCCTGGTCGGCGTCGTGCGCAAGCGCAGCGACGAAGCTGCGGTCGATCTTCAGCGTGTCGATCGGCAGTTGGGCAAGGTAGCTGAGGGACGAATAGCCGGTGCCGAAGTCGTCCACGGCCACGCGCACACCGAGTCGGCGCAGTTCCTCCAGCGTCGACGTTGCGCCGTCGATGCGCGACATCAGGATGTTCTCCGTGAGCTCCAGCGTCAGGTGCTCGCCACGCAGGCCCGATTCGAGCAACGCCTTCTGCACGCGCGTGGCGAAGCCCGGCTGCGCCAGGTCTTCGGCTGCGACGTTCACGCTCACCCCGAGGTCGGCCCAGGCTGATTGCGAGAGCTGCCAAGCGCGCACTTGTCGGCAGGCGGTGCGCAGCACGAACTCCGACAACTGCGGCATGAGGCCGCACTCCTCGGCGATCGGCAGGAAGGCGGCTGGTGCCAGCGGGCCCTCCGTGGGGTGCTGCCAGCGCACGAGCGCCTCGAGGCCGCGCAGGCCGCCGCGCGTGCGGCCGCTGCGCGATGCGAAGCCGAGGGCGCCGCGCTGCAGGTCGAAGACTGGCTGGTACGCGACCGAGAGGTCGCCGTTGTCGAGGGCGCGCCGCAACTCGCCCTCGAGCCGCAACCGGCGCGACACCTCGGCGTGCAGGCTGCCGTCGAACAGGGCGACGCGGCAGCGGCCGCCGGCCTTGGCCTTGTACATCGCGGTATCGGCATCGCGGAGCACGGCCTCGGCGCTGGTGTAGCCGAGGCTGCCGAAGGTGATACCGATGCTGGCGCTGATCTGCAGCTCCTGTCCGGCGACGTGGAAGGACGCGCGCAGCGCCTCCATCAGCCGCTCGGCCAGCGCGATGGCGTCGCGTTCGTGTCCCATGCGTTCCGTGAGCAGCGCGAACTCGTCGCCGCCCAGGCGCGCCACGATGTCGCTCGGGCGCAGCCGCTCCTGCAGCCGGCGCGCCAGCAGCACGAGCAGGGCGTCGCCGGCGCCGTGGCCGAGGCTGTCGTTGACGAGCTTGAAGCGGTCGAAGTCCAGGAACATCACCGCGTAGGCGTAGCCGCTGTCGACGCGCGAGCGTGCCACTGCGCCCTCGAGGCACTGCATGAAGCGGCGCCGGTTGGGCAGGCCGGTCAGCGTGTCGTGGAAGGCGAGGTGCTGCAGCTGCTCCTCGGCCACGCGGCGGCCGGTGATGTCCTGCGCCTGCACGATGATGCAGGGCTCGCCCGACTCGGTCTCGGTGAAGGCGGCGAAGTGCACGGCCGCCCAGGGCGTGGTGCCGTCGGGGCGCACGAAGCGAAGTTCGACGGCGCTGTCGTCGAAGAGGCCGCGGCCGGCTTCGGCCAGCCGCGCGTCTAGCACCGTCTGATGCTCCGGGTGCATGAACGACTGCAGGCGGTGCGCGGTCATGTCGGCCGCGCCGTGACCGAGCAGGGCCGACAGCGCGGCGTTGCCTTGCAGGATGCGGCCATCGAAGGCGAGCAGTGCCATGCCGATGGAGGCGTGCGTGAAGGCACCGAGGAAGCGCCGCTCGCTGGCCTGCAGCTCGATCAGGTGGCGCGCGCGTGCTTCGCCCTCGCGCGCTCGGGCCTCGGCTTCGCGCGTTTCGGCCTCGGCCGAGCGCTCGCGCAGGGCCTGCGTGGCCTCCTGCTGGCGAAAGTAGAAGTGCAGCGTGACCAGCAACATGGCCAGCAGCGGCAGCATGACCATCCAAACGCCCATGCCGGCCACGGCTTGCACGGCCAACAGCAGCGTCGCGACGGCGGCGCTGCCGGCGTAGGCCATGCCGACCCAACGGAACACGCTGACCACGTCGCCAAGCTGGAAGAAGGGCTCGTCGCGTTTCAGGCGCAGCACGCCGGCGAAGAGGGTGGCGCTGAGCAGGAAGTACAGCAGGGCGGTGCCCATGGCGAGTGCCATCAGGCCGACCGTCTGCTCCGGGCCATTGCCCTGCAGGCCGAAGCGAGCACGCAGCGCTTCCAGCAGGCTGCCCGCCAGCACGATGGCCACGGTGCCGATGGCCGGGCTCGCGATGCGGCTCGTCCAGCGCTTGGATGTGCGCAGCGACCCCATCGCGGCTTCGCCCGCCACGGCCACCGCCGCGGCGGCCGGGCCGTGCAACAGCAGCAGCAGGAAGATGAAGACATCGCTCGCGACGAAAGAGTGCCGCGTGCCCGGGATGCGCACCGGGAACAGGCCGGCGAGCATCGCCAGTGCCATGCCGACGGCGACGTGCATCCAGACGATCGGCGTCTGTGACGCCACCTGGGCCGCGCAGGCGAGCAGCAGCGCTCCGCCGCCCAGCACCATCGTCCACCAGTACACGCTGGCCTGGTGGTTGTAATCGGGCATCAACGCCCGGTGCAGCCGCGCCCACCAGGGCGTACCTGCGCCGGGCGGGTCGGGCGGCCCGGGGATGGGCGATTTGGGGGTGTTCAGAAGTGCCTCTGGCGACGTGCGGCGCGCCGCTGGGGCAGACGCACTCTGACACTCATTCTGGACTGCCCGCACTCGCAAGGTGCGTGGGCGCGCGGTGCGGGCGCCAACTTGCACCGCCAGGGCGTGAATGCTTCAGCCGCGGCTGCCGAAGATGGCGCTGCCCACGCGCACCAGGGTCGACCCTTCGGCCACGGCGGCCTCGAGGTCGGCGCTCATACCCATCGACAGGGTATCCAGCGGCAGCCCGTTCGCGCGCAAGGCGTCGAACAGATCGCGCAGCCGGTGATGCTGCCGGCGCTGCGCCTGCAAGTCTGCCGTGGGCTCGGGGATCGCCATGAGGCCGCGCAGGCGCAGGCGCTCGTGCGGCAACGCCGACACGGCCGCGGCCAGCGCCGGAAGCTCGCCCGGGGCGACGCCGCTCTTGCTGTCCTCGCCACAGACATTCACCTGCAGGCAGATGTCGAGCGGCGGCAGGTCGGCCGGGCGCTGCGCGGCGAGACGTTCGGCGATCTTCAGCCGGTCCACCGTGTGCACCCAGTCGAACGCCTCGGCCACTGGCCGCGTCTTGTTGCTCTGCAAGGGACCGATGAGGTGCCAGGCGAGCCGCGCGCGCAAGTCGGCCAGCGCATCGATCTTGGCCAATGCTTCCTGCACGTAGTTCTCGCCGAACGCGCATGCGCCCGCCGCGAACGCCTCGCGCACCGCTTCCGCAGGAAAGGTCTTGCTCACCGCCAGCAGCGTGACGCTGTTGGCATCGCGGCCGGACTCGGCGCAGGCGCGTGCGATGCGCTGCCTCACTTCTTGCAGGTTGCTTCCGATGCTGCCCATAATCCCCCGCAGCCGATTGTCCGTCCTCTGGCGTCGGCCAGGCTGACGCCGCCCCCCACCTGGCTTTCCTTTGGGGGTTGGGTCGCCCGGTGGAACCGGATCGACTCGTCTGCCCCTACTCGAGAGCGCATGGACATCACCCAACTGCTGGCCTTCTCGGTCAAGAACAAGGCTTCCGACCTGCACCTCTCGGCGGGGTTGCCGCCGATGATCCGCGTGCACGGCGACGTGAGGCGCATCAACGTCGAGGCGCTGGACCACAAGGCGGTTCACGCCAT
This sequence comes from Rubrivivax sp., assembly GCA_016790435.1. Lineage (GTDB taxonomy): Bacteria > Pseudomonadota > Gammaproteobacteria > Burkholderiales > Burkholderiaceae_C > Rubrivivax. The sequence continues at coordinate 1,722 of JAEUPE010000017.1, read as the reverse complement.
GGTCTACGACATCATGAACGATGCGCAGCGCAAGCACTACGAGGACACGCTCGAGTGCGACTTCAGCTTCGAGATCCAGGGGCTGGCACGCTTCCGCGTCAACGCGTTCAACCAGAACCGAGGCGCCGGCGCGGTGTTCCGCACCATCCCGAGCAAGATCCTCACGCTCGAGCAGCTTGGCTGCCCCAAGGTCTTCACCGAGCTTTCGCTCAAGCCGCGCGGCCTCGTGCTCGTCACCGGACCCACGGGCTCGGGCAAGAGCACGACGCTGGCGGCGATGGTCAACCACATGAACGAGAACGAGTACGGGCACGTGCTTACGGTGGAAGACCCGATCGAGTTCGTGCATGAGAGCAAGAAGTGCCTCGTCAACCAGCGCGAGGTGGGGCCGCACACGCTGTCGTTCAGCAACGCGCTGCGTTCGGCGCTGCGCGAAGACCCCGACGCCATCCTCGTGGGTGAGATGCGCGACCTCGAGACCATCCGCCTCGCGCTGACGGCCGCCGAGACGGGCCACCTCGTGTTCGGCACGCTGCACACCAGCAGCGCCGCCAAGACCATCGACCGCGTCGTCGACGTGTTCCCCGCCGCCGAGAAGGAGATGGTGCGCGCGATGCTCTCGGAATCGCTCGTGGCCGTGATTTCGCAGACGCTGTGCAAGCTCAAGGACGGCACCGGCCGCGTCGCCGCGCACGAGATCATGCTGGGCACGAGCGCCATCCGGAACCTCATCCGCGAGAACAAGATCGCGCAGATGTACAGCTCCATCCAGACCGGCCAGAGCATGGGCATGCAGACGCTGGACCAGAACCTCGCCGACCTCGTGCGCCGCAACCTCGTCTCGCCGGCCGAGGCGCGCGCCAAGGCCAAGATCCCCGAGAATTTCCCCGGCTAGCCGCCCGCAGGAGCCCGCATGGAACGCGACCAGGCATCAAAGTTCGTCAACGACCTGCTGCGGCTGATGGTCGGCCGCAACGGCTCCGACCTCTTCCTCACGGCCGACTTTCCACCCGCCATCAAGGTCGATGGCAAGATCACCAAGGTGAGCCCGCAGCCGCTCACCGGGCAGCACACCGTGGCCCTGGCGCGGGCGGTGATGAACGACAAGCAGGCGGCCGAGTTCGAGAAGACGAAGGAGTGCAACTTCGCCATCTCGCCGCAGGGCGTGGGGCGGTTCCGCGTCAACGCCTTCCTGCAGCAGGGGCAGATCGGCCTCGTCTTCCGCACCATCCCGCGCGAGCTGCCCACCATCGACGGCCTTGGCCTGCCGCAGGTACTGAAGGACGTTGCGATGACCAAGCGCGGCTTGTGCATCTTCGTCGGCGCCACCGGCTCGGGCAAGAGCACGTCGCTTGCCGCGATGGTCGACTGGCGCAACGAGAACAGCTATGGCCACATCATCACCGTCGAGGACCCGGTCGAGTTCGTGCACGCGCACAAGAACTGCATCGTCACGCAGCGCGAACTCGGCATCGACACCGACAGCTGGGGCGCGGCGCTGAAGAACACGTTGCGTCAGGCGCCCGACGTCATCCTGATGGGCGAGATCCGCGACCGCGAGACGATGGAGCACGCGGTGGCGTTCGCCGAGACCGGCCACCTGTGCCTGGCCACGCTGCACGCCAACAGCGCCAATCAGGCGCTGGACCGCATCATCAACTTCTTCCCCGAGGAGCGGCGCCAGCAACTGCTGATGGACCTCTCGCTCAACCTGAAGGGCCT
>JAEUPE010000276.1 GCA_016790435.1 Rubrivivax sp. | reverse complement strand
TGCCGCTCGGTGCACGAGATGATCTGGACCATCGTGCTCGTGGCCATCGTCGGCTTCGGCATGCTGCCGGGCACGCTGGCGATGACGCTGTTCTGCATCGGCTTCGGCGGCAAGCTCATGGCCGAGGCCATCGAGGCCATCCGCAAGGGCCCGGTGGAGGCCATCCGCGCCACCGGTGCCGGGCACCTGCAGACCTTTGTCTACGCCGTGCTGCCGCAGGTGCGCGTGGCCTGGGCCGGCATCGCCATCTACACCTGGGACGTGGTGTTCCGCGCCAGCACCGTGGTCGGCTTCTTCGGCGCCGGCGGTATGGGCCACTACCTGCGCGAGAGCGTGCAGAAGCTCGAGAGCCGGCAGGTCAGCGCCATCATCCTCACCATCGTCGGCATCGTCATCGTCGCCGAGCTGTTGTCGGCCTGGGTGCGCGGGCGCATCGCGCGGGCCGTGGCCTGAGTCCGGCGCGCCCCGGCGCCGGCCCTTGACGGGCAGGCCCCGACGGCGCTCCTTGCGCTCATGGCCGAGGCGCTGTCACGCGGCGGTCACGAAGGGTCCGTAGCCTGCGGCGACATGAGCTTGTCGCCCATCGGAGAAGCCTTTGCGGTTCGCGTGCAAGGCATCACCAAGACGTTCGGTGGCCAGCGGCCGGCGCTGAGGGACATCCGCCTGGACGTGCGTGCCGGCGAGCGCGTGGCGCTGCTCGGTGCTTCGGGCTCCGGCAAGTCGACCTTGCTGCGCTGCCTGTGTGCTCTCGAGTCGGCCGACGCGGGCAGCGGCCGCATCGAACTGTTCGGCCGCACGCTGCAGGAGGGCGGCCGCGTGGCGAGCGACGTGCGCTCGCTGCGGCGCGGCGTGGGCATCATCTTCCAGCAGTTCAACCTCGTCGGCCGCCTGCCGGTGATGAGCAACGTGCTCACCGGCCTGGCGGCCGAGGCGCCGCTGTGGCGCAGTCTCACCGGCCGGTTTGCGCTCGAAGACCGGGCTCGCGCGCTCGACGCGCTCGAGTCCATCGGCCTCGGGCCGCAGGCCTTCCAGCGTGCCTCCACGCTCTCCGGCGGGCAGCAGCAGCGCGCCGCCATCGCGCGCGTGTTGGTGCAAGGCGCACGCCTGCTGCTGGCCGACGAGCCGGTGGCCTCGCTCGACCCGGAATCGACGCGCCGCGTCATGGACCTGCTCGAGTCGCTGAACCAGCGCTTCGGGATGACGCTCGTCATCAGCCTGCACCACGTGGGCCTGGCGCGTCGCTACTGCGACCGCGTCATCGCGTTGCGCGACGGCGGGCTCGTCTTCGACGGCCCGACCTCGGCACTGACACCGGCCTTCCTGCAGGGCCTGTACGGCACGGCCGCCGAAGAACTGATCGCCGACGAACCCGACGCCGCCGAGGCGCCCTCGCGCGCCTTGGCCGGGCTGCCGCAGCCGCAGGCCGCCTGATCCGGCGCGCTCACCCTGCCCGCCCTTGCCCTGCCCGACACCACCCCCAGGAGCCTCACCATGACCCTCACCCGCTGGATCGGCGGCGCGTTGCTCGCGGCCGCCACGCTCGCCACGCAAGCGCAGGAAATCAGCTTCGGCATCATCGCCACCGATGCGGCCACGACGCAGCGCGAGCGCTGGGAGCCCTTCTTCCGCGACATGGAGAAGAAGACCGGCCTCACGGTCAAGTCGTACTACGCGCCCGACTATGCCGGCGTCATCGAGGCCATGCGCTTCAACAAGGTGCAGGTGGCCTGGTACGGCAACAAGTCCGCGATGGAGGCGGTGGACCGCGCCAACGGCGAGATCTTCGCGCAGGTGATGTATGCCGACGGCACCTACGGCTACCACGCGCTGCTCATCACGCACAAGGACACGCCGTACAAGACGCTCGACGACGTGCTTGCCAACGGCAAGAGCATCAACTTCGGCATCGGCGACCCGAACTCGACCTCCGGCTTCCTCGTGCCGACGTACTACGTCTTCGCGCAGAACAAGGTCGACCACCGCACCGCGTTCAAGACCATCCGCAGCGCCAGCCACGGCGCCAACATCCAGGCGGCGCTGGCCCGGCAGGTGGACGTGGCCACCAACAACACCGAGGACATGGGCAAGCTCGAGGCCAACAAGCCCGAGCTCTTCAGCCAGTTGCGCATCGTCTGGAAGAGCCCGCTGATCCCGAGCGACCCCTTTGTCTGGCGCAAGGACCTCGATCCTGCGGTGAAGGCCAAGCTGAAGGCCTTCGTGCTCGGCTACGCCAAGACCGACCCGGCCGAGAAGGCCATCCTGAAGGCGATCTACAACTACGGCGGCTTCCGCGACAGCAACAACGACCAGCTGATCCCGATCCGCCAGCTCGAACTGTTCCGCGACCGCACCAAGGTGGCGGGCGACGACAAGCTGGCGCCGGCCGAACGCGACAAGCTGCTGGCCGAGATCGACCGCAAGCTGGCGGCGCTGAAGCCCTGACGTGCCCAGGCGCACCGAAGCGCTGCCGCCGCGCGGCATCGCCGGCGCCGCGCCAACCACCGTGCCGGCCTTGCCCACCGTGTCGACCGCGCCATGACGGCCATGAGCATCGGCGCTACCGCCACCGCCGCCGCCAGCCCCAGCGAAGCGTCGCTGGCGCTCTTGCGCGAACGCGCCGCCGCCGAACGCCCGGGCTGGCTGCACTACGCCGCCTGGGCGCTGGCGCTCGGCTTCCTCGCCTGGGCGTGGCGCGGCGCCGAGATCCGCCCGCTGGACCTCGCACGCGACAGCGGCAACATCGGCACCTACGCGAAGGAGTTCTTCCCGCCCGACTTCCGCGACTGGCGCATCTACCTGCGCGAGATGGTGGTCACGGTGCACATCGCCGTCTGGGGCACGCTGCTGGCGCTCGTGGCCGCGGTGCCGATGGGCCTGCTCAGCTCGGCCAATGTCACGCCGCGCTGGATTCACCAGCCGGTGCGCCGGCTGATGGACGCCTGCCGCGCGATCAACGAGATGGTGTTCGCGATGCTCTTCATCGTCGCCGTCGGGCTCGGGCCCTTCGCCGGCGTGCTCGCGCTGGCCGTGCACACCACGGGCACGCTGGCCAAGCTGTTCTCCGAGGCCGTGGAAGCCATCGACCCGCGGCCGGTGGAGGGCATCCGCGCCACCGGCGCGCACAAGCTCGTCGAGGTGCTCTACGGCGTGCTGCCGCAGGTGATGCCGCTGTGGCTGAGCTTCACGCTCTACCGCTTCGAGAGCAACGTGCGCTCGGCCTCGGTGGTGGGCATGGTGGGGGCGGGTGGCATCGGCGTCGTGCTCTTCGAGGTCATCCGCGGCTTCCAGTACGCGCAGACCTGTGCGGTGCTGATCATCCTCATCGTCTGCGTCTCGCTGATCGACCTGCTGTCGGCGCGGCTGCGCAGCCGATTCATCTGATCGCGCACGCCTTGGCAGCGGTGGCGGCCGTGCGCGTGGCCCGCCGCGCATGCTCGGCGGCCTGCCTCCGCGATCGCTGCACCAGGCTTCGCGAGCACGCCTGGCGCGCCCGCTGACTCACTGCTGGTGGCAGGCCATGCAGGCCACGGTGGTGTGGATCATCAGCCGCTTGGCGTCGGGCACCTTCGGGCCGCCCGGCACAACCGCCGCACTGAACGCAGCCACGTTCTCGGCCGCCTCGGCGATGCGCTGTTCGAGCAGCGCGCGGTGCTTCCACTGGCCGTAGGTCGGCGAATGGCGCGCGCTGGCGTAGATCTTTCGCGCAGTGGCCACGTCGCCGGCCTTGACCAGCATGTCGCCCATGTTCAGGACGAAGCCCTCGAAGTTGTGCGGCGCGATCCACGAGTTCCAGCACACGCGCTTGGGGCCGCTGGTGGTGGCCAGCGCCATGTACCGACCGAAGTCGGGGTCCTGGCGGTTCACGGCCTCGCCCGCGCACAGGTCCAGCGTGCGCCACTGCATCTGAAGCGCCTCCTTGAAGCGGGCCGAGTCGGCCGGCTGCCGCGACATCGAGTAGCCGGCCGTGAAGAGGTTGAACTCCGGCCACGCGTCCACGCTGTCCAGCAGCGTGTAGTAGCCCCGGCGCGTGAGCTTCTCGTCCTTGTGGATGGCCCCCTCGGCCAGCAGCACCGAGCCGAGAAAGCCCTGGAAGCGCGCCTCGCCCGGCTGCAGGCGCACCGCCTCCTCGAAGTACTTGCGCGCCATCACCGCGTCGTTGGTGATGGTGGCCGGCACCTGCGGCAGCCGGCCGTTCTCGGCCAGGCGCCAGATGTGCAGCCAGCCGGCGTGCGCGGCGGTCAACGCGTCGCCGGGGTTCTCGAGGTAGGCCGCGGTCTGCACCTCCAGCGCGCGGCCGATGTCCTCGTAGCGGCCGCTGTGCAGCGTCTGCCAGAAGAGCGCGTCGGCCTGCATGGCCAGCGCCGTGCGTGTGGGGCTGGCCGGCTTGGCCGGGGCGGTGGCCACGGCCATGAAGGCGCAGCCCGACAACAGCAGCGTCAGCGCGGTGGCAGCCACAGCCACCGTGGCGTGGCGGGCGACGGCGAGGCGGGAGGAGGTGGGCATGTTCGACTCCGGGTGAGGGCAGGCGGCCAGTGTGACGCTCGCACCCCGGGTCGATGGAGGTGATGCGACGAAGCGTCGCGCCGCGGCGCAGGAAGTCGTGGCCCGGCGCGAGCGGTTGGAGATCCATGCCGCGCGCTGCTCCAGAATCGGGCCCGATGCAACCCGATCTGAGTCCGCCGGCTTCGGCCTGGGCGCCGCGCGGCGATCCGCAGGACGGGTTGCCCGGGGCGCTGGCTCCGGCGCAGTGGTTCCTGTACATCGCGGCCGCCCTGTGCGTGGCGGCTGCAGCCGTCATCGCCTGGTGCCCGCTGGACCTGACGGCAGCGGTGCGGACGACGCTCACCATCGCCTGCGTGCTGGTGGCCGCAGTCTTTGTGCTGCTGGGCGGACGTCCGCGGCGGCCTGTGTCGGCGAAGCGCATGCTGCCGGGCGTGCTGCTGGGCCTGGTGCTGCTGCTGGCGCTGGCAGTGGGGACCGGGCAGGGGTTGCGCACCGTGGCCCTGGGCGCGACACCGGTGATGGTGTGCCTGCTCGCGCTGCTGGTGGGGCGGCGCGAGGCGATCGGCGCCAGCGTCGTAGCACTCGCCGGCGTGGTGGGGCTGTACCTGATGGAGCGGTTGGGAGCGTTCGACAGCCGCGAGGCGCTGGCGCGGACGCCGCTCGGCGACGACCTGATCGCCCACGTGCTGCTGCTCCTGGGCTCGGCGGCCTGGGGCCTGCTGATCGCCCATGCGGTGCGACGCTGGCGCGAGGCGATGGAGCAGCGGGAGCGCGCGTTGACCGAGCTGCTCGGTTTCGCCGCCGACCGCTACTGGGAGCTGGACGCCGATTTGCGCTTCGCCCGGCCGCGGCTGGCGGTGTCGTCGGCGGCCGGCGAGATGCCGGCGTCGTTCATCGGGCACCGCCCCTGGGAGGCTCCGGGGCTGGCGCTGCCGCCGGAGGAACGCGAAGCGCACATCGCGGCGCTGCGCGCGCATCGGCCGTTCGAGCTGGTGGTGCGCTCGCAGCCCGACCCGGACGGGCGGTTCGAGCAACTGGCCATCAGCGGCCGCCCCCGCTTCGCCGAGGACGGCAGCTTCATCGGCTACTGGGGCGTGGGCCGCGACGTCACGAGCGAGCACCGGCGGCGCGAGGCGCTGGCCGCGGCACGTGACGCGGCCGAAACGGCCAGCCGCGCCAAGAGCGCCTTCCTGGCCAACATCAGCCACGAGATCCGCACGCCGTTGAACGGCCTGGTGGGGCTGGCGCAGCTGGCGCGCCGCAAGGACCTCGACGAGCGCAAGCGCGCCGAGTACCTGGACCTGCTGGGCGACAGCGCCTCGGCGCTGACGGCCGTGATCTCGGACATCCTCGACCTGGCGAAGATCGAGGCCGGGCAACTCACGGTGCGGCGGGCCGGGTTCGATCTCGGCGGCCTGCTCGATGCGCTACGCCGCGCCTACACCGCGCTGTGCGAAGCCCAGGGCTTGCACTTCGTGTTCCACGCCGAGCCGGGCCTGCCCGCGTGCGTGTTCGGCGACGAGACGCGGCTTCGCCAGGTGCTGGCCAATTTCCTGAACAACGCGCTGAAGTTCAGCCCGCGTGGCCGCGTGACGCTGTCGGCGCGACCCGGTCGCGACGGGCGGCTGTGTTTCGAAGTGGCCGACGAGGGCGTGGGCATCTCGCCCGAGGACCAGGCGTTGCTCTTCCGGCCCTTCACGCAACTGGAGGTCGACCGCGCCCGCCGCATTGGCGGCACCGGGCTCGGCCTGGCGATCTGCCGCGAGCTGGCCGGGTTGATGGGCGGCGAGGTCGGCGTCAATAGCACGCCGGGCACCGGCAGCCGCTTCTGGATCGAGGTGCCGCTGCCCGAGGCGGCCAGCGCCGGGCCGGTGGCCCCGCCCCGGGAAGACGACGGCCGCCTGGCCGGCGCCCGCGTGCTGTTGGCCGAGGACAACGAGGTCAACCGGATGATCGGCGAGGCGATGCTGGCGCAATGGTCGATCGAGGTCACGTCGGTGGTCGACGGGCGCGCGGCCGTGGCGGCCGTGGAGGCGGCCGCCGCTGCGGGGCGGCCGTTCGACCTCGTGCTGATGGACCTGCAGATGCCCAGCCTCGATGGCCTGGCGGCCACGCGTGAATTGCGGCGGTGCTGGTCGCACGCCGCGTTACCGATCGTGGCGCTGACTGCTGCGGTGCTCGAAGGCGAGCGCGAGGCGGCCGAGGCCGCCGGCATGGACGCTTTCCTTGCCAAGCCCGTGGAGGTGGAGCGGCTGCGCGAGGAACTGTGGCGCTGGCTGGCGCGGCGGGCGCCGGGCGGCTGACCGGGGCGGTCAGGCCGCAGCCGAGCCAGAGCCCCCTTGCGGAGCGACGATGAACTCCAACCCCTTTGCGCAGCCCGGCCGCTTCTTCAAGGGCAACCTGCACACGCACAGCACCACGTCCGACGGGCAGTTGCCGCCCGAGGAGGTGTGCCGCCGCTACCGCGAGCGCGGCTACGACTTCATCTGCCTGTCGGACCACTTCCTGCCGGTCTACGACTTCCCGGTCAGCGACACGCGGCCGTTCCGCACCGAGGGCTTCACGACGCTGCTCGGCGCCGAGGTGCATGTGCCTTCCACGGGCCTGGGCGAGAAGTGGCACCTGCTGGCCAACGGGCTGCCGCTGGACTTCGCGCCCCCGCGAGAAGGCGAAACCGCGCCCGAGATAGCCGCGCGCTGCGCCGCGGCCGGCGCCTTCGTCAGCATCGTGCATCCGGCGTGGTACTCGCTCAGTGTGGACGATGCGCGCACCATCACCGCCGCGCACGCGGTGGAGGTCTACAACCACACCTCGGCGCTGAAGAGCGACCGCGGCGACGGCACCGTGCTGCTCGACCAATTGTTGGCGCACGGCCATCGCCTCAATGCGCTGGCCTGCGACGACGCGCACTTCGAAGCCGACGACGCCTTCGGTGCCTGGGTGATGGTGAAGGCCGAAGCGCGGGAGGCCGATGCCTTGCTCGCCGCGCTGAAGGCGGGCCACTACTACAGCTCCACGGGCGCCGAGATCCATGACCTGTGCATGGACGGCGACGAACTCGTGGTGAAGTGTTCGCCGGCCGCCGGCGTCTACCTGCAAGGCAAAGGGTCGCGATCGACGGAGGTGCTGGGGCACGACCTCACCCACGTGCGCCTGCCGGCCTACAAGCTGGGCAAGGGCAGCTTCATGCGCGTGACGGTGGTCGATGCCCAGGGGCGGCGCGCTTGGAGCAACCCGTTCTGGCGCGAGGCGGGCTGAGCCGCTGCCGTTGGGGGGCTATCAGCAAGGCGTGGGTGCCGCGCAGAATGCGCCCATGATCCTCAGCCTCTACCCGCTCGGCATGCCCTGGCCGACGCTGGACCCCTTCCTCTTCTGCGTGCACCACGACGACCGCTACCCGCGCGGCAACGGCCGCTTCGGGCCCGATGCGGCGCTGCTGGCCGGGCGGCAACTGGGCAGCGACTTCAGCCGCCAGGGTGGCTGGAGCATGTACCACGGGCAGGAGGTGCCGGGCTTCCCGGCGCACCCGCACCGCGGCTTCGAGACCGTGACGCTGGTGCGCCGCGGCCGCATCGACCACTCCGATTCGCTCGGCGCGGCGGCGCGCTTCGGCGATGGCGACGTGCAATGGCTCACCGCCGGCCGCGGCATCGTGCACGCGGAGATGTTCCCGCTGCTCAACGAGACGGGCGACAACCCGCTGGAGCTGTTCCAGATCTGGCTCAACCTGCCGGCGCGCAGCAAGATGTGCGAGCCCTACTTTTCGATGCTGTGGGCCGAGCAGATGCCGCGGGCCACGCTCACCGACGCGGCCGGCGCGCGCACCGAGCTGGTGGTGGTGGCGGGGCATCTGGGGCCTCTGCAAAGGACTACCCGCATTGCCCAGCACGCCCGGCCTGCCGACGGCGGCGCCGCTGCAGCCCCTGCCGCCGCCACCGGATTCATGGGCCAGCGCGCCCGAAGCCGATCTCGGCATCTTCACGCTCGCGCTCGACGCGGGCGCGCGCTTCACGTTGCCGGCCGCCGCGGGGCGCGACACGCGGCGCGTGCTCTACTACTTCGTCGGCGCGGGGCTGCAGCTGGCCGGGCGCGCCATCGACAGCCACGCGGCGATCGAGGTGGACGCGACGCGGCCGCTGGACGTCGTCAACGCCGGCGCCGGTCCGTGCGAGTTGCTGGTGCTGCAGGGCCGGCCCATCGGCGAGCCCGTGGCGCAATACGGCCCTTTCGTGATGAACACCGAGGCCGAGATCCGCGCCACCTTTGCCGACTACCAGCGCACGCGCTTCGGTGGCTGGCCCTGGCCCAGCGAGGCGCCGGTGCATGGGGGCGACGCGAAGCGCTTTGCGCGCGGGCCGGGTGTCGTGGCGGGGCCTGACCCCACCTGACGGATCACGACGATGAAAGCCGCCGTCCACGCCCGCTACGGGCCACCCGAGGTCGTGCAGATCCTCGAAGTGCCCACCCCTCAACCGGCGGCCGGCGAGGTGCGGGTCCAGGTGCATGCGACCACCGTGACACGCACCGACTGCGGCATGCGCGGGCCGCATCCGTGGTTCGTGCGCCTCGGAGCAGGCCTGCTGCGGCCCCGCAACACGATCCTCGGCATGGACTTCGCCGGCGTGGTGCACGCGGTGGGCCCGGGCGTCACGGACTGGCAGGTCGGCGAGCGGGTCTTCGGCCTCTCGCCCGAGGTCTACGGCGCGCACGCCGAGTTCCTGTGCGTGAGCGCTGCGGGACCGATGGCGCGTTTGCCGGCCGGTGCCGCCTTCCACGAATGCGTGGTGGGCGAGGGCGCCTGGTACGCCGACACCTACCTGCAGAAGCTGCGCCTCGGGCCGGGCCGCCGGCTCCTGGTCTACGGCGCCGCGGGCGCCATCGGAACGGCCGCCGTGTTGCTGGCCAAGGCCACCGGTGCCAGCGTCACCGCCGTCGTGGCGACGCCGCACATGGACATGGCGCGTTCGCTCGGTGCCGATCGAGTCGTGGACTACACGGCCGAAGACTTCACCGCCATCGGCGAGACCTTCGATGCCGTGCTCGACGCCGTCGGCAAGACGAGCTACTTCCGCTGCCGCCGCTTGTTGAAGCCGGGAGGCACCTTCGCTGCCACCGACCTCGGGCCGGGCTGGCAGAACGTGTGGCTCTCGCTCGGCTCGGCCCTCGTCCGCAGCGAGCGGGTGATCTTCCCGCTGCCGCAGGTGGTGCGTGCCCGCGCCGTGCTGGAGAGGCTGCGCGGGCTCATGGAAGCGCACGCCTACCGCGCGGTCGTCGACCGGCGCTATCCGCTGGCGGCCATCGTCGATGCGTACCGATACGTCGAGACAGGGCAGAAGACGGGCGTCGTGGTCGTCGATGTCGTGGCAGGGTGAAGGGGCGGCGAGGCGTTCATTCCTTGTCGTCGTGCTCGCGCCCGAACGCTCCCCAGGCGCCGCCGCTGCGCAGCCCCCAGGGCCGCGCGCGGTCGGGGCGGCGGTAGTCGCACACGCCGTCGGGGAAGATCTTCTTCAGCTGCGCCACCTCGTCGGCGCGGGGTGACCAGGGCGCGAAGGTGCCGTCGTGCACGGCCCACGCCACCGGCTTCCTGGCGCACTTGTAGATGCCGCCCTCGATGGGCGCGCCGGCCACGATGCGCGAGGTGCCGTAGAGTGGAAAGGCCTGCGTGCAGGCACCGGCGCCGCGCTGGTCGAGGATGCCGTCCCACACGTTTGCGCCGGCGCTCATCAGTACGCCGTTGCGGTCGAAGCAGCTGTCCACGGCGCGGGCCGGGCGGTTACCGGCCACGCTGCGGCGCGGGTTGGCGCGCATGTTCATCAGCCATTCGTCCATCACCGCCAGCGCTTCGAGCGTCTGGCTGGCCTTGGGCGTGTTGGGCACCGTGTCAGTGAACCACACCACCAGGTTGTCGCTCGTGCCCATGCGGTCCAGCACGCGCTGGCGCACGGCGAAGCTCTGGTGCGAGTTGTGCATGTCGAGCTCGCGCTCCATGTACTGGCGGTGGTCGATGGCCGGCACGTCGAGCTTGCCGTGGAAGACGTGGCCGCTCGTGTAGGCGGCGCGCATGGCCTCGAAGCTGCCCGCCGTGCGCGGCGCGGGCTGGTCGGCCGCCGCGGCCAGGTTCATGTTGCGGCGGCTCCAGGGGTCGAAGTAGCCGGGCACGGTGAGCGCCTTGTTGACCTCGGTGGCACTGGTGCCGAAGAAGGGGAAGCCCTCCTGCACCATCTCGCTGGGATGCTTCCAGCCGCCGATGTGCCAGTTCAGGTGCAGGAACTCGGCCGGCGTGATCTTGCCCGCCTTCAGCGAGGCGAGGCCGTACATCACGCCCACGTTGTCCCAGGTCGGGCGGGCGGCGCCAGTGGCGTCTACGCCGTAGACGTTGCGCAGGTCGTCGTAGTGCGTCCAGCGGATGGCGGCGATGTCGGCCTGCGGCTCGTAGTTCTGCTGGTTGGGCGCCTGGCCGTACAGCGGGTTCATCGCCAGCGGCGTGAGGCCGCGCCAGGCCGGCACGCATTCGGTGGTGCCGGGCGCGGTGCTGTAGCCGAGCGCCGTTTTTAACGGCGCGAGCGCATCGTTGACGCGTGCGAAGCCCTCTTCGGCATTCATGCCCACCAGCCAGCTGCGGTTCTTGGTGGTGCGCCACTTCGGGTTGGCGCGGTCGGTGGCGTCCATGTAGTGCTCGAGCAGCTCGCAGTCGCCGACGTGGATGGTCTGCGTCACCATGTCGGGGTAGCTCTGCACCGGCAGCAGGCCGTCGAGCACGCCGGGGTTGTTCTGCGCGATCAGGTACTGCTGGATGGCGCCACCGCTGCCGCCCAGGCCGACGGTGTACAGCGGCACGCCGTAGCGCTCGATGAAGCGCTCCTTGGTCATCATCGCCGTCTCGCCGGCGAGGTTCATGTTGTAGTGCGTGCCGGTGTTGTTGCCGCTGCTGTGCGCGATGGCGAAGCCTTTCTTCAGGATGTCGGGGTTCAGCGAGCCGCTGTGCACCGTGCCCTGGCTGTGGCCGATGGCCACGCCGCCCTGGAACCAGTACAGCAGCTTGCGGTTCCACAGGCTCAGGTCGGGCGCGGCCGCGCTCTCGCCGGCCGGCGCCAGCATCGCGATGCTGTAGAGGAAGCGGTTGATCGAGCCCACCTCGCGCCGCACGACAAAGTCGACGTTGCGACCGTCGGGCAGCGTGATGACGCTGATGTCGGCCGGGCGCGTGCCGTCGCCGGGCATCGCCTTCCAGCTGTTGGCGGTGCTGCGGTAGAGGTAGGTGACGAAGGTGTCGATGCTGCAGTGGCGGCTGTAGCCGGTGATGGCGCCCGTGGCGTCGCGCACCGCGTAGCCGGGCGCCGTGGCGGCATCGGCCAGCGGCTGCAGCCCGAACTGCGCCGTGGTGCAGACGAAGGGCACCTGCTGCGGCCCGGTGGTGATGGGGCCGGTGATGGGGTGGTTCACCAGCATCAGCGAGTCCCGCACGCCGGCGCGCGCATGCCGCACCTGCAGCAGGTTGGGGCCGTCGGCGAGGCCGCCCACGACGCCTTCCAGGCCGTCGGCCACCTCAGCCAGCGTGGGCTGGATGCGTCGGCCGTTCAGCCACCACTCGAGCTGCCCGCGCAGGCCGGGCGCGGCGCTCAGATGCACGCGCGCGTCGCCGCCGCTGACCATGTGCGCCGGGCTCGAGAGGACCGACAGCTTGGCGCTCAGGCTGTGGTGCGAGCCGAAGTTCTGCGTGGTGGCTGCTCCGGCGGCGTCGGCCTTGCTGGCGCTCGTCGCCTGCGCCCTGTCGGACAGCGCCCCGTCGGAATGCGCCTCGCCGCCGCCACCGCAGCCAGCCAGCAGCAGCGCCGTGGCCGCGCCTGCCCAGGTCAATCGAGCCTTCGTCCATTCGATCTTCGTCATCGCCGATGTCTCCTCATGCGAGAGGCCGACCCTAGATCCGGCGGGCCGCCTTGACCATGAGGACAAGCACGGCCCCGCGCGCCGCTCACCCCTGCCGGCACAATGAGGCGCACCACCTCCGCGGCGCCGGCGATCCCACCGCCGGGACGTGCGGGTGGCTGGGTGGACCATGCGTCGTTCGGCACTGGTTGAGTTGGAGTCCACGCGCGGGCCCGCTGTGCCCGCTGTGCCCGCGGTGCATGCGCGCCGCCTGGCGCTGCTGCGCCGGCTCGAGAAGCAGCCGCTGGCCACCGCCGAGCAAGTGCAGCGACTGCACGAGATGCTGTGCTACCTGCGTGCCTATCCCGGCCGCGCCGATGTGCTCGAGCAGGTCGAGCGCATGCTCGAAGGCTTCGCGTTCCGCGACGACCTGCGCCGCCATCGCCGACGTCTCGACGACACGGGCATCGTCGGCACCGCCATCCACTACCGCTTCTTCAGCGGCCAGGCGCAGTGGTTGGCGGCGCGCTGGCCGGCCCACCTGCACCTGGACCGCAGCGATGAGGAGGCCGGCGCGCGCATCGGCGCGGCGCTGCCACCGCTCCTGGCGCAAGCCGAGGCCGACGCGCTGATGGAGCTCAAGCCGGGCGGCTACGCCGCGCTCGACCTCCTGCGCGGCAGCGCCACCGACGCCACGTTTCTGCTGCAACGCATCGCCGCGCTGCCGACGACGAGCCTGGCGCGCGAGGCGCTCTCCGATGCCATCGACGCGAGCCACGTGCTTTGGCCCGGCCCCGGCACGCCCTCGCGCACCGAGGCCTTCTTTGGTGCTGCGCCGATGGCGCGGGTTCTCGAAGCCGCGCCGGTGCGTGGGCGGCCCGACCCGCGTGCCGAGCTCGCACGCGCGCCCAGGCGCGTGCGTGAGCTGCCGTTGCGCGCCGGCCGCGAGCTGGCCGACCTGGCGCAGGCGGCGATGGTCACGCGCGCCCGCTCCCTCGAGGCGTTCTCGTACGCGAACCCGGCCGATGCCTGCCTCGTCGACGACGGCGACGGGCTCGCCTTCGGCTTCATGGGCGTGCTGCCCGAGCGCCGCCATGCGCTGGCCACGCTGGTGGGCGGGCTCACGCTGCGCAACCGCGTGCCCATCGGCTACGTGCAGGCCGACATCGTCGGGCGCAGCGCGGCGCTGTCGTTCAACACCTTCGACACCTTCCGCGGCGCCGAGGCGGCCTACACGTTCGCGCGCTGGCTGGCGGCGCTGCATCATCTGCACGGCACCACGGCGTTCACGATCGAGCCCTACCAGCTCGGCCATGGCAACGACGAGGGCCTGCACTCGGGCGCGTGGTGGTTCTATTACAAGCTCGGCTTCAGGCCGCGCAGCGCCGCGCGCCGCGCCATGGCCGAGCGCGAGGCCGCGCGCCTGGCCCGCCACCCGGGCGCGCGCACGCCCGCGCGCACGCTGCTTGCGCTGGCCGAGGAGCACCTGTGCTTCGATGTCGACGAGGCCAGGCCGCACCCGATTCCGCAACCCGCGGCACTCGGCCTCGCGGCCGGCGCCGCGTTGAGCCGCCTTGCTGGCGCCGACCGCGAAGCCGCCGTGGCGGCCTGCGCGGAGGCGCTGCTGCGCCAGTGCGGGCTGCGCGGCTGGGGCGGCTTCAGCGCTGACGAGCGCCGTGCCTGGGACCGGCTGGCGCCCGTCGTGGCGCTGTTCGAAGTGGGCACGTGGCCGCTGCGCGAGCGCGCCGCGCTGGCGACGCTGATGCGTGCCAAGGGGGCCGCCAGCGAGCGCGCCTTCGTCGCGCACACCCTGGCGCATCCGCGCTTCGAGGCGGCGCTGCTCGCTGCGGGCGAACGGCGCGCCGGCCTTCTCTAGGCGGCCGGCGGTACGCCCTCTTCGCGCGCCATGGCACCGGGCGCGGCACCGGTTGCGGGCGCCTGTCATGGCGCCGTCACGGTGTGATCAGCGCGGGCCGCAGCCCCCGCGCCCCGATGCCCGGCTCAGGCGAGACGGAAGGCCGCCACCGCCTGCACGAGCGTCTGCGCCTGCGCCTTCAGGCTCTCGGCGGCGGCGGCACTCTCCTCCACCAGCGCGGCGTTCTGCTGCGTCGCCGTGTCCATCTGCGTCACGGCCTCGCCCACCTGGGCCACGCCGCTGCTCTGCTCGGTGCTGGCGGTGCTGATCTCGCCGACGATGCCGGCCACGCGGTGCACGGCACCGACGATCTCCTGCATCGTCGTGCCGGCCCGGTCGGCCAGCGCCGTGCTCTCGCGGACCTGGTCGACGCTGGTGCCGATGAGGCCGCGGATCTCGCGCGCCGAATCGGCGCTGCGCTGCGCCAGCGTGCGCACCTCGCTGGCCACCACCGCAAAGCCGCGGCCCTGTTCGCCGGCGCGTGCCGCCTCCACGGCCGCGTTCAACGCCAGGATGTTCGTCTGGAAGGCGATGCCGTCGATGACGCCGATGATCTCCGCCATGCGCCGGCTGCCGTCTTCGAGGCCGCGCATCTGGGCAACGACGCGCGAGACGACCTCGCCGCCGTTGCCGGCCACCGCGGCGGCCTCCTGCGCCAGCTGGTTGGCCTGGCGGGCGCTGGCGGCGTTGTGTTTCACGGTGGCGCCCAACTGTTCCATGGAGGCAGCCGTCTGCTGCAGGGCGCTCGCCTGGCTCTCGGTGCGGGCGGAAAGGTCCTGGTTGCCCTGGGCGATCTGCGTGCTCGCGGTGGCCACGCTGTCGGCGTTGCCGCGTACGGTGAGCACCATCCGCGCGAGGCTGTCGCGCATCGCCGCCATGGCTGCCATGACGCTCGTGGCGTCACCCGGCCGCAGGGCGATCGGTGTGGCGAGGTCGCCACGCGCCACGGCCTCGGCGACGCCGCGCACCTCGTCGGGCTCGGCCCCCAGCGTGCGCGTCAGCCGGCGCGCCGTGATGGCCCCGAAGGCCAGCGTGCCCAGCAGGCTGGCGCCACCGAGCAGCGCCAGCGCCCATAGGAGCCTGTGCCGCAGGGCGTTCGCGGCCTCGTACTCCTCGCGGGCCACGTCGATCTGCAGCCGCGCGAGCTTGCGGGTGACCTCGTCCGCGCGCGCGGCGAGCGGTCCCGCGTCGAGCAGCACGACCTCGTTCGCGCGCTGTGCGTCGCCGGCCTGGATGGCCACCATCGCCGCGTCCAGCCCCTTCTGCTGCCAGGACTGCAACGCGCTTTCGAGCTCGGCGGCGAGCACCTTCTCCTCGCTGGTCAGGTAGGTCGCCATGTAGTCCCGCCACAGCCCTTCGCGGCGCGCCCGGTTGCCGGCCAGGGCGCGCTGGTGCGCGGCGACGCGCTCGGGCTCGGGGCGCATCACGACCTCGGTGATGAGCAACCGGTCGGCCAGCAGCAGTTGCGCCATCTCGCCGAGCTGCACAGCCGGCACGGTGCGGTCCTCGTAGACCGACTTCAGCGAAGCCCCCAGGCGTTCGCTGGCCCACAGCCCCAGCGCGCTCGCCGTGGCGATGGCCATGCTGGTGACGGCGGAGAGTAGGAACAAGCGATGTGCGATCTTCAACTGCGATGTCTCCAGGGTGTTCAGGAAGGGACACGCGCCGCGCGCTTGCGCTGCGCGGGGTCCATGCGGCGCATGGATGCGGGGGCACGTATCGGTGGGTTCTTATCGGCACCAAGGCGGGGCGCAGAAAGCCCGCAATGTCGTCATAAGTGACACACCTGGCGCGAGTCGTTACTCCTCCACGTCCTCGCAAGCAAGGCGGAGCAGCCCCATCGCGAGGCGGTGAGCGCCGCCGCCTGAAGCGACCTCTACGACGCCGCGGGCGGCAGTGCCTGAGTCGTCACGCCGCCCAAAGGTGTCGGCGGCGGCGCGAGCGGTGCACGCGAGACCCGGTGGCATCGGGCAGGCCACCGGGTAAGCCCGGGCGCGCCCCGCCGATCGTTGCCTGCGACACTGCGCCGCGCCGAAGGTCCGGCGAGAGAGGCGGCCCAATGTGGGCCGACAAGAGGGGAATGCCGATGAACACCCGAGCCGAGACTCGTCCTTGGAGCGCGCGCCTGGGCGCCGCAGCGGCCGCCGTCGCGGCGGCCCTCGTCGTCCTGCCCGCGGGCGTTTCGGCCCAGGCCGTGACGCCGCTCGAGCAGCAGTGCTACGAGGCCGTGCAGGGCAAGGTGGCTTGGAACAACTCCGGCGCGCCTGGCGCCCGGCAATGGGTGGAGGGCAATGCGCGCAGCCTCTGCCGCGGCACGGCCAACCCCGGCGCGACCATCGCGTGCTTCCAGGCCGAGATCCAGAAAGGCACCAGCTGGGATCGCGCCATCCCCGCCTGCGTCGGCCGGCCCGCCGTGGCGCCTGCCGCCGCCCCGGCCGCCGTGACCGCGGCGCCCAACCTGGTGGCGCCGCCCGCGCCGGCCGCCGCACCCGCCGCAGCCGCCAACCCCAGCCGGCCCTGCGAGGAGAAGGACTTCGTGCGCGAGAGCGACAAGTACTTCGGCGACGTCTGCTACAAGGAAACGGCCACGCGCGGCGCCGGCAAGATCCCGACGCAATGCGCCGCCGGCATGGAGAACCACGGCGGCCTCTGCTACGCCACGTGCCGGGCCGGCTACTCCGGCGCCGTGACGATGTGCGTGCCCGCGTGCCCGCCCGGCTTCCGCGACGACGGCCTGCACTGCGCCAAGGGTGCGCCCTACGGCCGTGGCGGCGGCTATGCGTGGCAGTTCGGCGACCCGTTGAACGACAACGGCATGATCAAGCGCTGCGAGGCCGCGAACGGCGCCGGCAACTGCGAGAAGAACGGCCTCATCTTCTATCCGAAGTGCCGCGCCGGCTTTGTCGCCATGGGCGCCAACATCTGCAGCCCGCAGTGCCCCAGCGGCATGGTCGACATCGGCGTCTCGTGCCAGAAGGTCACCTACGACCGCGGCGTAGGCACCATCCCGAACGTCTGCCCGGCCGGGCAGGTGAACGATGCCGGCCTGTGCTACCCCACCTGCGCCGGCGGGCAGACCGGCATCGGCCCCGTCTGCTGGGCTGACGCCTGCCCGGCCAACTTCCCGGTGAAGTGCGGCGCGATGTGTGCGCGCAACCAGGACCAGTGCGCCAAGGTCACGACAACGATGGTCACGGCGCCCTTCAAGGCCGTGGCGTCGATCGTCGGCATGGCACTGACGGGGGGCGCCACCGGCGCCATCACGCCGGTGGTCGAAAACGCCGAACGCGAGGCCTACAAGCAGCTGCGCATCCAGTCGATCTCCAACATGCTCAAGCAGCGGGTGAAGAACGAGCGCAAGTGCACGCTCTCGGATGCCACCGCGCTGATGGCGGCCACGGGGCTCGAGCAGCTCGAGCGCTACCAGTCGACGACCGACATCATGGCGCGCGCCGACCCGAGCGGCGTGAGCACGGTGATCGACGCCTACGCCAAGCCGATCTGCGGCCGGTAGGGCGCTCTCGCGGCATGGGGCGCTGCCGCCGCCGCGGCAGCAGCGGTAGCGCACGGTGGGCCGCGCGCGATACTGCAGCTCCTTCCCAGGCCCGCGCGGCACCCCGCGCGGGCACCCCATGCCGGGCTACCACACCAAGCAGGAGCGCGTCGCCATCGGCGGCGCCGCGAGCCTGCGCATCTGCTCGCTGCTCGATCGCCAGCAGTTCTTCGACCCGCTGGGCCGCGCCGAGGCGGTGGGCATCTCCAGCGCCGCCTGGCCGCTGTTCGGGCTCGTGTGGCCCTCTTCGCTGCACCTCGCGGCCTGCATGGCGGGCCGGCCGCTGGCGGCGAGCGAGCGCATCCTCGAAGTGGGCTGCGGCCTGGCGCTGGCCAGCCTCGTGGCGCACCGGCGCGGCGCCGACGTCACGGCGTCGGATTGCCACCCGCTCACGGCCCGCTTCCTGGCCCGCAACGCGCGGCTCAACCGCCTGCCGCCGCTGCGCTATCGCCTGGGCGACTGGGCCGCGGCGCCTGGCCTGCCCGGCCGCGAGGGCAGGGCACGCGTGTTCGGCCGCTTCGGGCTCATCATCGGCAGCGACGTGCTCTACGAGCGCGACGACGCCGGCCACCTGAGCGCCTTCATCGACCGCCATGCCGGCGTGCAGGCCGAGGTGCTCATCGTCGATCCCAACCGTGGCAACCGTCCGGCGTTCCACCGCCGCATGGCGGCCGCGGGTTTCTCGCTGGAGGAAACGGTGCTCGGGTCGCCGGTCGTGGACGGGCCGGCCTATCGGGGGCGGCTGTTGCACTACCGGCGGGCCCCAGCGCCCGCCGCGGCCGGTGTGCTGCCAGCGACCCTTCGGCAGTAGACGGCGTCAGCCTGCCGACGGCATTCGGAGCGCCGAAGCGCCGCTCGCGGCCGCTACAGCCCGCTGCGCGGGCCCTTCACTTGAACCAGACGGCGCCGACGTAGGCTTCCTGCCCCGGCACACGGCCCAGCACCACTTCGGCGTCGTCGAGTTGCTTGGTCGCCGGGTTCATCCAACGCATGCTCACCGCGCCCGTCGGGCCGGCCTGCATCTGCCGCACCTGGTCCTGCACGAAGAGTTTGCCGGAAGCGTCCTTCACTTCCCACAGGTTCTTGCCGACCATCTTGGCGTTGGCCGAGTGGGCCACGATGTTGGCCTTGAAGTCGGCGACGAACACGTACAGCGTCCCCTTGTTCCAGTTGGCACTGCCGGTGGTGAACTCCTGGCCGGCGTTGGCCATGCCCTTGGCCTTGATCTCGGCCAGCGCGGCCTTCAGCATGGCCTGCGCTTCGTCGCGCGTCGTGGCCTGGGCCGTGAAGGCCGAGAAGGCGAGGGCCAACGCGGTGGCCAGCGGAGCGAACTTCATGGAACTTCCTTTCTTTCCTTGGGGTGAGATGCAAACGTGAGGGAAGGGTGTGTCAGGCGGGCGCGCCCACGGCAGTTGCCGGCGCTTCGGTGCGGAAAGCGCCGATGCTGTCTACCAGGCGCAGGGCCTGCTGCTTCAGGCTCTCGGCGGCGGCGGCGGCCTGCTCCACCAGGGCGGCGTTCTGTTGCGTGACCGAGTCGAGTTCGCTGACGGCGCCGCTGACGCGGCCGATGCCGTCGGTCTGTTCTTCGGTGGCCGAGCCGATCTCGGCGATCAGGTCGGCCACCCGGCGCACCTGGGTCACGATCTCCTGCATCGTGCGGCCCGCCTCGCCCACGAGGTGGGAGCCGGCCTCGACCCGTTCGACGCTGGTGCCGATGAGCTGCTTGATCTCGCGTGCGGCCTCGGCACTGCGCTGCGCGAGGCCACGCACCTCGCCGGCCACCACCGCGAAGCCCCGGCCCTGCTCGCCGGCGCGCGCCGCCTCGACAGCCGCGTTCAGCGCCAGGATGTTGGTCTGGAAGGCGATGCCGTCGATGGTGCCGATGATCTCGGCGATGCGACGGCTGCTGTCGCTGATCTGCGCCATGGTGGAGACGACCTCGGCCACGACCTCGCCGCCCTTGGCTGCAACGGCGCTGGCCGAGGACGCGAGCTGCGTCGCCTGTCGCGCGCTCTCGGCGCTCTGGCGCACGTTGCCGTTGATCTGTTCCATCGAGGCCGCCGTCTGCTGCAGGCTGCTGGCCTGCTGCTCGGTGCGCTGCGACAGGTCGGCATTGCCGGACGAGATCTCCTGCGCGGCCTCGTGCACCGAATCCGAGGCGTCGCGCACGGCAGCGATGGAACGGGCCAGCCGTTGCCGCAGTTCGTCCAGGCCGCGCATGAGCAGCCCGACCTCGTCGCGGCCCGACACGGGCACGCTGATGTCCAGGCGGCCCTCGGCCAGCTGCGACACGGCCTGCGAGAGGCCGTTGACGCGCCGCACGAGATTCGCGGCCAGCAGCACCGAGAGCAGCAGGCCGCTGATCAGCGCCACGGTCATCGTGACGCCGATGACGATCTGGACACGGGCGGCCGAA
Organism: Rubrivivax sp.; assembly: GCA_016790435.1. Classification (GTDB taxonomy): domain Bacteria; phylum Pseudomonadota; class Gammaproteobacteria; order Burkholderiales; family Burkholderiaceae_C; genus Rubrivivax. The sequence goes on along the minus strand of JAEUPE010000276.1, from coordinate 925 downwards.
GCCCGTGCCGCGGCCACGTCGCGCCCTGCGTCCTCGAGCCGGGCGCCGCTGACGCCGCTGATCTTCTGCAACAGCCCTTCGTAGGCACCCTGCGCCGTGCTGAGGAAGGTCGAAGCCATGGCAGCGCCGGCCGACTTCATGTCCACCGTTTCCTTCACCAGCTTCTCGTACTTGGCAAAGTCGCCCACCAAGGCCTGCCAGGCCTGGCGATCGGCCGCGTCGGCGGCGTCCTGCGCCTGCCGGGTCAGCAGTTCGCGCAACGTGCCAGCGGTCTTGACCAGTGCACTGTCGATGCCGGCCACCACCTTGGCGTCGTAACCCAGGGCTTCGTAGCCGATCGAGCGGTTGACGAGGGCGTTCATGTCACGCAGGCCCGATTCGATGCGCGCCGCAGCGCTGTAGTCAGGCAGGCGATGCTCGTGCAGGGAGTCGAGCGCGGCGCGCTGCTGCGCCAGGCCCCACAGCGCGCCAGCGCAGGCGCCCAGCATCAGGACCAGGCACACCGCCGGAGCGAGCGCCATCTTGAGCTTCAACGATCGATCATCCAGCCAGGTCATCTCTCGGTCTCGACGCGGATCAGGGGACAGGTGCAACGGGGGTGCCGCCAAGCTCCGGGCACGGCATGGCCGCGTGGCGCGGTGGCTTGGCATCGGCGTATCCGGGAAATTCTTGAGCCGGCCCGCCGACGGAAAGCGGCGAGAAGCAAGTCGTTTCGGGGTCAACTCGGGTGCCACCCCCTGGCGAGTAGCTGGCGGGTACCTGGCGGAAGCGCTTCCGGCGTGCTGGCTGGTTGCGCTTTGCTGGCCTTGCGTCTCAGGCGTAGATCGCCGGCGTGCGCTGCTGCACCGTGGCCGCCTCGGCGCCGAGCGCTTGCACGACGGGCCGCCAGGTCGAGGCGTAGGAGGGCAACGCCTGCGGCGCGAAG
>JAEUPE010000251.1 GCA_016790435.1 Rubrivivax sp. | reverse complement strand
TCGGTGATGGTGACGCCGGTGGCGAACGAGGGGCCGTTGTTCGTCACCGCCACCTGGTAGGCGAGGAAGGTGGCGCCGTTCGTGAACGGCACCGGGTCGAGGTTGATGGCGCCGACGCGGTCGGTCTTGTTGACGAGCAGGTCCACCAGCGCCGGCTGCACGGCCAGCGTGGCGGTTCGCTCGTTGTTGCCGTTGTCGCCACCGGCCGGGTTCTCGACCGACGTGGTGTTGACGCGTGCCAGGTTGCCGAAACTGCGCACCGCGTTGCCCGCCTGCCAGTTGGGGCGCACGATCAGCGTGATCGATTGCGTCTCGCCGTTGGCCAGCGTGCCGATCGTGCAGCTGAAGTTCGTGGCCGCCGGCGTGAGCAACGCGCCCGCGGCGATGCTGCAGGTGGAGCCCGCCTTGCTGCTGGCGATGGACAGCACCGTCAGCCCGGCGTCGCCGGGCGCGAAGGTGAAGGTGTCGCTCACCGTCACCGCCGCGGCCGTCGAAGGGCCGTTGTTGCGGAACGAGAGCACGTAGGTGCTCTCTTCGCCGGCGCGCACCGAGGCTGGCGTGGCCGTCTTGCCCGTCATCTCCACGTCGGCGATGGGCGCGATCGTGACGGTGTCGCTGGCGCTGTTGTTTGCCGCGTTCGGGTCGCCCTCGGCGGTGTTGAAGACGGTGGCCGTGTTGGTGAAGGTGCCGTCCTGCAGCGGCCGGTTGGCGACGAGGGTCACGGTGGCGGTCTGGCCGCCGGTGAGCGTGCCGCCACTCTGCGTGCACAGCACGCGCCCGGTGCTGGAGGTGACGACGCAGCCGAAGGTGGCCGTGGCGCCGCCGGACATCACCACCGACACCGGCGTCGTGATGCTGCTGCGGCCGTTGATCCAGCCCGGCACCGTGTCGTCGATGGTGATGCCGGTGGCGGGTTCGGTGCCGGCGGCGCTCGAGTTCGTGACGACCAGCGTGTAGGTGACCGAGCTCTCGCTCGTGCCCACCACCTTGTCGCCGCCCGTGGGCGTGCTCGTCGCCTTGCTGATGCCGAGGTCTGGCCGCGTCGTCGTGGAATTGGAGGCGACGGTGACGCAGTCGTTGGTGGGGTTGGGGTCGCCTTCGGCCGGCGGCGAGGCCGTGCCCGCACCCGGGGTGCTGCTGCCCGTGCAGGCCTGGTTGCTGGCTGCGCCGGCCGCCGTGGCGGTGGTGACGATGGTGAGCGCGGGCAGCGCCGCGTTGATCGCCAGCCCGCCCGCGTTGGCGTGGTTGCAGGTGACGAGCGCGCCCACGGCGCCGCAGGTCCAGCCGGTGCCCGTGCCGCTGACGAAGGTCTCGCCGGTGAGCTGCTCCAGCACGCGCAGCGGCCCGGTGGCGGTGCGCGGGCCGTTGTTGGTGACGGTGACGGTGCTCGTAAGGGCGGAGCCCTGCGCCACCGGGTCGGGCGTCTTGCTCTTCGTCAGGCGCAGGTCGGCGCCGTCGGGCAGCACGTTCACGTTCACCGAGCCGCTGTTGTTGCCGGCGTTGGGGTCGGTGCTCGTGGCGGTGACGGTGGCCGTGTTGGCGTAGGTGGTGCCGGTGGGGCCCACCGCGGCGTTGTTGGGCGCCGTGGCGACGACGGTGATGTCGTTGGTGGCGCCGGCCGCATAGGTGGCGCGCGTGCAGGTGACGGTGTTGGCCGCGTTGCCGCAGGTCCAGCCCGTGCCGCTGGCGGAGACGAAGGTCCAGCCCGCCGGCAGCGTGTCGCTCACCGAGACGTCGGTGGCCGCCGCCGGCCCGCCGTTGCGCGGCTGGATGACGAAGGTGACGTTGCTGTCGGCGATGGCCGGCAGCGCCGAGGTCACCGTCTTCTGTGCGATGCGGATGTCGGCCCCGGGCAGCACGCTGGTGTTGGCGGTGGCTGTGTTGTCGGCGCTGTCGGGGTCGGCGATGCCGCCGGTGGTGCCCGGCGACACGGTGGCGCTGTTGGTGATGGTGCCGCCGGCCGCGTTCACCTGCGCCACCACGCTCACCGCCGGGATGCCCGCGCCCAGCGCGTGCGGCCCGGGGCGCGTGCAGGTGACGACGCCGCCCGAGTGGCCGCAGGTCCAGCCGGCGCCGGCCGCCGAGACGAACGAGGTGCTCGGCGGCAACGTGTCCACCAGCCGCAGGCTGCCGGCGTCGTTGGGCCCGGCGTTGCTCACGGTGAGCGTGTAGGTGACGTTCGAGCCGCCCACGACCGGGTCGGGCGAGTCGGTCTTGGCGAGCGACAGGTTGGCGCCGTTGTTGACCGTGGTGGTCTGCGCCTGCGAGTTGTTGCCGGCGTTGGCGTCGTTGTCCGAGAGCACCTCGGCGGTGGCCGTCACCGTGGTGGGGCCGGGGCCGAGCGCGCGCCAGCGCAGCACCACGTCCACCGGCCCGGCGCCGAGCGCTGGCAGCGTGCCGAGCGTGCACTGCACCACCGTGGCGCTCTGCGCCGCGCAACTGGCGCCGCCCGGTGGCGTGGCCGAGACGAAGGTGGCGCCCGCCGGCACCGTGAGACGCAGGCGCACGTTGAGGGCGGCGTCGACTGCGTTGTTGTCGACGCGCGCCGTGTACTCGATGACGGCGCCGGCCACCACCGGGTCGGGGCTGTCGACGAGCGAGGTGATCTGCGCGTCGGCGGCATTGGCGAGGCCGGGGGCGGCCAGCAGCAATGCCAGGAACGGCGCCAGCAGGCGCGCGGCGAGAGGTGCGCGGACGAAACGGGTGCACAGGCCCGCGGCGAAGCCGCTGCCCTGCCTGCCTCCCATCGGCGACCCCATGCTCCTCCGTCTATCTAGTCCTGCCGCCCGTTGCGGCGCGGCGGCATCTTCGGCGTTCACCCAGAGGCTGTCGCCCGACGTAAGTCGTGCTGGACGTCAAAGTGACTGGACCGCCCCCCTAGGTGCCCACTGGGGTTTCCTCTGGCCTCCCGAGCCTGCCGCGCATCACGCGGCTGGTGCGGCTGGCGCGGCTCAGTCCCTTGCGGCCCGCAGGCCTCGGCCCTGCCGCACCCAGCGCGCGAGCACCGTGCGCATGCGCTCGGGCTCCAGCGGCTTGGTCAGGAAGTCGGACATGCCCGAGCGCAGCGCCAGCTCGCGCTCGCCGACCATGGCCGCGGCAGTGAGCGCGATCAGCGGGGGCGCGTCGTCGCCGAGCGCATCGCGCAGCGCGCGCGCCGCCTCGTGCCCGCCGAGCACGGGCATCTGCACGTCCATCAGCACCGCGTCGAAGGGCCGGCCCGCGCGCGCGGCGGCCAGCACGGCCTCGCGCGCCATCGCGCCGTCTGGGGCCTCCGTCACCTGCACGCCCCACGCCTGCAGCAGCGTCACGGTGATCAGCATGTTGACGACGTTGTCCTCGGCCACGAGCACGCGAGCGCCCTGGAGGGCTTCGGTCTCGCCGGGCTCCTCCCCGGGCGCGGCGCCCGCCGTCGCGGCGACCGCGGCAGGCTCGCAGGCGGGCAACGGCAGCTCCGCCCAGAAGCGGCTGCCCTCGCCGGGCTTGCTGTGCACGCCCACCTCGCCGCCCATCTGCCGCGCCAGCTGGCGGCAGATGGAAAGACCCAGGCCCGTGCCGCCGTAGCGCCGTGTCGTCGAGGCGTCGGCCTGCGAGAAGGGGGTGAACAAATCGTGCTGGGCCTGTGGGTCGATGCCGATGCCGCTGTCCTGCACCGCCAGCTGCACACGCCCGGGCGCGAGCTCGCGCGCTTCGACGCGGACCTGGCCCCGCTCGGTGAACTTGATGCCGTTGGCGACGAAGTTGCCGACGATCTGGCGCACCCGCGTCGAGTCGCCCTGCACGGCCGCCGGCAGCGTGGTCTCCACGGCGAGCTCGAGGCCCAGGCCCTTGGCCTGCGCCAGCGGCAGGTAGGTCTGCTGCACCGCCTGCAGCACGCCGCGCAGGTCGAAGGGGGCCGCTTCCAGCTCGAGCTTGCCGGCCTCGATCTTCGAGAGGTCGAGGATGTCGCTGATGATGGCCGACAGCCCGCGGGCGCTGTCCTGGATGTGCCGCAGGTAGGTCCGGCGCTGCGCCTCGCTGCAGCCTTCGGCCAGCGCCAGCCGCGCCAGCCCCAGCAGCGCGTTGAGCGGCGTGCGGATCTCGTGGCTCGTGTTGGCCAGGAACTGGCTCTTGGCGCGGCTGGCTGCTTCGGCCGCGTCGCGGGCGTCGGCCAGCTCCCGCTGCGCCTGGCGGCGCTCGGTCACGTCCTCGGCGATCCAGATCGTGCCGCTGTTCGAAGCCTCGTCGGTGTCGAGCGAGTCGGCCTGCAGCCGGCACCAGAAGCGGCTGCCGTCGCGGCGCGTCATCCGCGCCTCGATCACCTGCGCTTGCCCATGCGCGGCGTTGCGCGCGAACAGACTCTCCAGCGCCTCGCACTCCTCCTTCGTGGCGCCAGTCACTTCCGGGCCACCGCCCACCATCGAGCCGCCCGGCCACCCGAACATGCGCTCGAAGTGGGGGTTGGCTCCGATCACCCGCCGGTGGCGCGTGAAGGCGATGCCCACCGGCGCGCGCTGCAGCATCGCGGCGTGCTCCAGGCGCGTGCGCTCGGCCTCGGAGATGTCGGCGGCCACGCCCCAGTAGCCGACGAACGCGCCCTGCGCGTCGTGTCGCGGCTGGCCGCTCAGCTGCACCACGGCGTGGCCGGGCGCCAGCCGCAGCCGCAGCTGGTCGAAGGGCTGCCGGGCCGCCAGCGCCTGCAACGCCGCTTCACGCCCGTGCGGGTCGATGGCGAGGTCGGCGATGGTCTGCGCCAGCGGCCGCTGCAGCCAGGCGTCCATCAGCGGGCTCGGCTCCAGCGTGGCGCTGTCGTCGTAGCGCTGCAACCGCAGCTGCGCGTCGGTTTCCCAGTACTGCTGCGTGGCGATGGCCAGCAGGCCGCGGAAGCGCGCCTCGCGGTCCTTCGCTTCACGATACGAGGTGTTTGAGAGGCGAAGCAGGATGGCTCCGACGGTGAACCCGGCCACCAGCAGCAGCCCATGCGTGGACAGCGGGTGCGACAGCGGCGAGAGCCCGAGCACGGCCGCGCCCGGCACCAGGCCCTGCGTCTCGGCCCAGGCCAGCGCGGCCACGATGCCGGCACAGGCGAGGGTCAGCGCCAGCGCGCTGCCGGTGCCCACCAGTGCCGCCAGCACGCAGATGACGAGCGGGTAGAAGCTCAGGTCGAGCGAGTGCGCGCCGTGCCCCAGCACGACGGCGATGATGGTGACCACCGCCACGCAGGCCCACGCGCCCAGCAGCACCAGGCGGCGATGCGGCACCCGGTCCACCAGCCGCACGGCGCCCAGGCACAGCAGCCCGAGCAGGGCCTGGCTGCCCACCAGGACCGTGCGCGCCTGCGCGGTCAGCGCGAACGCCTCGAAGGCCGAGATCAGCGCGCCGAACAGCGCCACGCCGCCGCCCACCCAGAGAAAGCGCATGGCCATGGTCCGGTCGACCAGGCCACGCGCATCGGTCTCGAAGCCGAGCCAGCGGCGTTGTTCCGTGCGGCGGGGAGAAGCCAGGCCGAACCCCTTCGTGACGAAACGGGCGCGCGACAAGGCGGGCCCGGGTGGGAAGGGGTTTCTAGCCGATGCGGCCACCGGCTTTGGCGAGCAAAGTCAATCCCGCGTGCCTTTGGCGCCCAATTCGACGCGGATCAGAGCTTTTCCGTCTCCCCGGACTTCGGCTGCCACTTCATCAGCCGCCGCTCGATACGCCCCACCCCACCGTCGAGCACGAGCGCAAAGCCCGTGAGCACCAGGATGCCGGCCATCACCGTGTTGATGTCGAAGGTGCCCTCGGCCTGCAGGATGAGGTAGCCGACGCCCTGGCTGCTGCCGAGGTACTCGCCCACCACCGCGCCCACGAAGGCCAGGCCCACGCTCGTGTGCAGGCTGCTGAAGACCCAACTCGTGGCGCTAGGCAGGTACACGTGGCGCAGCAGCTGGCGCTGGCTGGCGCCGAGCATGCGGGCGTTGGCCAGCACCACCGGGCTCACCTCCTTCACGCCCTGGTAGACGTTGAAGAAGACGATGAAGAACACGAGCGTGACGCCGAGCGCCACCTTCGACGCGATGCCGAGGCCGAACCACACCGCGAAGATGGGCGCGAGGATGATGCGCGGCATCGAGTTGAGCGCCTTGATGTAGGGCTCGAGGATGGCGCTGGCCATGGGACTCAGTGCCAGCCACAGGCCCGCCAGCAGCCCGCCCACCGCGCCGATGCCGAAGGCGAGGATCGTCTCCACCAGCGTCACCCACAGGTGCTTGTAGATGTCGGCGTCGGTGACGAACCAGGCCCAGATGCGCGCGAAAACCTTCAGCGGCTGGCCGAAGAAGAACGCCGCCTGGCGGTCGTTCTCGAACATGAAGTTCGGCAGCAGCCCCGGCTGCGTCATCACGTGCCAGAAGGCGAAGACGACGACGAGCAGGCCCACCTGCCAGAAGCGCAGGTTGCCGGTGCGGGGCTTGAGGAAGGACCACATGGGGTGTCTTGCGCGGCTCGGCTCAGGCCCGTGTCTCGAGCCGGCTCATGCCGCGACCTTGAGCTGCTGCGCGTAGCCCTTGAGCACCTCTTCGCGCAGCACGGCCCAGATGGCGGCGTGCAGCGCCAGGAAGCGCGGCGTCGTCTTCACCTCGGCCACGTCACGCGGGCGCGGCAGGTCCACGGCGAACTCGCCGA
>JAEUPE010000250.1 GCA_016790435.1 Rubrivivax sp. | reverse complement strand
GCCGCGCCGGCCCAGGCCGGTGGTCCGCCGCCGCGGGCCGAGCGCCCGCCGGCGCCGGTGGCCGGCACCGACGCCGAGGTGAACCGCTACATGGCCGCCTACATCATGGGCGTGGCCAACCGACTGGCCAACGGCGCCTCCAACCACTACCGCAAGCGCTTCGGCATGGGCATGTCGGAGTGGCGCGCCATGATGGCCATCGGCACCAGCTCGCACCGCATCGTGCGCGAGGTGGCCGAGATGGCCGACCTCGACTACGCCGCTGCGAGCAAGAGCCTGAAGGTGCTGGCCGAGCGCGGGCTGGTCGAGATCGAGCAGACGCAGCGCCGCGGCCGCGCCGCCATCGCCAGCCTCACGCCCGCGGGCCTGGAGATCTACCGCAAGCTGCGCGAATCGGCGCGCCGGCGCCAGTCGCGGCTGCTCGCCACCTTCAGCGCCGAGGAGGTACAGACGCTGTGGTCGCTGCTGCGCCGCATCGAGGCGCAGGTGCCGCACATGAACGCCGAGCCCTGAACCCCTGCGGCCGCAACGCGCCGGAAGAGGCGCAACTGCGGGTTCGTTTCGTTGACATCTCATTTCCAGATATGTCAATATGAAATGCGCAGCGCGGGTGGCAGCCGTACCCCCGCGTCAGCCGGCCCCGCCGCAGGACCCGAGGAGACAAACCGTGTCGAACGAATTCCCACATCGCATGAGCCGCCGCACCCTGGTGGCGGGCGCAGCCGGCGTGGCCGCCACGCTCGCGGCACCGCGTTTCGCCATCGCCCAGGAGAAGGTCACGCTGCGCATGGCGAGCTTCATGCCGCCGGCCGGCTTCCTGAACCAGGCGATCGTCATCCCCTTCCTCGACCGTGTCGTCGCCGACTCGAAGGGCACGCTGGAGTACAAGTTCTTCCCCGGCGGCACGCTCGGACGCGCGCCCACCGAGCAGCTCAAGCTCGTGCAGGACGGCGCTGCCGACATCGCCATCGTCATCCCCTCGTACACGCCGGGCGCCTTCGAGAGCTACGACGTGACGCAGCTGCCCGGCGTGGCCGCCAACACCAAGGCCGCGTCGGTGGGCGCCTGGCGGGCCTTCGAGGCCGGCCTGCTGCCGGTGCCCGAGAAGGTGAAGGTGCTCGGCCTCGTCACCACGGCCTCGAACGTGCTGCACACCAAGAAGCCCACGCCGACGATCGCCGCGCTGGCCGGGCAGAAAGTGCGCGCCGCCGGCGCGCTGCAGATGGGCGCGCTCGAGAAGCTCGGCGGCACGGCGGTGGGCAACATCCGCGGCCCCGAGATCGCCGAGGCGCTGAGCCGCAACCTGCTCGACGGCGTGCTGATGGACTGGATCGGCATCAAGGAATTCCGCGTCGACCGCACGACGCCGAACCACATCGACACCGACTTCGGCCGCCTCGCGACGATGCTGCCGATGAACGCGGCCAAGTACGCGTCGCTGCCCGAGGCCGCGAAGGCGGCATTCACCAAGCACGGCGGCGTGGCCTATGCCGAGTTCGGCGGCAAGGCCTTCGACGACGCCGTGGGCGAGTACCGCGCCAACTACCTGCGCGAAGGGGGCCACACGGCAGGCACCTTCCCCGCCGCCGACCAGGCGCGCATCAAGGCCGCGTTCGAGGTACTGGTGGCTGATTGGGTGAAGGCCGAGCCGGGGCGCGACAAGATCCTCGAGGCCTTCCGCAAGGGCGCGGCCGAAGTTCGCTGAGCCCTCGCGGCCGCCCATCGCCCAACCGCCAGCCGCCCCGCCACCTCGCTCGATGAGTGCCGCGCCCGCGACGGCTGCCCCTGCCTGGCAGCGCCCCGGCGCCGCGCTGGCCATGGTGGCGCTCGTCATCCTGCTCGGCAATGTCGGGCTCATCTTCCTCGACGTGCTCGCGCGCTGGCTGCTGCGCGCGCCGCAGTCGTGGGTGTCGGACATCGGGCAGATCACCTACCCCGTGGCGATCGCCTGCTGTTTCCCGGCGGCGCTCGAGTCGGGTCACATGATCGCCATCCGCTTTCTCGGTGAGTGGCTCGGCCCGCGCCGCGCGCGGCCGCTCGACGTGATCGGCCAGGTGGCTTTGGCAGCGCTGCTCGTGCTCTTCACCTGGAAGATGTTCCAGCGCGCGCACTCCGACTGGACCGGGGGCTTCCGCACCGCCAACATCTCGCTGCGCACCGCGCCCACCTGGTTCGTGGTCGCTGCGTTGCTGGGGCTGTGCGTGTTCGTGCAGGCCCGGGTCGTCTGGCAGGCGGTATCCACGCCACCTGAAGCCGCGCATGGCTGACCACCCCATCCTGCTGCTGCTGGCCGGCGTGGGCATCATGCTCACGCTCATCGCCGTGCATGTGCCGGTGGGCGTGGCGATGGCGGTGTCGGGCCTCGTGCTCTTCGGCGCGCTCACCGACACTGGCGCGGCCATCGCCACCGTGTCGGTGGAGATCGTCAGCGCGCTCAGCAGCGCCGACCTGGTGACGATCCCGCTCTTCCTGCTCATGGGCAGCCTGGCGGCACGCGCCGGCATCTCGGGCGACATCTACCGCATTGCCAGCAGCTGGGTCGGCCATCGCCGGGGCGGCCTGGCCATGGCCACCGTCGTCGGCTGCGCCGGCTTCGGCGCGCTGTGCGGCTCGTCGGTGGCGACCGCCGCCACGATGGGGCGCGTGGCGCTGCCCGAGATGCTGCGCCGCGGCTACGCGCCGGGGCTCGCCACCGGCAGCATCGCCAGCGGCGGCACGCTCGGCATCCTGATCCCGCCCTCCATCGTGATGGTGATCTACGCCGTGCTCACCGAGCAGTTCGTGCTCGACCTGTTCATGGCCGGCATCCTGCCCGGGCTGCTGGCCACCGCGCTGTATTGCGGCGCAGTCGTGGTGTTCACGCGCCTGCACCCCGAGGCGGGGCCGGCCTTCGAGCCCGCCAGCTGGGCCGATCGCCTGCGCGCCGTGGCCGGCGCCTGGCGCGCCGTCGTCGTCATCGTCGTCGTCGTCATCGGCCTCTATGCCGGCATCACCACCGTGGTGGAGGCGGCGTCGATGGGCGTCGGCCTGACGCTCTTCTTCTTCCTCGGCCGGCAGCCGCGCGCCCACTGGTGGCGCGAGCTCACGTCGGTGGCCGTGGAGACGGCGCAGAGCACCGGCATGATCTTCCTGATGGTCGTCGGCGCGGCGCTCTTCAGCTACTTCCTCACCATGACCGAAGCGCCCAAGGCGCTGGTGGCGCAGGTGCGCGCGGCCGAGCTCGGCGCCTACACCGTGCTCGCCATCGTGCTGCTGATGTACCTCTTCCTCGGCGCGGTGTTCGACACCATCGCCGCGATGATCCTCACCACGCCGTTCGTCTACCCGCTGATCATCGGCTTCGGCTTCGACCCCATCTGGTGGGGGATCATGATGGTCATGATGATCGAGATCGGCATGATCACGCCGCCGATCGGCATGAACGTCTTCGTCATGGGCGGCGTGGCGCGCGACATCCCGCTGAAGACCATCTTCCGCGGCATCATGCCCTTCCTCTATGCCGACTTCGTGCGCCTGGGCCTGCTGATCGCCTTCCCCGGCATCGCGCTGTACCTGCTGAAGAAGTGAGGCGGAGGTGGTCATGAGTGGCGAGACCTTGCTGGCGGCCAACGTGTTCGCGGCCAATCTCTTCGATGTGCGCGGCCTGTCGGTGCTGGTCACCGGCGCGGCGAGCGGCATCGGTTTCGGCCATGCCGAGGTGATGTGCGCCAACGGCGCGCACGTGACGCTCGTCGACAGCGAGCCAGGTTCGCTCGACGTGGCCGTGGCGCGCCTGCAGGGCCACGCCGGCTCGGCCGTGGGCGTGGTGGCCGATGTGACGGATCCCGCCACGCTGGAAGCCGCAGTGGCCGGCGCGGTGGAGCGCCGCGGCCGCCTCGACGTGCTGTTCGCCAATGCCGGCATCAGCGCCGGGCCGGGCTTCCTCAAGGGCGACGGTTCGCGCAACGAGGCGGGCGCGCTCGAGAACCTGTCGCTCGCCACCTTCGACCGCGTGCTGGCCGTCAACCTACGCGGCGCGCTGGCCACACTTCAAGCCGCCGTGCCGGCCATGAAGCGCCAGGGCGGAGGCGGGCGCATCATCGTCACCACTACCGTCTCGCTGCTGCGCACCGAGACGCTCGTGAGCACGCTGTACGTGGCCTCGAAGGCCGCGCTCGGCCAACTCGTGCGGCAGGCGGCACTTGAGCTGGCGCGCTACGGCATCCTCGTCAACGGCATCGCGCCCGGCCCCACGATCACGCAGATCGGCGGCGGCCGTCTGCAGGACCCCGTCGCGCGGGCACCCTTCGAGCACGCCATCCCGATGCACCGGCTGGCGAGCGTCGCCGACCTGCAGGGCGCGGCGCTGTTCCTCGCCTCGCCCGCGTCGGCCTACATCACGGGCACGCAGATCGTCGTCGACGGCGGCAGTTGCCTCGGGTCGGCCGACTAGCACGGCTCGGCGCGCTGGCAGAAGCCACCGCAAGAGCCGACGCTTCGCCGCCGGCCACAGGCGCAACGAACGGCCAGGGCAGGCACTGACACACCTGAACGCGCGCCGGGGCACTGCTGCAGCGCGGCTAACATGGATGCACCTTGAAGTGCGGTGCCATTCGGCGCCGCCCTGAGCCCCCCATCCACATGCGCATCGCGATCGTCGGCGGCGGCCTCGGCGGACTGGCCGCCGCGCTCTTCCTGCGCCAGGCCGGCCTGCACGCCACCGTGTACGAGCAGGCGAGCGCGCTGCGCGAGGTCGGCGCCGGTCTCGTCGTGCCGCCGAACATGGTGCGCCCGCTGGCGCGGCTGGGCCTGGCCGCGAAGCTGCCCGACTTCGCCGTGCGGCTGGAGGCCGCGTGGGAGTTCCGCCGCTGGCAGGACGCGCATGTGCTCTCGGTGCAGCCGATGGGCGACGAGTGCGAGCGCCTGTACGGTGCCGCCTGCTACGTGGCGCACCGCGCCGACCTGCTGGCGCTGCTGCAGGCGGCGCTGCCCGAAGAGCAGCTGTGCCTGGACCACCGCTGCGTCGAGGTGCGCCAGGACGACGGCGGCGTGGAGCTCACGTTCGCGCACCGCGGCGGGCACTGGGCGAAGGTCACGGCCGACATCGCCGTCGGCGCCGACGGCATCCACAGCGCCGTGGGCCCGGCCTTGCAGGCGAACGTCGAGCCGCGCTTCGCCGAGCTGTGTGCCTTCCGCTTTCTCGTCAGCGCCGACCGCGCCCCGGAGATGGCGCTGCGGCCGGTGCAGACGCTCTGGCTCGGCCCCGGGCGCCACCTCGTGCACTACCCCATCTCCGGTGGCCGCCTCGTCAACGGCGTGGCCATCGTGCCCGCCGGCGAGTGGCGCACCGAATCGTGGACGGCCGAGGGCAGTGTGCAGGACCTTCTGGTCGAGTTCGAGGGCTGGCACGAAGACGTGCAGCGCCTGCTCGCCGCCGCCACCGAGACCAAGCGCTGGGCGCTCTACGACCGCGACCCCCTCGAACGCTGGACGCATGGCCGCGTCACGCTGCTCGGCGACGCCGCGCACGCGATGCTGCCCTTCTTCGCGCAGGGCGCGGCGCAGGCGATCGAGGACGCGGAGTCGCTGGCCGCCTGCCTGCGCGGAACCGACGCGGCATCGGCGCCGGCCGCGCTGCAGCGCTACGAAGCCTTGCGTCGGCCGCGGGCGAGCGAAGTGCAGCTCATGAGCCGCGGCCGTGAGATCCGCAACCACCTGCCCGATGGCGCGCTGCAGCGCCAGCGCGATCTCGAGCTCGCGCAGGGCGAACCGCTGCGGCAAAGCGCATGGGTGTACGCCCACGATGGCGAAGCGAGCCCATCGATGCCGCCGGCCGGGGCTTGAGGCGCGGCGCTCTCGGCAGATGACCGGGGTGTGGCCTCCGCCCGCCGGCGTCAGAGCGTGAAGCGCAGCGCGCCCCCGTCCACGGGAATCGTCACGCCGGTGATGTAGCTCGCCGACTCTGAAGCCAGGAAGGTGATGGCCGCGGCGGCTTCGTGCGGCTCGCCGAAGCGGCCCATCGGGATGTTGCGCTCGATGAAGTCCCGTCGCGAGGCTTCGGTGGGATGGAGCCGGTTCAGGATCTGGGCCGTGTTGATGCGGCCCGGCGCCACGCAATTGACGGTCACGCCCCGCGCTGCGTACATGGCCGCCATCGCCTTGGACCAGCTTTCGAGCGCCGCCTTCGCCGGTGTCGCCCCATTCACCGACTTGGCGACGACCGCCCCGGAGACGTTGACAACCCGGCCCCACCGGCGTTCCGCCATCCCGGGTAGGAGCCGCTCGGCGAGCCTGCGCGCGGAGAGGAAGTTGAGCAGCAACGCCTCGTCCCAGGCAGTGTCGTCGTCCGGGCGGTCCAGCGGCCTGGAACCGCCGGCGTTGTTGATGAGCACGTCGATGCGTCCGACTTCCTTCAGCACCCTTTCGGCCAGACCGTGGGCGGCGTTCGGTTGCACGAAGTCGGCGGTCAGCACAACGGGCTCGCGGCCACCGGCCGCACGCATCTCGGCCGCGAGGGCCGTGAGCGGCGCGACGGAACGGGCCGTGATGACCACCCGCGCGCCTTCGGCCGCGAGCAGCAGCGCGACGGCGCGGCCGATGCCCGTGCTGGCGCCGGTCACCAGGCAGGTCTTGTCGGAAAGTTTCAGGTCCATGTGGGGTCTCCAGTCGTTGGCGCTCTGTCTCGTCGCTTCGCCTCTTCGAAGCCGGCGATCATCCTGCCCCTACGCCGCCTCGTAGGCCTGATGCCGGCGCCGCACCGCCGCCAGGTCGACCTCCGGCATCTGCGCCGCCACCAGCGCCAGCACCTCGGCTTCCAGCGCGTGCAGCGCATCGAAGCCCTCGCGGGGTGGCGCCGACAGCAGGTGCTCGATTCTCGGCACGAGGTTCTTGGGCGCCAGCGGCAGCTTCTCCGCCAGCCTTCGCATGCGCTTGACCTGGAAGCGCGTGAACCAGCGCCGGTTCAAGCCGCACAGCACGAGCAGCAGCGAGTAGCAGGCCTCCACCTGGATCTCGCGGCTCCACAGCGGCGCATCGCGGTGAATGATCTGCCGCGCCGCGCGCCAGTGGATGGGCTTGGCGTTGAGGCCGTGCTCGACCATGGCACGCGCCAAGCCATCCGGGAACTGTGCCAGGCGCCGCTGCAGCGCCAGCAACTTCTCCGCGCCGGCGAGCGGCAGCGCCTTGGCGATGCCTTCGGCGAACTTGTGGTTCGGCGTGTCGGGGTTGTGCCGGACGAGCAGGTCATCGATGTCGGCCGTGAGGCCGGCCCCGGCGGCGTAGCCGATCTGCACCTCGATGCCGTCGATCCGGAAGGCGACCACGCCGCCTTCGGCCGGGTCGTCGAGGTTGCCGAGGGTCCAGGTCCACTCGCCTTCGGGCGGGTCGGCGGTGCCACCGGCTGCGGCACGCGATGCTCCGCTCGCCGGAGCATCCGCCGCCCGCCGGCAGGCCGCGCGCAATGCGGCCTCTCCCGGAAGGTTCGCGAAGACGACGCTCATGTCGACGTCCGAGAGCGCGTCGATGAGGTTTTCCACGGTCGAGCCGGAGACGAAGGACAGCAGCGAAGCGTCGTCGATGCCGCGGTGCGCGTCGGCGACGCGCTGCGCGATCGCGAGGTGCCGGCGCGCGGCTGCGCCGAGGGCGGATGGATCGCTGGGCATGGCGTGGCTCCCGTTGCGGCCGCGATGGGCCGGGTGGTCGTCCGAGGTCGTCCGCGGTCCTCGGCGGACGCCCGGTGAGCACGCCATTCTCTCGGTGGCGCGAGCGCCGTGCACTGCTGTTCGTCCCACCGGCCGCCGGTTTCGTCGCACCGCGCGTAGCATGCGCCGACGCGGGGGGATCCGCACCGCGGGAGCATGCCGCGCAGGGCGGCCGCTTCGACCCGAACGGGTGCCCGAAGTTCTGGGGGTAGGCACTCCCTGCCATCGGCGCTAGGGTGCGCCCCCTCACCCGGTCCCTGCCCTGGAGGCCCATGCCATGGCGACACGCGACGACGCGCCCTTCCGCCTGCCGATCAAGCTCGACAGCACCAGCAACGGCGAGTTCGAGCCGATCCCGCTGTCACCGGTGGAGCGCCATGCCAACCGCGTGGCGGTGGTCGACACGGCCGATGCGGCGCAGCGCCTCGGGCAGGGCCGTCGCCGCTACCTCGCCAGTGCCTGCGGCGCCGCGGCGACGCTGCTCGCCTTCGACCACGTGTTCGCCGCCGCCGGCCGCAGCGGCGGCCGTTACGAGGTGCCGCGCGAGGCGGCTTTCGAGCCGCAACTGGCGCAGGCCACGGTGGGCGGCAGCGAGTTCATCTTCGACGTGCAACTGCATCATGTGACGCCGGCTGGCGCATGGCGCAAGAACGCGCCCGGCATGGAGCGCGCGCTGCGCGGGCTACCCAATGCGGGGTGCGGCGAGAGCGACACGTTGCAGTGCTTCTCGCGCGAGCGCCTCCTGAAGGATGTGTTTCTCGACAGCGACACGAGCATGGCCGTGCTCTCGCACGTGCCCGCGCTGACCGCGAGCAACCCGCTGGCGCACGAGGAGGCATTGGCCACCAAGCGCGTGCTCGATGCGCTCGACGGCACCGAGCGGCTGCTGCTGCACGCCCGTGTCTACCTCGGCGAACCCGGCGCGCTGGAGCGCATGGCCGAGCATGCGGCGAGCACCCGGCTCGCCGGCTTCAAGACCTATACGCAGTTCGAACCTTCGCCCGGCGGCGCCGGCGGCGGGGCTGGAGGATGGTGGCTCGACGACGAGAAGCTCGGCATCCCGCTGATCGAGCAGGCGCGCAAGCTCGGCGTGCGCAACATCTGCGTGCACAAGGGCATCCTGCTGTCGCCCGCGGGCACGCAGTTCGCGGGCTGTCGCGACATCGGCGTGGTGGCCAAGCGCTACCCCGACATGAACTTCATCGTCTACCACGCGGGTTACCTGACGCAGCGGCCCGAGGGGCCGTTCGACCCCGCCCGCGCCAGCGGCATGACGGGCGTCGACGACCTCGTCAGCGCGCTGCGTGCCAACGGCGTCGCGCCGAACAGCAACGTCTACGCCGAACTCGGCACCACCTGGCGGCTGGTGATGCGCAACCCCGACGTGGCCGCGCACCTGCTCGGCAAGCTGCTCGTGCACGTGGGCGAGAACAACGTGTTGTGGGGCACCGACTCCATCTGGTACGGCAGCCCGCAGGACCAGATCCAGGCCTTCCGCACGTTCCAGATCTCGCCCGAGTTCCAGGAGCGCTTCGGCTACCCGGCGCTGGGCGCGGACCTGAAGCGCAAGGTCTTCGGCCTCAACGGCGCGCGTGTCTACGGCCTCAAGCCCGAGGCACTGCGCCCGAAACTCGAGCGCGACCGCGTGGGCAAGGTGCGTGTCGAGTACCGGCCCGTGGCCGAGCCGAGCTTCGAGACGCACGGGCCGAAGACACGGCGCGAGTTCATGGCTCTGCGCCGGCGCGCCGAGGCGACGTGAGGAGGGCGTGACACGATCGCGTGGCCGTGCTGGCGCGCCGACCGGTCAGGGCGCGGTGAGCAGCTTCTCCAGCGCGGCGGTGAGGCGCCGGTCTTCGGGTTCGATGTCGCTCTTGAAGCTGGCCACGACCTTGCCTTGGCGGTCCACGAGGTACTTGTGGAAGTTCCAGCCCGGGCTCTGGCCGCTGGCCTGCGCGACCTGCGCGTAGAAGGGGTGCGCGTTCGCGCCCTTCACCGTGACCTTGCTGAACATCGGGAAGCGCACGCCGTAGAAGTTGAAGCAGGTGTCGCCGATCTGCTTCGCGTCGCCCGGTTCCTGGCCGCCGAAGTCGTTGGACGGGAAACCCATCACCACCAGGCCGCGCGCGGCGTACTTGGCGTGCAGCGCTTCCAGGCCCTTGTACTGCGGCGTGTAGCCGCACTGGCTGGCCGTATTGACGACGAGCAGCACGCGGCCGGCGTACTGGCACAGCGGCTGCGGCGCCTCGTCCTGCAGGCGCGGCATGGTGTGGCGGAGCAGCGCGGGGCATTGGGCTGCCGGCGATGCCCCGGCCGCGGCCGGGGGCTGGGCGGCGACCTGCACCGGCATCAGTCCGGTGGCGGCGCCGAGCACGCAGCCCGCGACCAGGCCCTTGAGGTGTGTGCGCTTGGAACGGCTCGCTGCCACCCATGCAACCACCGCCGGTACCCTGGTCGAGGCAGCCGATGGCGTCGATGGCGTCGACGGGTGGACGGACATGCGGTGACGGTTCATGGCGTGCCTCCAGAGACTTCGGCGCATTGTGGCCATGGCCCGGCACCCGTGGCCCGGCCGTGGCTTTGCCGAACCGTTCAGGGCGGCGGCAGGAACAGCGCCGGGTCCACCGACTGCGTGTTCAGGTAGACGCTGAAGTGCAGGTGCGGGCCGGTGACTCGGCCCGTGGCGCCCACCTTGCCCACCGCGGCACCCGCGGCCACGGCCCGGCCGCGCTCGGTGTCGATGGCCGAGAGGTGGCAGTACAGCGTGAGGAATCCCTGACCGTGGTCGACGATGACGGTCTGGCCGTTGAAGAAGTAGTCGCCGGTGTCGAGCACCTCGCCAGCGGCGGCGCTGAGCACCGGCGTGCCGGTGGCGGCCGCGATGTCCATGCCGCCGTGCGGGCTGCGTGGCTGCCCGTTGAACACGCGTCGCAGGCCGAACGACGAGGAGCGCGGCCCGCCCGTCGGCATCACCAGGCGCATCGTGGCCGGTTCGCGCGCGGCCGAGAAGTGCCGCAACACCTCGCCCAAGTGCGCGCGCTCGCGCTCGTGGCGTGCCAGGTCCTCCTTCGAAAGCTCCACGTGCCGCGGCGCCACGGCCAGGCGCTGCTCGGCGTATTGCTTGCGCTGCAGCGGGAAGGCGACGCGCCGCTCGCGGCCGTCCGTGCCGCGTACGACGAGCGTCTGCGCCTGCGCCGGGTCGGCAGCGAGGCCGATGCCGACCACGGCCACCCAGGCGTCGCCTTGCGCACGCACGAGCACCGGCCGGCCGCCGTAGGTGGCGGTTGGCCGGTTGCCGCCCGCGGCCGTGGTCGGCCCGAGTTCGACGAGGGCCACGCCGCCGGGCACGGCCAACGCCTGCGGCATGTGCGCCGGGGCCGTGGATGCCGGCACGGCGCCGAAAGCGATGCCCGGGAAGCCGCCGGCGAGGCCGATGAGCGTGCCACCCGCGGGCAGCAAGGAGGTGAGGGCGGTGCGGCGATGCATCGGGGCATCGTAGCCGTCCGGCCGACGCGGCCGTCAATGCGCCAGCTCGAACAGCGCCGAGCCGTCGCCCTGGTCCTTCACCAGCCTCGCGGCACGCTGCCTTGGCAGGTGCGCGATGGCACCGCTGCCGGCCGTGAACCGCAGCTTCACGCCCGGCACCGGCAGGATGCGCCAGTTGCCGTCGGCCGTGGGCTCGACGCGGCGCGTCTCGCGCAGGTACATCACGAGCGCCTCGCGGTTCTCGTCGGGCGCGTCGAGGATGACGCGGCTGCCGTCCAGCGCCGGGAAGTTGCCGCCGCCGTTGGCGCGGTAGTTGTTGGTGACGACGGCAAACGAAGCGGCCTCGTCGATGGGTCGGCCGTCGAAGCGCAGGTCGACGATGCGCCGCGCCTCGGGTGCCACGAGCTTGCCGCGCGGGTCGTAGCGGGCCGGCTGCGTCACGTCGATGCCGTAGGTGACGCCGTCGAGGGTGTCGAAGTTGAAGCTCGGGAACGCGGCGTTGACGAGGTCCTGTTCCGGTGCCCCGGCCGGGTCGATGCGGTTGAACTGGCCCGCCGACATCTCCAGCCACTCGCGCACCTGCGCGCCGGTGAGCTTCACCACCTTCAACGTGTTGGGGTAGATGTAGAGGTCGGCCACGTGGCGCAGCGCGATCGGCCCGGCCGGGATGTCGGTGTAGTAGCCGTGCCCCTGCCGGCCACCCGTCTTGAAGGGCGCCGCGGCCGAGAGCACGGGCAGGCCGGCGTGCGGCGTGCCGGCCAGCGCCTTCTTCGCGTAGGCCATCTGCGCCAGCGAGACGAGCTGCACGCTCGGGTCGTCGGCCACCTGCGCGAAGAAGCTGTGGATGGGCGTGGCGGCTTCCGCGATCTGGGCGCGCATGTGCGCGACGGTGGCGGCATGCTCCTCGGCGACGAGCGAGGCCACCGCCGGGTCGGCCGCGACGAGGGGCTTGCGGGTGGCGCGGTCCCACACGGCGCGCAGCTCGCCGCGGGCGTCGCTCACCTTCCAGGTCGCGCCGGCTTTCTCGAGCACCAGATCGACGACGCCGAGATGGCTGCCCCAGAAGCCGGGCATCACAGCGGGCACGCCGTTGATGGTGCCGCGCGCGAGGTCGACTTTCGGGTGGGCGTTGAAGAAGCGCCCGGGGAACTCCCCGTGCGAGTGGCCGAAGAGGATGGCGTCGACGCCGGGCACCTCGGCCAGCCGGGCCACCGCGTTCTCGGCGAAGAAGACGGTCTCGCCGCGCTCGAAGCCCGAGTGTGCGATGGCGACGACCACGTCGGCACCGGCGGCCTTGAGGCGCGGCACGAAGGCGCGCGCCGTCTCGACGATGTCGCGCGCCACGACGCGGCCGAGCAGGTGCTGGCGGTCCCACTGCATCACCTGTGGCGGCACGAAGCCGACGACGCCGACCTTCAGCGTGTGCGTGGCGCCCGCCTCGTCGGTGAAACGCCGCTCGAGGAGGACGAAGGGCGTGAATGCTTGGCGCGCCTCGTCGCCCGCCTGGCCACCGCCTGCGTCGAGCACGATGTTTGCGTTGACGTACGGGAAGCCGGCGTTCGCGATGGCGCGCTGCAGGAAGGGCAGGCCGAAGTTGAAGTCGTGGTTGCCGATGTTGGCGGCGTCGTATCCGAGCGCGCGCATGACACGGTGTGCCGGGTGCGGCTGGCCTTCGGCCGGAGGCCGGGCACGTGCCACGAGATCGCCGAGCGGGCTGCCCTGCAGCAGGTCGCCGTTGTCGAAGAGAAGCACGTTGCGCGCCTCGCCGCGCGCGGCCTTGATGAGCGTGGCGGTCTTCGCGAGGCCGTATTCGTCGGTCGGCTTGTCCTGGTAGTAGTCATGGTTCACCAGGTTCATGTGCAGGTCGGTGGTCTGCAGCAAGCGCAGTTTCATCGTCTGCGCCCGGGACGCTGACAGCAATCCCGACGCTCCGAAAAGCAGGGAAACCACCAAGGCGAAAGCGAGCGGCCGGGCGGTCGCCCGCGGCGGGCGGGGGAAGGTCTTCAGCGGCATTCGGCGAGCCTCGTCCTGGCAGAGACGCCAGCGTAGCAACTTCCGTCGCAAGCCTTGGGCTGCGGCCCGGGATCGATCGCGAGGCGGTCGCACCGCGCGGGTGCCGTGCAGGCGGCGGGGCGCACCGGCGTGGCACGCGGGCCCTGGTCGGAAGGCGTGTTGTGCGCCGACGACTGCGTCACGGCATCGCCATCGGGCGTTCGGAGAATGTTTTCCGGCATGGCAGGAGCCTTGCTACTGCGACCGGCGGTCACTTCAGCGACCGAGAGACACGAACAAACCACACCCGGAGGATTCCATGCACCCACATGACACCTGGATGGGCTTCACCCGCACGGCGATGGCGGTCGCCATCGCGATGGTGGCTGCGTCCCCGACCTGGGCCCAGACCACCACGGCCGCCGTCGGCGGGCGAGTGGTCGATGGCGGCGGCCAGCCCGTGGCCAGCGCCACCGTGACCCTCGTGCACGTGGACTCCAAAGCCACCAGCAGCACCGTCACCGACGCCGAGGGTCGCTGGTCCGCGCGCGGCCTGCGCGTCGGCGGGCCCTATACCGTCACGGTGGTCAAGGGCAGCGGCCGCGAAACGCGCGAGGGCGTGTTCCTGGCGCTGAACGAGACGCTCGCGCTCGACCTGCAACTCGGCGCGCCGGCCTCCATCGTCATCACCGGCTCGCGCGTGCTGGCCGACCGCTTCGGTAGCGACAACAAGGGCGCTGGCACCGCCATCGGCAGCGGGCAGATCGCGGCCCTGGCCTCCATCTCCGGCAACCTGCAGGACCTCGCGCGCATCGACCCGCGCCTGTCGCAGACCGACAAGGAGCGCGGCGAGATCTCGGCGCTCGGCCAGAACAGCCGCTTCAACACCGTCACCATCGACGGCGTCAGCGTCAGCGACACCTTCGGCCTCGAGGCCAACAACCTGCCGACCT
>JAEUPE010000248.1 GCA_016790435.1 Rubrivivax sp. | reverse complement strand
TGCTCGTGCTGCTGACGCTGCCGGTGACGCTGCTCACGCTGGGCCTGTTCCTCTTCGTGATCAACGCGCTGATGTTCTGGGCGGCCGCCTCGCTCCTCGATGGATTCAACGTCGCGGGCTTCACGGCGGCGCTCATCGGCTCGCTGCTTTACAGCGTCTGCGGCATCGTCATCGACGCCGCCGTCGAGCGCGTCTTCAGCCGGGCCGCGGTGTAGCCGCGGCCGGTGCCGGCGCGGCGCCATCCGCGCCGCGTGCGCGCTCCGGGCCTCGCGCGCCAGGGCCGCCGCCCACCTTGCCGGCGTGCGCCCGCACGGGCAAGGCGCGCACCTCGAACTCGATGCGGTCGCTGGCCGAAGCATCGCGCCGCACGAGGACGTGGCGGCCTGGACGAGGCAGCCACTCGAGGCGCGCCCCCGTGCCGAGCGGCCGGCCGTTGAGCCACCACTGACCCGGCGCGCCGCGCAGCACGACGCGCTGTGCCGCGGCCGGGATCTCCGGGTCGAGCGCGATCACGGTGCCGGGGCGCGGCGACTCGATGCCGAAGGCGCCGGCGCGCGCCGCCCCGAAGGAAGCGGCGGCATCTCCGCCTGCGACGGCCGCTGTGGGTTCGGTGCCGGCGATGAACCATTCGCCGGCTGCCGCGAAGAGGCCCCTGGGCGGAGGCGGCGCCGACGAGGGGCCGAGCGCCATCACCACCTCGCGCCAGACCGGCGCCGCCCCGCTCACGCCGCTCACCGAATGCATGGGCCGCCCACCGGCGTTGCCGACCCAGACGCCGACCGTGAAGCGGTCGGTGCTGCCGATGCACCAGTTGTCGCGCATGTCCTTGCTCGTGCCGGTTTTCACGGCCGCGTGGCCGCGGGTGACCAGCGGGCTGTCGAGGCCGAAGCTGGCGGCGCGCGCCGCCGGGTCGGCCAGGATGTGCGAGACGATCCAGCTGGCCTCGGCGCTGAAGACTTGGCGCCGGGCGGGCTCCGCCCGCACGGCCTTGCCCGGCGCCGGCGTGGCCGGGTGCCCGTCGCGACGCCATCGGGCCGGCGACCATTGCCCGCCTCGCGCCAGCATGCGGTAGGCGTTGGTCAGGTCCAGCAGCGTCACGTCGGCACTGCCGAGCGCCAATGAGTGGCCGTGGTAGCCGGCGTGGTGCGCCAGGCGCAGCCCGGCGGCATTGAGGCGGTCGAACAGCGCCTCGGGTTCGAGCATCGCGGCCACGCGCACGGCCGGCACGTTGACGCTGCCGGCCAGCGCCTCGCGCACGGTGATGCCGCCGCGGTAGGCATGGTCGTAGTTGCGGGGCGCGTAGAGGCCGGCGCTGCCCGTGGCGATCTGCAGCGGCGAATCGTCGATGCGGCTGGCGGCGGTGACGAGCCGGCGCTCGAGTGCCAGCGCATAGACGAAAGGCTTGATCGTCGAGCCGGGCTGGCGGCGTGCGAGCACGGCATCGACTTCGGCCGCGACCGAACCGGCGCCTGCCGAACCCACCCAGGCCAGCACGTCGCCGGTGGCGTTGTCGAGCACGAGCACGGCACCGTCCTCGACCTCGCGGCCGCGCAGCTCGGCGAGCTGGCGGCGCAGCGCGCCGCGCGCCAGACGCTGCACCTGGGCGTCCAGGGTGCTGGGCAGGGCGGGCGGCGGCGCCGAGGAGGACATGGCCGGCGCGCGTGCGATGCCGGCGGGCGAGGAAGCCGCCGTCGATTCGCGCCACATGAGCCGCGCCAGGTGCGGTGCCAGTGCTTCGCCGAGCATCGGGCCGGGGCGGCGCGCGAGGGCCTGGGCCGTCACCGTGGCGACACCGGCGCAGGGGTCCGCGGGGACGGTGGAGGCTCCCTCGAGAGCTGCCGATGGGGCCAACAGCGTCGATCGGGCCGAGGCGGACGGTGTTCCCGATGCGCGCCCCGCCGCCTGCTGCCGCAAGACCTCGCAGGCGCGGCGAGACACTACCTCGACGCCGGCGTTCGGCGCCCGCACGAGCACGGCCAGCACCGCGGCCTCCAGTCCGTCGAGCCCGCTCGCGTGTTTGCCGAAGAGCTGCTGCGAGGCCGCGCCCACGCCCACCAGCTCGCCGCGCAGTGGCACCGCATTGAGGTAGGCCTCGAGGATCTGCGCCTTGCTCCAGCGTGCCTCGAGTTGCTGCGCGCGCACGATCTGGCTCACCTTCGTGGGGATGTCGCGGCCGCCCACGGGGCGCGCCAGCTCCTCGTCGAGCAGGCCGGCCAGCTGCATCGTCACCGTCGAGGCGCCGCGCGTGCGCGTGTTCCAGGCGTTGGCCCAGGCGCTGGCAGCGAGCGCACGCCAGTCGACACCACCGTGCGCCCAGAAGCGCCGGTCTTCGCTGAGCACGATGGCCTCGCGCAGCGCCGGGCTGATGTCGGCGAGCGAGACCCAGGGGCCACGGCGCGTGCCCGTGTCGGCGCGCTGCCACTGGATGACGGCGCCGTGGCGGTCGAGCAGCGGGATGTCGCTCGGGCGGTGCGCTGCGCGAACATCGTCGAAGCTCGGCAGTGCGCGCGCCACGCCGGCCGTGCAGGCCCAGGCGAGGGCCGCCGAGAGGAGGACGCGCCTCACCGTCGGCGGTCGCGCAGGCCGCCGCTTTGGCGGCAGTGCAGGCGGCGGTGCAGGCGGCCCTGAAGGCGGCCGTGCAGGCGGCAGTGCGGCCGACAGCGTGCCCGGCCGCAAGGCCGGCCGGGCGGCTTCACGGCCGCACCTCCACCGCGGACAGCGGCAGCTCGCCGAAGCTCTCCGGCGCGTACATGGCCTCCACGCGCGTCGGCGGAAGGCCGAAGCGGCCGGCGTTGTTGAGGCGGATCGTGTACTCCACCACGTGCTTGCCGCGTGGCAGCCAGGCGTAGTAGGCGCGCCAGGCGTCGTGCGCGCGCTCCTCGTAGGCCGGCCAACCCGCACCTTCGCGGCGCTCGCCCTGCGTGGCGATGGCCGAGTCGCGCGCCAGGCCCGTGCCCAGGTGCGCGGCACCGGCGGGCAGCGGGTCGCTCACCACCACCCAGGCCATGTCAGCCACCGCGTCGATCTCGAGCCGCACGCGCATCACGTCGCCACGGCTCCAGGCCTCGGGCACGCGGCGCTGCACGGCCGTCACCGTGCGTGCAACGCGGTAGCCGGCGAAGAGCGGCGCCTTCAGCGGCACGGCGGCAAGCGACTGCACGGTGAGCCAGGGGCGGCCCGTGCCCTCGTGGCGTGCGGACAGCGTGGCCGTTGCCTGGGCTCCGGCTGGGGACGCCGATGGGGCCGGCCAAGGCAGCAGCAGCGTCGCACCCTGTCCGCCCGTCGCGCCACCCCAATCGACCGTACGCGCGCCCTGGCCGAGCTCGACGACGCTGCGGCCGCCCACGCCCTCGCCCTCGAACACCTTGGCGAATCGCTGCAGCGCGAGCACGCCCCAGAGGTTGGCCGTCGTCGTGCGCCAGGCGCCGCCTTTCTGGCGCGCCAGCGTGCCGTTCACGAGGCGCGGCACGTCGTCCTTCCAGGCGGGCGACGAACCGGACAACGACACGGCGGCCAGCAGCAGCCGCGCCGCATTGGCGTCGGCGCTTTCCATCAGCCACCACCACTGGTCGTCCTCGGCCTCGGTGGAGAAGCGCAGCGTCGTGCCGCCCTCGGTGAGCCGGCTGCGCACGAGGCGCTGCACTTCGGCCAGGCGCGCGTCGCGATCGGGCGCGCCGGGCGAACGTTGCAGCGCGCCCCAGGCGTCGAGCA
Source organism: Rubrivivax sp. (assembly GCA_016790435.1). Lineage (GTDB taxonomy): Bacteria > Pseudomonadota > Gammaproteobacteria > Burkholderiales > Burkholderiaceae_C > Rubrivivax. Next base: position 3,768 of record JAEUPE010000248.1, on the reverse strand, counting down.
GGGCCGAAGTCGGCCAGGTGGCGGGCGTGAAGGCGATCGAGCCCCACCAGCGCGCATCGGCGCGGCCGTGCCTCGAAAGCGCCTCGAGCGCGGCGAGCTTGCGCACCTCGAGGTCCGGCCGCGGCGCCGGGAAGCGCCGCTCGAGACGGCCTTCGACGAAGGCGGACAGCCCGTCGAGCATGGCATTGCGCGCGCCGTCGGGCAGGGCGAAGCCGGCTTCGTGCGAGGCGCTGAGCAGGTAGGCGGTGAGGCGGTCGCTGCCGCGCGGCGCGCTGCCCGGGGCCGGCGGAAAGTAGTTCGCCAGGCCCTCGCTGTCGAGATAGCCCGCGACCTCGTCGCGCAGCGTCTTCCAAGCCGGCTCGTCGCCGAGCGCGAGGGTGCGCGACACCTTCTGTTCGAGGCAGCTGTAGGGGTAGGTCTCGAAGTAGCGCTTCAGCCCCGGCAGCGCGCCCGACAGGCGCGGCTGCAGTGCCACCTGCAGGCCCCCGCGGCCCGGCAGGCTGTCGGCCGGCGCGGCCACCGGCAGGCTGACAGGGCCCTGCAACGGTTGCAGCGTGGCCTGAAGCACGCGCACGGGCACGGTGGGGGCGACGGCCTGGCTCAGCTTGACGCTGTCGCGCGCGGGGCCGCCGGCGCTGCCGCCCCCACCTTCCTCCGTCGCGCCGGCAGACCAGTCGATGCGCGTCGTGCCGGCTGGCACGTCCACCGGCCACCGCAGCTCGGCCGCCGCGCCGGGTGCGAGCTGCACGGTCTGCGGCGCGAAGCTCAGGGCCACGGCGGCGGCGCCCGCCCCATCACCGGAGGCAGTGCCCACGAGCGTGGCGCGCACCTGCATCGGCCGCGTGGCGCCGTTGCGCACGGTGAAGCCGGCGTCCATGCGGTCGCCTTCGCGCACGAGCGGCGCCAGGCCGGGCAGCATCTGCAGGTCCTGCGAGACGCGCACGACGGCGTGCCCCTGGCCGAAACGATCGGCGCCGGCATCGGCCAGCGCCACGAGGCGGAAGCTGGTCAGCGAGTCGTTGAGCGGCACCACGATGCGCGCCTCGCCGTTGGCGTCGAGCTGCACGCTGCCGCGCCACATCAGCAGCGTGTCGAACAACTCGCGCGTCGGGTTGCGGCCGCCTCCGCCGCCCGGCGGCAGCGCCTTGCGGCCGTAGTGCCGCCGGCCGATCACCTCGTTCACGGCGGTGGCCGTCTCCACGCCCCAGGGGCGCTCCTTGAACAGGCCGCCGAGCAGGTCCCAGCTGCCGTTCTCGGCCAGTGCCAGCAAGCCTTCGTCGACGGCGGCGAAGGCCACGTCGGCACCGGCGAGCGGGCGGCCCTGGAACGAGACGCGCACGAGGGTGCTCACCTTCTCGCGCACCTTGTACTGCGCCTGCGGCGTCGTCACCTTCACCTCGAGCCGATGGGCGGCGTTGCCGATGCGCAGCTGCGCGACGCCGAACTTGAAGCTCGGCTTGGCGAGGTCCACGGTGCCCGTGGGCGCGCGCCACTCCTTGCCCTCGTAGCGGAAGGCGCGCCACCATTCGCCCGGCTCGCGCCAGCCCCAGGTGAAGATCGACCACCACGGCGCCTCGCGCAGGCGGCCGCGCTGCACGAAGACGCCGACGGTGACGTTGGGCGCCCAGCTCGCAGCGTCGCCGCCGGCGGTCTTGGCGGCATCCGGAATCGGCAGCTCGATGACGGGCTCGCGGCCGCTGAGCGTCATCACGCGCGCGTCGATCACACCCTCGCGTTCCACCGTGACGAGCGCGGTCGCCTGCTGGAACGGCATGCGCACCTGCAGCCGTGCCGTCTGCCCAGGCTCCAGCTCGCGCTTCTCGGGCAGCACGTCGATGCGGTCGTCGTTGCCCTGCGCGAACCACAGACGGTCCTCCGCGCTCTCGCTGGTCACCCAGACCTGCGTCGAGGCGCGGCTGGCGCGGCCGGCGTCGTCCTTGGCGCTGGCGAGGAGCTCGACCTCGCCGGTGTGCTCGACGCGCGCGTCGCAGTTCAGGCGCCCCTGCGCGTCGGTCTTGCCGCTGCACAGCGTGCCCAGCTCGATCGTGCGGCGCTGGTTGTCGTAGCTGTAGAAGCCGCCGACGATGCGCTTGCGGGTCGAGAGGGTCTGGTGGGCGCGGCCGATCACTTCCACGGCGCGGTTGGCGAGCGGCTTGCCCTCGGTGTCGAGCACCGCGGCGGTGAAGCGCGCCGCGCCGCGGTGCGCGGCCCAGTCGGGCGCGCGCAGGCCGACGACGACGGCCGCGGGCCACAACTTGACGCGTCGCGAGACCGTCTGCGTCTCGCCGTTCGGATCGGCGAAGTTCATCTCCGCCAGCAGTTCAGCCGGGCCGCGCAGCGCCGGCAGGTTGGGCAAGGTGATGCGAGCGGCGCCCTGCAGGTCGGTGCGGGCGGGCAGCTGGCGCGCGACGACGCGCGCACCGCCATCGCCAGCCTCCGCGGACGGCGTGGCCTCGTCCTCGTCGCGCGAGCGGTCGCTGAGGCCGAAGCCGAAGTCCTCGTGGCCAGGGAAACGCGGCTCCACCTCGCGCAGCAGGGCCGAGAGCGCCAGCGTCAGGCCGGGCATCGGCCCACCCGCCATGGCGTTGACCTGGGCCTGGAACTCCAATTCGCCCGGGGCGACGAGCATGCCCCGGCCCGCCCCACCCGCCCCTCCCGCCGCGCCGGCGCCGGCGGCCGGTACGCTCAGCCGCGCGTCGACCAGCGGAACGCGGAAGTCCTCGACGCGGAAGCTGCCGCTGTGGAGCGTCCGCTCGCCGCGCTTGAGCCCCACGTCGTACAGGCCGAGCGCCGCGTTCTTCGGGATCACCCACTGGCTGAGGGCCGAGCGCGCGGGCTGGCCTGTCCAGGCGAGCGGCGCCGTCACCTCCTGGCCGCTGCCCACATGCGTGAGCACGAGTGTGTCGGGCAGGTGCTCCGGCGCGGTGTAGGCGAGGCCGCGCTCGGTTTCGTCGCGCACGAAGTGCTTCATCGACACCGTCTCGCCGCGCCGCAGCAGCTCGCGGTCGAACACCGTGTGCGCGCGCCGGTCGGGTGTCGTGCCGCCGGACACGCTGGCGTTGAAGCGCCAAGGCTCGATGCCCTTGACCCAGCGGCTGAAGACGAAGCCGAGGTCGGCGGCGCCGCTGGTGCTGCGGGCGGTGACGAAGAGGCCGTCGCCGGTGAGGCACTTGTCCTCGTTGTCCGCCTCGTCGAAGCCGCGTTCGACGCGCGCAATGCCGCGCGCGTCGGTCTGTCCGCCCCACAGCGGCTGGCCGTTGCAGTCGTTCACCGAGACGCGCGCGCCGGCCACCGGCTGGCCGCGGTCGAGCGTGGTCACCCACACGAGGCTGGAACTGCGCCCCTTCTTGAAGTGCACGGCGAGGTTGGTGACGAGCACGCCGGTGCGCGCGTACATCGGCTCCTTCTTGCCCAGCAGCGACTCGCCGAGGATGCGCGAGCCGACCTCGACGACGTGGTAGCCGCGCTCGCGCAGCGGCACGCCGAGCACCTCGGTGGCTCTCACCGAAGCCGGCTGCGTGTCCTTGAGCTGCGGCAACTCGGCGCGCCGCACGTCGGTCTCGCCGCCGAAGATCGACAGCTCGCGCGAGGGCACGAACTTCTCGCGCTTGACGGTGCGTGTGCGCACGCGGCCGTCGGCCAGCGTCTCGCTCTCGGTGACGGTTTCGGTCCACTGCGAGGGCGGCAGGCCCGCCTCCTTGGCCGGCAGGTCGCGCTCGTGCCAGCGGCGCACGCGCGCGATCCATGCCAGCAGCGCGCTGTCGGTGA
>JAEUPE010000235.1 GCA_016790435.1 Rubrivivax sp. | reverse complement strand
GAGGTAGTGCAGGGCATCGGGGTGGCCGGGCCGCCGCGCGAGGATGGCCTGCAGCGCCGGCTCGGCTTCGTCGATGCGCTCCTCGCGCAGGTGTCCGATGGCGGCGGCCAGCGCCTGGTCGATCTCCGTGGAGGCGGCGCGATCACTCGCCGCTGTCGCGGCGGCGGCGGCCTCGGCGGCGCCGGTCTTGCGCACCTTCATGGCGAACTCAGTCGAACTGGTAGCTGAAGTGGCCGTCGGCCACGCCCACCTTGACGCCGCCGACCGCCTGGCCCTCCAGCAGCCGCTGCAGGAAGGCGCGGCTCACGTCGGGCAGCATCGTGTTGGTGAGGATGGCATCGATCATGCGGCCGCCGGATTCGCTCTCGGTGCAGCGGCTCACGACGAGCTTCACGACGTCGTCGCCCACCTCGAACGGCACCTTCCAGCGTTGCTGCACGCGCCTCTGGATGCGCCCGAGCTGCAGCTTGACGATGCGCCCGAGCATGTCGTCCGACAGCGGGTAGTACGGGATCGTCACGAGGCGCCCCAGCAGCGCCGGCGGGAACACCTTCAGGAGCGGCTCGCGCAGCGCCTTGGCCATGCCCTCGGGATCGGGCATCAGCTCGGGGTCCTTGCACAGGCTCGCGATGAGGTCGGTGCCGGCGTTGGTGGTGAGCAGGATCAGCGTGTTCTTGAAGTCGATGAAGCGGCCCTCGCCGTCCTCCATGAAGCCCTTGTCGAAGACCTGGAAGAAGATCTCGTGCACGTCGGGGTGCGCCTTCTCGACCTCGTCGAGCAGCACCACGCTGTAGGGCTTGCGGCGCACCGCCTCGGTGAGCACGCCGCCTTCGCCGTAGCCCACGTAGCCGGGCGGCGCACCCTTGAGCGTGGAGACGGTGTGCGCCTCCTGGTACTCGCTCATGTTGATGGTGATCAGGTTCTGCTCGCCGCCGTAGAGGGCCTCGGCCAGCGCCAGCGCCGTCTCGGTCTTGCCGACGCCGGAGGTGCCGGCGAGCATGAACACGCCCACCGGCTTGCTCGGGTTGTCCAGGCCCGCGCGGCTGGTCTGGATGCGCTTGGCGATCATCTCCATCGCGTGGTCCTGGCCGATCACGCGTTCGCCGAGCTGCTTGGCGATATGGAGGATGGTCTCGATCTCGTTGGCCGCCATGCGGCCCACGGGGATGCCGGTCCAGTCGGCAACGACGCTGGCCACCGCCTGCTGGTCGACCGTCGGCAGGATGAGCGGCGTCTCGCCTTGCAGTGCACTCAATTGCGCCTGGACCTCGCGCAGACGGGCCAGCGTGGTGGCGCGTTCCCCTTCGCTGAGGGCAGGCGCGGTCGGCGCCGCGCCTGCGGCGGCTGTCGCCGCGGCGGGGGCTGCCGCCTTGGCCTCGGCCTCCAGCTTGCTGCCCGTGCCCTCCACGGCGGCCAACCCGCCGCGCAGCTTCGCGCGCAGCGCAAGCAGTTCGTCGACGAGCGTCTTCTCATCGCCCCAACGCTTCTCGATCCCCGCGAGACGCTCGCGCTCGTCGGCAAGCAACGTATTCGCCTCCGTCTCGCGCGCTGCGGTGTCGATGCCGATGGCCTTCTCGCGGCCGATGATCTCGAGCTCGGTGGTCAGCGCCTCGATGCGCTTGCGCGAGTCGTCCACCTCGGCCGGCGTGGCGTGCAGGCTGACGGCGACGCGCGCGCAGGCGGTGTCGAGCAGGCTCACGCTCTTGTCCGGCAGCTGGCGCGCCGGGATGTAGCGGTGGCTGAGCTTCACCGCCGCCTCCAGCGCTTCGTCGAGGATCTGCACGCGGTGGTGTTTCTCCATCGTGCTGGCCACGCCGCGCATCATCAGCACAGCCTTGGTCTCGTCGGGCTCGTCGATCTGCACGCTCTGGAAGCGGCGCGTCAGCGCCGGGTCCTTCTCGATGTGCTTCTTGTACTCGGCGAAGGTGGTGGCGCCGATGGTGCGCAACTGCCCGCGTGCCAGCGCTGGCTTGAGCAAGTTGGCGGCGTCGCCCGTGCCCGCGGCGCCACCGGCCCCCACCAGCGTGTGCGTCTCGTCAATGAACAGGATGATGGGCTTGGGCGAGGCCTGCACCTCGTCGATGACGCTGCGCAGCCGCTGCTCGAATTCGCCCTTCATGCTGGCGCCGGCCTGCAGCAGGCCGACGTCGAGCGCACGCAGCTCCACCTCCTTGAGCGAAGGCGGCACGTCGCCGCGCGCGATGCGCTGCGCGAAGCCTTCCACCACCGCCGTCTTGCCGACACCGGCCTCGCCGACCAGGATGGGGTTGTTCTGTCGTCGCCGCATGAGGATGTCGACGACGTGGCGGATCTCGTCGTCGCGGCCGACGATGGGGTCCATCTTGCCGCCGCGCGCCTGCTCGGTGAGGTCGGTGGTGAAGCGCTTCAGCGCCTCGGCCTTGCCCATGGCGGCCGGCGCGATGGCGTCGCTTGCTTCGCCGGGTGCGGCACCGCTGGCACTGGCCTTGGCGCCCTGCTCGGGCGAGGCGGCCAGCAGCGTGCCGAACTTCGAGGCCAGGTCGTCGACGTTGATGCGCTCGAACTGGCGCGAGATGCCCAGCAAGGCGCCGCGCAGCGAAGCGGTCTTGAGCAGGCCGACGAGCAGGTGGCCGGTGCGCACCTGCTGCTCGCCGAACATCAGCGATCCGTACACCCAGCCACGCTCCACCGCGGTGTCGACGAACTGCGAGATGTCGCTGATGCTGCTGGCGCCGCGCGGCAGGCGGTCGAGCGAGTTCGTCAGGTCGGCAGCCAGCGCCGAGGCATCCAGCTCGTAGTGCCGCACGATGCGGTGCAGGTCGCTGTCGGGCGCGTTGAGGATCTGCACCAACCAGTGCTGCAGTTCGACGAACGGGTTGCCGCGCATTTTGCAGAAGGTGGTGGCACCTTCGAGCGCCTTGAACGCGAGCGGATTGAGTTTGCCGAACGAGGCGGCGCGCGAGATGTCAGGCATCGTGGGGCACTCCTGCGCGCCCTGCGGCACGCGCTGCGCCGCGCGCACTCGTGCTGCGGGCCAGGAAAGAGGTTTGCGGGCGCAGGCGCAAGGCCCGCGGTTCGATAGAAGTCGTGCCTGCCGAACTGGGTGCCGTGCTCAGGGCTTCGCCCGCGTGGCCGACGCGGCCAATGCGGCTTGTCAAGCCCAGGCGCGGGGACAGCCCGGGCGTGCGCCCGAGTCGCGGCGGCGGTTGCTCGCCGGCGGCGAGATCGAGCTGCAGTTCCCACTGCATCTCGCGCCCGGCAAGCAGACGCACCCAATGCAGCAGACGGGGCCAAGCCTCGCCGCCGGGCAGGAACGACAGCACCTGGGCATGCGTCAGCGGGCCCAGTTGCAGACGGAAGCGGTATTGGCGGTCCCAGACGCGACTGCCCGCATTGGCACTGCGGCCGAGGCCCGCGGGCGGCGTGGCATTGCGTTCGGCCCGATTGCGCGCGAACGACAGCCGCGTGCGGTCTTCGCGGGCCATGGGCAGCCACTGGCCGACATGTTCTTCGACACGCGCCCGCACGCCGAAGAACTGGCCGATGACCTTGACCAGCATCTCCGGGTGGCGGCTGCGAGCCGTGAGCCAGCCGGCCTGGTAGACCAGGGCCTGTGGCGGCAGCGCGCCGCTTCGGCCCGCACCGAGGTTCGCACCGAGATTCGTGATGGGCGGTACGCCTGCGAGCGCGCCGAGCCACACACGGAAGCGGTCTTCCGCGGGCCGGTCGAGGTGCACCACGGGTTGCGACTGCGCCCAGGCGCGATAGAAGAGCGACAGCAGGCGGTGGTGAAAGAGATCGAGAAAGTGCGCCAGCGTCGCGTCGCCATGGTGCAGCAGGCGCTCGCGCACGACCTCGGTGAAGTGCAGCGGCATCGGCCCCATCGGCCCGAGCAGGCCGAAGAAGCGCACCGCCAGACGGGGCGCCGTCCGGCCCGACCCGGCCGGCGGCCATTGCAGCGCGTGCAGCGGCGCGGGTGCGAAGTCCAGCTCCGGTGCCTGCGCCAGGCGCAGCGCCTCCTGGCGCGGCCGCTGCGCCTCGCCCGTTCGCGGCAGGCTGCGGCGCAGGCTGTCCACGCGGCGCAGCAGCGCGAAGAAGTCGAAGGCCGAAGGGTCGGCCTGCACCGAGCGCAGCAGGTCGGCCAGTGCGGCAGCCGAGGCGGCATCGGCGTTCACGGCGCTGGCCGCAGCCTGGTGTGCAGCCGGCGCGGCCGTGTTGCCGCTGCCGATCGGGCCCGTGCCGGCGCCGCTGGAGGTCGGTTCCGGGTCGAAGTCGATGGGCAGGTCGACGCTCATGCCGTCGCCCGCCCGCCCAGTCGCGGCGGCCATGTCTTGATGAGGCCGCGCGAGGTGCCGCGCAGCGTGAACTGCGTGAAGCTGTTGATGGCCGCGTGGCGCGCGAAGAAGCGCTCAAGCACGCTGCCGAGGAGGAAGGCGCTCGTGCCCTGGAAGGCGGCGTCGTCGACCTCGAGCTCGAGCGCGATGCCGCTGCCGAAGCTGAGCGGCCCGGCGAACGGCAAGCGCCGCACCACGGTGCTCACGCGCAGCTGGCGCAGGCCGTCGGTCTGGCGGATCCAGGTGTCGTCGGCAGGGCCGTACAGGCGCAGCGCGGCGCGCAGCGCGGCGGCAGCTTGTTCAGGGTCGTCGGCGGGGCTCAGGTGGTGCTGTGTCAGCTGGCTCACGAGTTGCCAGCCCGCGTCGCCCTCGGTGCGCCGCGTCACCGGGCGCGTCGGGCCGCGCAGGCAGCGCACGCTGCTGATGGGGCCGGGCGCGTCGAGCTGCCACAGGCCCTCGGTGCCCCCGCCCCCTCCACCGCCCGCGGCACCGCCTTCGCGCGGCAGCAGCACCGGCAGGTCGCGGTTGCTCACCCAGGCCATCACCGAGAGCTGGCGCAGGTTCTCGCGGTAGGGCCCGTGTTCGCCGTCGACGAGCGAGAGGTAGACCTCGTCGCCGAGGTAGCTGGGCACGCGCGCGCCTACCTGGCGTTGGCGCTCCGAAGCGCGGCGGGGCGTACGGCGCATCGAGAAGTAGCCGTCGCCGCCGGGCAGCGTGTGGTGGGTGGCCCGGTACAGCGGTGCGAACTCGCGTGCGCTGTCGGTGCCCGAGGGGCCGTGCCCGATGACGCGCTCGATGTGGTGCACCTCGTAGTCCATCGGCCGCATGCGGTCGGGCACGACGTGGTACTCGGCGCTGCCGGGGCCGAGCTGCACGCGGTCCAGGCGTTTGGGGAAGAGGTTGATGGCCGGTGTGCAGAAGAGCGCCAGGCTCTGCGCGTCGACGAGCGGGCCGAGGTCGGCTTCGCCACGGTCGAACAGCAGCACGACCTCGGCCTCGTTGCCGCGCAGCGTGGCCAGGCGCTCGCGCAGCTGGTTGACCTCGAAGAAGAGCAGCCGCTGCGGCAGCGCGGCCACTTCCTGCAGCAGGCGGTGGCCGCTGAACATGCGGTCGAACTCGGGCAGCATCGCCTCGTCGGCGCCGAAGCCCACGGCCTGGATGCTGGCGGCGTCGCGCCACTGGCGCTCGTCGGGCGAGATGCCGGCCGCGGCGGCCGCGCCGGCCGGCGCCACCAGGCTGCCGATGCCGTTGCCGAGCACGAGGCCATGCAGGCGCCAGGCGACGTCGTCCTCGGCCGCGATGTGGAAGACGAGGCGCTCGAGCGGCAGCTGGTTCCAGGTGAGCCCGCCGCCGAGTTGCAGCTTGATGCGCAAGCCGCCCTTGGCGGTGCGTGCCGACGGGATGCGCGTCAGGCCCAGGTCGGGCGCATGGCTGAAGTAACGCGCCTCGGTGATGGCCAGCGGCCACAGCGTCACGGGCATCGCCGTGCGGAACTCGACCGCAGTGTCCTGGCCGCGCAGCAGGCGCGAGCGCACGGTGGCGCCGCGCGCCACCTCGAAGCCGCGCGCGAGGTTGGGGTCGGTCGCGTCGACGTCCAGCCGCACGATCATCGTCGAGGGCACGGGCGACGAGAAGTTCGGGTACAGCGTCTGCAGGATCTGCTCGATCAGGCGCGGCTGCTCGGCCTCGAGCTTGAGGCGCACGCGCGCCGTGAGGAACGAGAAGCCCTCGAGCAGGCGCTCGACGTAGGGGTCGGCGACCTCCATCTCCTCCAGGCCGAGATGGCGCGCCTTCGGGTGCTCGCGCGCGAACTCGCGGCCCAGCTCGCGCAGGTGCGAGAGCTCGTCCTCGTACAGGCGGATCAGGCGCGCGTCCATGGTCTCAGCGCGGCCGAGCCGGCGCCAGCGGGCCGGCGGCTTCGCGCACCTCGACCTGCCCGGCCTCGAGGTCCATCTGCGTGCGCAGCAGCAGCTCCAGCGGCACCGGCTGCGCCCAGAGCTGGCCGCGAATCTCGAACTCGATCATGTTGTGGGTGTCGAGCACGCTGGTGGGCTCGACGGCGTGCACCGAGAGCGTGTCGGCGAGAATGCGCGGCTCGAAGCGCCGGATGGTCTCGGCAATGGTGCGTTCCAGGCGCGCGATGTCGAGCTTGGAGAGTTGGCGGCCGGCCAGCGCCGGCATGCCGTAGTTGAGCACCGTGCCGGCGAGCGCCGGACGCTGCTCGTTCCAGTCGGCATGCGGCTGCGTGGCATTGAACAACCACGACAGGTCGCGCAGCACCGCCTGGCGCAACTCGGACTTGGAGATGACGCGCGCCGCCTCGCCCTCGTCGCGGGTGAGGCGGTCCAGCAGCGCCGGCTGCAGGCGGTCGCGCGGCTCGATCTCGGTGGTGTCGCGGTTCTTGCTCATCGGCTGCTCAACGGCTGCTCATGGGGGCCACGCTGGCGTTCGCTTCTTCAGCCCGGCCGGCGCTGCGCATGCACCGGCCCGGCCTCAGCCGGCCGGCGCGGACGGCGGCGTCAGCGCGAGGCGGCGGACTTCCAGCAGCCCGCGCTCGGCGACGTCGGTGGCTAGCACCCGCTGGCCGACGCCGCGGTACTGGCCCGTGCCGGCGCCGAGCTCGATCCATTCGGTTTGGCGCGACATGGCGAGCGCGCCGCCCTCGGCCAGCGGCGTGCCGGCATAGCGCACAGGCAGCAGCGCCACCGTTTCACCGCCGTTGCTGAAGGTGAGCTGCGCCGGCGCCCAGACGAGGTCGCGCAGGTCGGCCACGGGCTCGATGTTCAGCGACGCCAGGTGAACCATCGGCAGCCAGCCATAGCGGCCGTTGACGATGACCTCGAGCACCGGGCCCAGGCGCGAGTCGGCGTCGGCGATCCATTCGAAACCTTGCGGGCCGGCATCGGGGTCGGACTGGGCCTCGACCGTACCGGCGCGGGCTTCGGCGTGTTCGAGGGCCTCGGCGCGTTGCGCGGCGGCCGCAGCCGGCTGGCCATCGGCATCGAGCCTGAGCGCCTGCGCCAGCAGCGCCACCCACTCAGTGGGCGGGCCGAAGACATGCGGCAGCGTTCGACCGGCAAAGACGGCCTCGCGTACCGCCTCGCACTCCAGCGCCGTGCGGTAGGTGTTGACCATGGCCAGCGTGCCGGCGTCGAGCTCGCCGCAGACCTTGAGCTGGTCGCTGGCGCGCTGCCACTGCCCGAGCACGGCCAGCAGCTGGAAGAGGAAGGTGCGCAGCCGCACGTCGGCGGCGTTGGCACGCACCTTCTGCTGCAGGGCCTTGAGGGCGCCCAGCGGGTCGCCGGCGGCAAGGAGGTCTTCGGGTGCGTTGCTCATGGCGTCGCCATCCGTTGCCGCCAGGGCCGGCGGGTCATGTTCTTGCCGGCAGGTTGTCGGCGAAGATGCTGCTCGCACCACGACCACCGGTCGCCCGCTGTCCGCGGTACTCCACCTCCACCTGCGTGAAACTGATCGCCACGATCTCGCGCGTCTCGCCGTCGGCGTCGACCTCATGGTTGACGGAGGCGATGCGGGCATCCTTCAGCGTGATCAGGAAGAAGTCCTCCTGCTCGCCGCCGGCGCGGCGCATCGTCAGCTTCGCTTCCTTGATCTCGTCGTTGGAGGCGAGGGCCGACATCAGCGCCGTGGTGGCGGAGTCGATCGACTTGAAGACGGTGAGGGCGTTGTACGAGCGCAAGGAAGTCTCGCGTGTCATGCCCACCGACGAGCTGACCGAGAGCCCCCAGCGCCAGCCGCTGACGACGATGTCGTCGGTGTGGCCGGCGCTGCGGGCCTCGCCCTTGACCTTGCCTGCACGCTTGGCCATCACGTGCAGGAAGATGTCGCAGGCGCCGCTGCCGGGGGTGCCTTGGGGGGCGATGGGCATGGCGCCGGTCCTCTTCAGGTGATCTCGGTGGTCTTGACGTTCCAGCCGAACTTGACCTCGCCGCCGAGGCCACCCTTCTCGTCTTGCGGCTTGTAGGCGAAGTCGATGCTGCCGTAGCTCATCGACACCGACTCGACCATGTCGCCGCCGGAGCTGCCGCTCGGCTGCACGGAGGTGATGAAGACCTCCTTCATCGTGATCTTCAGGAAGTCCTTCTGCCCTTCGCCGGCCTTGCGCGACGTGATGACGGCTTCCTTGAAGTGCTTGCCGTTGGCGCAGAACTTGGCCAGCACGGGGCTCGCCTTGTCGTAGCGGTGCGTGAGGTGCAGGTCGCCGGGCGTGGCCTTGCCCTTGCCGCTGCCGCCGCCGGCGCCCTGGCTGGCGTTGCTCACGCCCCAGGTCCACGACAGGACTTCGACTTCGCCCTTGTGGTCCTTGTGGGTGGATTCACCTTCGACGCCGTCGAACTTGATGTGGGTGTCAATGGCCATGATGCTTGAACTCCAGGTAGGGTGGTGATGACGGTTTCAGTATGGGCGGGGCTGGTCGGGGCGCCAACGACACCGAGGTATCACTGCTTCTATTGCTTCTTCATTGCTTCTCTGACGGCAGCTTCGAAACGAGGCGCAGCGACACCGTCAGCCCTTCGAGCTGGTAGTGCGGCTTGAGCATGAACTTCGAGCGGTAGTAGCCGGGGTTCGCGGGGTCGGCCTCCACCGTCACCTCGGCCGCCGCGAGCGGCTTGGAGGCCTTCGTCACGTCGGACGAGTTGGCGGGGTCGCCGTCGACGTAGTTCATGATCCAGTTGTTGAGGTACTTCTCCATCGCGCCGCGGTCCTTGAAGCTGCCGACCTTGTCGCGAACGATGCACTTCAAGTAGTGCGCGAAGCGGCAGCAGGCAAAGAGGTAGGGCAGGCGCGCGGCAAGGTTGGCGTTGGCCGTGGCGTCGGCGTCGTCGTACTCGAAGGGCTTCTGCAGCGACTGCGCGCCGATGAAGGCGGCGAAGTCGCTGTTCTTGCGGTGCACGAGCGGCATGTAGCCGTTCTTGGCGAGCTCGGCCTCGCGGCGGTCGGAAATGGCGATCTCCGTCGGGCACTTCATGTCCACGCCACCGTCGTCGGTGGGGAAGGTGTGCGCGGGCAGGCCCTCCACCGCGCCGCCGGCTTCGACGCCGCGGATGCTCGTGCCCCAGCCGTAGAGCTTGTAGCTGCGGTTGATGTTGACGGCCATCGCGTAGGCCGAGTTGGCCCACGTGTACTTGCTGTGGTCGCCGCCGCCGGTTTCTTCCTCGAAGTTGAAGGCCTCCACCGGGTTCGTCTTGGCGCCGTAGGGCAGGCGCGAGAGGAAGCGCGGCATTGCCAGGCCGAGGTAGCGAGCGTCTTCCGATTCGCGCAGCGAGCGCCAGGCGGCGTACTCGGGGGTCGTGAAGATCTTGGTCAGGTCGCGCGGGTTGGCCAGTTCCTGCCACGAACCCATCTGCATGGCCGTGGGTGCAGCGGCGCTGATGAAGGGCGCGTGCGAGGCGGCGGCGATCTTGCTCATCTCGCCCAGGATCTCGACGTCGGGCGCCGAGTGGTCGAAGTAGTAGTCGCCGACCAGGCTGCCGAAGGGGTGGCCGCCGAACTGGTCGTACTCCTCCGTGTAGACCTTCTTGAAGATCGGGCTCTGGTCCCACGCCGTGCCCTTGAAGCGCTTCAACGTCTTGCCCAGGTCGGCCTTGGAGATGTTCAAGACCTTGATCTTGAGCATCTCGTCGGTTTCCGTGTTGTTGACGAGGTAGTGCAGGCCGCGCCAGGCGCTCTCGAGCTGCTGGAAGTCGGCGTGGTGCAGGATGGCGTTCACCTGCTCCGAGAGCTTCTTGTCGATCTCGGCGATCATGGCCTCGATCGAGACGACGACGTCG
>JAEUPE010000218.1 GCA_016790435.1 Rubrivivax sp. | reverse complement strand
GCATCGGCTACGCTGGCTTCGCACCGGCGCCGCGCCCATCGCGTCGGCCATGGACCAGCCACTTGGCCCCACCCGTCTTCAGCCCCACCCCCCGCCCGGCCGACATGCAGGGCGCCGTGCGCGAGCAGGGTGCGGTCTCGGTCGAGGCGCTGGCCGAACGTTTCGGCGTCACGCTGCAGACGGTGCGGCGCGACGTAGCCCTGCTGGCCCAGGCGGGGCTGCTGGCGCGCTTCCACGGCGGCGTGCGCCTGCCTGGCTCCACCACCGAGAACATCGCCTACCGCCAGCGCCAGCACCTCAACGAGGCGGCCAAGCGCCGCATCGCGCGCGCCGTGGCGGCGCAGGTGCCCGACGGCTGCTCGCTCATCGTCAATATCGGCACCACCACCGAGGCCATTGCGCGCGAGCTCGTCGGCAAGAAGGGCCTGCGCGTCATCACCAACAACCTGAACGTGGCCGCGATCCTCTCCGACAGCGCCGATTGCGAGCTCATCGTCGCCGGTGGCCTCGTGCGCGTGCGCGACCGCGGCATCGTCGGCGAGGCGGCGGTCGAATTCATCCGCCAGTTCAAGGTCGACATCGGGCTCATCGGCATCTCGGGCATCGAGAGCGACGGCACGCTGCGCGACTACGACTACCGCGAGGTGACGGTGGCGCGCGCCATCATCGAGCAGTCGCGCAGTGTGTGGCTGGCCGCCGACCACAGCAAGTTCAACCGGCCGGCCATGGTGGAGGTGGCGCGGCTGGCGCAGATCGACACGCTCTTCACCGACGCGCCGCCGCCGGAGCCCTACGCCGCGCTGCTCGCCGAGGCCGATGTGCGCTGCGTCGTGGCCGACCCTTGAGGTGGCTGCGGGGAAGCGACCAGAGCCACGAACGCCGATGATCCCGATGACGCCGGAGCCTTGCTGATGGAACACCTGCTCGCCCTGGACCAGGGCACTTCGAGTTCGCGCGCCATCGTCTTCCATGCGAGCGGGCGCATCGTCGCTTCGGCGCAGCGCGAGTTCCGCCAGATCTTCCCGCAGCCGGGCTGGGTGGAGCACGACCCCGAGGAGATCTGGACCTCGCAGCTCGCCGTGGCCCGCGAGGCGCTGCACAAGGCGGGCCTGCAGGCGGGCGACATCGCCGGCATCGGCATCACCAACCAGCGCGAGACCACGGTGCTGTGGAACCGCACGACCGGCAAGCCGGTGCACAACGCCATCGTCTGGCAGGACCGGCGCACCGAGCCGCTGTGCGCACAGCTGCGCGCACAGGAGGGATTCGCCGAGACCGTGCGCGAGACCACCGGCCTGGTCATCGACCCCTACTTCAGCGGCACCAAGCTGCGCTGGCTGCTCGACCACGTGAGCGGCGCGCACATCGCCGCCGCGAAGGGCGAGCTCGCCTTCGGCACGGTGGACAGCTGGCTGCTGTGGAAGCTGACCGAGGGCCGCGTGCATGCCACGGACGTGAGCAACGCCGCGCGCACCATGCTCTTCGACATCCGCCACAACCGCTGGGACCACGGCCTCACCAAGGCCCTGCACATCCCCGACAGCCTGCTGCCGCAGGTGGTGCCCTCGGCGCACGTGGTGGGCGAGACGACGCTCTTCGGCGCGCCCATCCTCGTCGCAGGCATCGCCGGCGACCAGCAGGCGGCGCTCTTCGGTCAGGCCTGCTTCAAGGCGGGGCTGGCGAAGAACACCTATGGCACTGGCTGCTTCATGCTCATGCACACCGGCGAGCGCTTCGAGAAGAGTGCCAACGGGCTCATCACCACGGCGGCGGCGCAGACGCGGCGCGTGCCGGAGTACGCGCTCGAAGGCAGCGTCTTCATCGGCGGCGCCGTCGTGCAATGGCTGCGCGACGGACTGCGTGCCATCGAGGGCAGCGGCGCCGTGCAGGCGCTGGCCGAGAGCGTGCCCGACAGCGGCGGCGTCATCGTCGTGCCCGCCTTCGCCGGGCTCGGCGCGCCCTACTGGGACGCGGAGGCGCGCGGCGCCATCGTCGGCCTCACGCGCGGCAGCACGGTGGCGCACATCGCGCGCGCCTCGCTGGAGAGCATCGCCTTCCAGAGCGCGGCGCTGCTGCAGGCAATGGCCAAGGATGCGGTGGCCGCCGGCGGCGCCGCGCCCACGGAGCTGCGCGTCGACGGCGGCGCTTCGGTGAACGACCTGCTCATGCAGTTCCAGGCCGACCTGCTCGGCATCCCGGTGGTGCGGCCCAAGGTGACGGAGACGACGGCGCTTGGCGCCGCCTATCTCGCGGGGCTGGCTACGGGTGTGTACGGCAACCTGGACCAGCTCGCGGCGCAGTGGGGCGAAGAGCGCCGCTTCGTGCCGACGCTGCCGCGTGAACGCGCGGCCGAGCGCATGACCGAGTGGGAACGTGCCGTGCGCCAGGCGCGCGCGCGGTAGGCCGCTACGTGCGCGTCAGCAACTTGCGCAGCGCCATCAGCCGCACCTTCAGGCGCCGCTGGTTCTCCGGGCCCATGCGCATCATCAGCTGCGGCCCCGCCGCCATCGCCTGCCGCTCGGGCTCGGCGAACTCGTAGAGCAGCCACGGCCGCTGCGGCTGCATCGGGCCCTGGATGACGGGCAGGCGCACCGGCACCGGCTCGCGCGCCTCGGGCGTGGCGAGCAGCAGGTCGATGACCTCGACGACGCGGTCGTTGAAGTGCCGGCCCGGGTAGCCCAGTTCCTCGTAGGCCTGCTGGAACTGCGGATAGAAGCGCTTGTACAGTGCCACGACCCGGGCGAGATCCACCTGCTCGACCAGCGTCAGGTGGCGAGAGTAACGAACGAAGTTGTCGGCCGCGATGACCTCTGCCCCACCTTCGCCCTGCTTGTGGGCCGTGAAGCGCCCGGCCGGTGGGTGCAGCGGCCACAGCCGCGCCGGCGCCTTCTCGCGCCCGAGGTTGTCCACCGTCGCGACGACCCGCTGCGCGAAGCCGTCGGTCTGGAACATCGTGGCGAGCAGCTCCTGGCCGAACAGGCGTGCCAGCGCGTTCTCCACCGTGGGCGGCGTGGCCGGTGCGGACGGGGCGGGCTCGGGCGCCTCGGCGCCTGCGACCGCGTCAATCGGATGCCGCACGGCCGGCTGCGACGCGGCCGGCGCAGGCGCTGCGGGGGCCGCAGGGGCCACCACCACGGGCCCGGCCACCGGTGCGGGCGCGCGGGCGGGCCACCAGGCGTCGCGCCAATGCCAGGCCCCCAGGCCGAGCAGGGCGAGCACGAAGGCGATCGTGAGAATGCGGGCAGGGTGGTTCATGGGGCCTCCGGTTCAGGCAAGGTGCGCATCTTGCGCGCATCGTGACTCAGTTCAGGCGGCCATCCAGGCCAGCACGGCAAGCCAGCCCGACGCCGTGATCACGAAGGCCAGTGTCGAGATGACGATGCTGGCCGTGGCCTCGGCCTCGAGCACCTGGTAGCGCTGCGCGAACATCAGTGCGTTGCTGCCCACGGGCAGCGCCGCCATCATCACCACCACCGCGAGCGGCACGCCCGAAAGCCCGAAGCCCCAGTGCGCGACGACGAGGATGAGCGCCGGCATCAGCACGAGCTTCACGAGGCATACCGGCAGCACCGCACGCACCGCTTCCCCGATGCGGCCGCCGAGGCCCTGCGCCTTGAGCGTGATGCCGATCAACACCAGGCACACCGGCACCACCGCGCTGCCGAGCAGCATCAGTGCCTCGTCCAGCACGGGGTGCAGGCCGAAGCCCGTGAGGTTCCACAGCAGCCCGGCGACGATCGGCAGCACCACCGGGTGCAGCAGCGTGTTGCGCACGGTCGTCAGCAACACCTTCGACAGCGGCGCCGCGCCATGCTGCTGCGCATGGGCGTGGGCCATCGCAAGCTCGGCCAATGCCGTGGGCAGCGTGAGCAGCATCACCCCGTGCACGCCGACCATCGTGATGTGGATGGCGAGGCCGGCTTCGCCGAACAGGGCCGCCGCCATCGGGATGCCCAGCTGCACGGCGTTGCCGTAGGTGGCAGCGACGGATCGTGTGGCCGGGATGGCCGGCGAGCCCTGGGCCGTCGGCGGCGCCGCGCCTTCGCGCCCGCTGCCGCGGCGGTGCCAGGCGCTGATCACCAGCACCAGTGCCAGCGCCGGCAGGAAGTAGGCCATCAGCACCGGCCACGGCAGGCGGGAGAAGTCGATGCGCGCCGCGGTGCGAAAGAGCAACGCGGCGACGAAGACGTTCATCGCCAGGTTGCTCAGCAGTCGCGCCTCGGCCGCCGTGGCTTCGCCGAACCAGCGCAGCCGCGCCGCGAGGTAGCCCAGGCCCACGGTGAGGAAGATCGCGAGCAGTTTGTAGAAGATGGCCAGGGTCATCGTGCGAGCGGAGTGTTGCGAGCCGTCACGGCGGCCACGATGCAATGCCACATCGGGCTTCGCTTCGGCGTCTGCTTCCGATCCTGCCGGGCGGGCACCCGGGCCCGCCGGTGCTCAGCGCCGCGTCTTCTTCGCCGGCGCCTTCTTGGCCGGCGCCGTCTTCTCGGCCGGCCCTTCGGCCTCGGGAGCGGCGGCCGTCTTGGCACTGCCCTTCGCCCCCCGCGCGCCCTTCTCGCCGCGCGGCTCGAACTCGAAGCCGACCTTGCCCTCCTTCGCATCGAAAGCGAGGTAGGCCTTGAACGAGCGGCGCGTGCGATTGGAGACAAAGCCCTCCAGCAGGCTCGTCTTGCCGGTGGCCAGCAGCTTGTGCACCTCCTCGTGCGAGACGGGCTGCTGCAGGATGATCTTGCCGGTCTTGAAGTCGCAGGTCTGGTGCGCGCCCACGCTGTGCTCGCAGACGTAGTTGGTCCCGAATTCGTAGACGTGGCCCTTGCATTTGGGGCAGGGGCCGAGCGAGGTCTGGCTCGAGAAGTCCACCGGCTCGCCGTCGGCGGCGGCCTGACGCTCGTCCTCGCCGAAGTCGAACTCCAGGCGCCAGTTGCCGATCTCGTCGTCGAAGACGAGCTTCAGCTCGGCGCTGAACGGGAAGCCCTTCTTCGAGCGGAAGCCCTCCAGCGGGCCGATGCGCTTGTCGCGCAGGAAGGTCTCGGCCTCCGCGAGCTCGAAGGCGCGGCCCGAGGGGATCTTGGTGATGGAGAAGCCGCAGCCCTCCTGCGCGCCATCCGCACCGGTGCAGGCGAAGCGGCGGTAGTTCTCCTTCACGACGCCGCCGCACTTGGGGCAGGGCGTCGCCAGCGTCACGTAGTCGCCGGGGATGGTGTCGCGGTCGTACTCCTTGGCCTTCTTGACGATGCGCTCGGCCATCTTCGCGATCTCGGCCATGAAGGCCTCGCGCTTGAGCCGCCCGTGCTCCATCTCGGCGAGCTTGAACTCCCAGTCGCCTGTGAGCTCGGGCTTGGTCAGGTCCTCCACCTGCAGGCCCCGCAGCAGCGTCATCAGCTGGAAGGCCTTGGCTGTGGGCACGAGCTCGCGCCCGTCGCGGTGCATGTACTTCTCGTTGAGCAGGCCTTCGATGATGGCGGCGCGCGTGGCCGGCGTGCCCAGGCCCTTCTCGCGCATCGCGTCGCGCAGCTCCTCGTCGTCGATGAGCTTGCCGGCGCCCTCCATCGCCGAGAGCAGCGTCGCCTCGTTGTAGCGGGCCGGCGGGCGCGTCTTCAGGCCGATGGCGTCGGCGTCGGCCGTCTTCACCTTCTCGCCCTCGGCCACGGCCACGAGGTTGGCGTCCTCGTCCTGCGCTTCCTTGCCGTACACCGCCAGCCAGCCCGGGTTGACGAGCACCTTGCCGTTGGTCTGGAAGTGGTGCGTGCCCGATTCGGTGGCCACCCGGCTCGTGCGCGTGGTGACCATGTACTCGGCGCTCGGGTAGAAGACCGCGAGGAAGCGCTTGACGATCATGTCGTACAGCTTGGCCTCGATCTCGCCGAGCGTGCCCGGCGGCTGCAGCGTCGGGATGATGGCGAAGTGGTCCGAGACCTTGGTGTTGTCGAAGACGCGCTTGCTCGGCTTGACGTAGCCCTCCTTGAGCGCCTTCTTGGCGTGCGCGGATAGCGCGCGCATCGGGCCGGGCAGCTCCTCGGCGCCGAGCATCTTCACGGTGTTCTTCACCGTCGCGAGATAGTCCTCGGGCAGGGCACGGCTGTCGGTGCGGGGGTAGGTGATGAGCTTGTACTTCTCGTACAGCGTCTGCGCCAGCGACAGCGTCGTCTTGGCCGAGAAGCCGAAGCGGCCATTGGCCTCGCGCTGCAGCGTCGTCAGGTCGTACAGCAGCGGGCTCGCCTGCGTGCTCGGCTTGGCCTCGTCGGTGACGTCGGCGGGCTTGCCGCGCACGGCGTCGGCGATGGCCAACGCCGACGCTGCGTCCCACATGCGGTCGGCGCGCAACTCGACGTCGTCGGGGTTCCGCTTCCACTTCGGGTCGAACCACTTGCCTTCGTAGCTGCCGGCGTTGGCGACGAACTGCGCCTTCACCTCCCAGTAGTCGCGCGGCACGTGGCGGCGGATCTTCTCCTCGCGCTCGACGACGATGGAGAGCGTGGGCGTCTGCACGCGCCCCACGGTGGTGAGGAAGAAGCCGCCGTCGCGCGAGTTGAAGGCGGTCATCGCGCGCGTGCCGTTGATGCCGACCAGCCAGTCGGCCTCGCTGCGGCTGCGCGCGGCATCGGCCAGGCCCAGCATCTCCTCGTTGCTGCGCAACTGGTCGAAGCCGTCGCGGATGGCCTGCGGCGTCATGCTCTGCAGCCAAAGGCGCTTGACGGGTTTGTCGAGCGCCTTCTTCGCGCCGTCCGCGTACTGCACGATGAGACGGAAGATCAGCTCGCCCTCGCGTCCGGCGTCGCAGGCATTGACGAGGGCCGTCACGTCCTTGCGTTTGACGAGCTTGACGACGGCGTTCAGCCGCGTCTTGGCCTTGTCGATGGGCGCGAGGTCGAAGTGCGGCGGCACCACGGGCAGATGGGCGAAGCTCCATTTGCCGCGCTTGACCTCGTAGTCCTCCGGGGCCTTGATCTCCACCAGGTGGCCGACCGCGGACGTGACCAGGGTGCTGTCGTTCTCGAAATGGTCGGCGTGCTTCTCGAACTTGCCCGACACGGGGGTGAGCGCACGCACGATGTCCTGCGCGACGCTGGGCTTCTCGGCAATGATGAGGGTCTTGCTCATGGATCTCGTCTGTCAGGTCTCTGTGGGCTCGATCGATCTTCAGTGGTGCCGGCATCGGCTGCACGGGTCACCCGGTACGCAGGAGGGGCATGCCTACAATGCCGCCTCTCGCGCGCACGCACGCACGCGCACGCGCGCACACTCTCAATGTATCCAATGAAAAAGAAGTCCCCTCCGGCGCGCTCGCCGGCGCGCAAGGCGGTGGCCGGCGGCGGCCGGCGCATCCAGGTTCGCCGCAGCGGCGTGCACGGCAAGGGCGTCTTCGCCCTCGTGCCCATCGCCAAGGGCACGCGCCTGATCGAGTATGTCGGCGAGGTCGTCACCTGGCCCGTGGCCCTGTCGCGCCACCCGCACGACCCGACGGACCCGAACCACACCTTCTTCTTCCACATCGACGACGACCACGTCATCGACGCCGCCGTGGGCGGCAACGCGGCGCGCTGGATCAACCATGCCTGCCGCCCCAACTGCCAGGCCGAGCAGGAAGAAGGGCGCGTCTTCATCGATGCGAAGCGCGACATCGCCGCCGGCGAGGAGCTCTTCTACGACTATGGCCTCATCATCGACGAGCGCTACACGCCGAAGCTGAAGAAGCAGTACGAGTGCCGCTGCGGCAGCCCGCGCTGCCGCGGCACGATGCTGGCGCCCAAGCGCTGAGCGCCGCCGCGCCAGCCTTCAGCGCGGCCGCGCCCGAGCCCCATCCCGCCATGCCCACCGGCTCGTCCACCCAACTGCGCTGGGAAGCCGAGGCGCTGTGGCAGCAGCTCGTGCCGCTGCTGCCGCACGTCTCCGTCGAGGTGGTGGCGCGCTGCGAATCCACCAACAGCACGCTGATCGAGCGTGCCCGCCACGCGGGCGGGGACCCGGACGCGCCGGTGACGTTGCCTGGCGAGCTCGGACCGCCCGAGGTGGCCGGGGCGCGTTCCGGGGCGCGTGCAGGGGCCCGGCTGGGCCAGGACTTCACACCGCACGGCCGCCGTGGCGGCGATGCCGACCCCTGCCTGCTCGTCGCCGAGCAGCAGACGCGCGGCCGAGGACGCCTGGGCCGCAGCTGGCTGGCGGCACCCGGCACCTCGCTCACCTTCTCGCTCGCGGTGCCGCTGGCCCCGCGCGACTGGTCGGGCCTGTCGCTGGCGATCGGCCTCGCCGTGGCCGACGCGCTGGACCCGCCCGAAGGACGGATCGAGGGCGCTCCGCCGCGCATCGCGCTCAAGTGGCCCAACGACCTCTGGCTCGTGCCGGCGACCGGCGGCGGCGAGCGCGCGAGCGCGGCCGGCGCGGGGGCCGAATCTGTCGGCGGCGCCAAGCTGGGCGGCATCCTTGTCGAGACGGTGAGCGTGGGCCGGCGGCGCCTGTGCGTGGTGGGCATCGGCCTCAACGTGGAGCCGCTGCCACCATCGCTCGCCGACGGGCTGGCGGCGGGCCACGCCTGCCTGCGTTCGCTGGACCCGCTGGCCACGGCGCCGGCCGTGCTGGCGCGCGTCGCGCCGCCGCTCGTGCGGGCACTGCTCGCCTTCGAGCGCGACGGCTTTGCGCCGCTGCTCGCGCGCTACGCGGCGCGCGACCTGCTGCGGGGCCGGGAGGTGACGACGACGCTCGCGCACGCCGCGGCCGGCGTGGCCGAAGGCGTGGATGGGCAAGGGGCACTGGTGCTGCGCGTGGGCGGTGAGCGGCAGCGCATCGTGAGTGGCGAGGTGAGCGTCCGCCATGCGCGTGCCGCCGAGGACGCCACCGAGAGTGCCGCCGAAGACGCTGCCACGATGGCCTCCGCGGCGAAGTCACCTCAAGATGGCAGCAGGAACGCCTGATGCTGCGCACGCTGCTGTTGCTCCTCGTGCTGGCCAATGGCTTGGTCTTCGCCTGGTCGCAGGGCTGGCTCGAACCGGCGCTGCATGCGCCGGGGCAGGCCGACCGTGAGCCGGCGCGGCTGACGAGCCAGGTCCACCCCGAGGCGGTGCGCATCCTGCCGCCGGCCGCCGCCAGCGAGGCGGCCGGCGCGGCCCGTCAATCGGCGCTGCGTTGCGTGGAGGTGGGGCCGTTCGGCCTCGTCGAT
>JAEUPE010000208.1 GCA_016790435.1 Rubrivivax sp. | reverse complement strand
AGGAACTCGGCCGAGAAGGCGGGCACCGGCTCGTCGGGCTCGGCCGCCGGGGGCGTCTGCGCCTGGGCCAACGGGCCGGCTGCAGTCAACAAAGCGGCGGCCATCAGGGCCGCGCGCTGGATCGCACGAGGGAATCGGATCGGCATGCATCGGCTCCAGGGTCGCGGCGTCGCTGTCGGTCGCCGCCCAAGAACGAAACCGCCACCGCGGTGCCGACACCACGGTGGCGAACGCCACGCCGCCCGGCCTCGGGCGGCCGCTCACTGCTTCAGGGAACGATCCTGTAGATCGTGTCCAGCGAGCCATTCGGGCCGGTGGTCACGGAGGTCAGCACATAGACCTCGCCCGCCGCGTCCTGCGCGAAGGCCAGCACGTAGGGCAGCTTGCCCTGCATGTTGGTCACCTCGACCTTCTCCATCGACCACTTGCCGTCGCCGCCCTTGGTGCCGACGAAGAGCTGCCCGTCCATCTCGGCGAAGCCCTTGCTCCAGTCGCCGAAGAAGTACTTGCCGCGCCACGCTGCGTTGGTGCCGCGATAGACGTAGCCACCGGTCACCGAGATGCCCATGCAGCCCTGCGGCTTGGCCGTGCAGTTGTTGTATTCGATGATGGCCGGCGTGATGCCGCTCTTGTCGCACGTGGCCGGGTGGTCGTCGGGCTTGGTGTAGTCGAAGCAGCGCATGTTGCCCTCGACCCGGCGCCAGCCCATGTTCTGGCCCTTGCCGATGAGCTTGACGGTCTCGTAGCTGTTCTGCTGCACGTCGCCGCAGTAGAGCTCCACGGCCTGGCTGCCCATGTCGAAGCTGCAGCGCCACGGGTTGCGCACGCCATAGGCCCAGATCTCGGGGTTGGCGTTGCGGTTGCCGACGAACGGGTTGTCCGGCGGGATGCCGTAGGGCTTGTTGCCCGTGCGCTTGTCGACGTCGATGCGCAGGATCTTGCCCAGGTTGGTGGTCAGGTCCTGGCCGTTGCCGATGGTGACGTTGTGGCCGATTCCCCAGTCGTTGGCGTAGCCGCCGTCGCCCAGGCTGATGTACAGCATGCCGTCGGGGCCGAAGCCGATCCAGTGGCCGTTGTGGTTGAACTGCGGCCACGCGGTCGAGAGGATGCGGCGCGCCGAGCTCGGGTCGGCGACGTTGCGGTCGGTCGACGACACCGTGTACTCCTCGACCACGTTGCTGTGGTCGTACCACAGCATCTGGCCGAGGTCGCTCTGGTAGTCGAGATGGGCGCTGTAGGTGACGTAGAACTTGCCGTTGTCCTTGAACTTCGGGTGGAAGGCGAGGCCGAGCAGGCCGCGCTCGTCGAAGTCGTGGAACAGCGTCTTGATCTTGCTGCGCACGTCGAGGAAGGGGGTCGGCTTCAGCTGCCCGCCCTCGAGGATCTTGATGCGCCCGTTCTGCTCGACGATGAACATGCGCGCGTCGCCGGGCGGCTGCACCATGGCCAGCGGCGTGTTGATGCCGCGAGCCACCGGCTCGAGCTTGACGCGTGTCTGCGCCGTGGCGGATGTGCCGGCAAAGGCAAGCCATGCGGCGGCGGCCACGGCCGCGCCGAGTTTGAGAACTCTGCTCATATGTCTCCTCATTCGTGTAGGACCCAACCTGCCGCTATGTCGAACCGCGAGGTCTCAGGGCTGCTGTGTCGCGACCCCGCCTTCTTCGTGCGGGGTGGCCGGCATGGCTTGGCTCGGGGCTCAGGCTTCTTCGATGCGGCTCGGGCAGTGTAGGCAGCCGGGTGAGAACTGACAACGGCGTGGTGTTGCCGTGTCGCGACCTTCGGGAGAGGGTTTACGCGCGATCGGCAAGACCGCAGCCGAGGCCGGTGGCTGCGTCAGGTCCTCCCCTCGGTGACGCCGGCAGCACGACGAGCGTCCAGGAACAAGCCCAACCGTTCGGCTTGGGTGAGCCGGTCAGAGGCTCAACGCATCAGAAATGGCTTCCCTTCAGCCATCAAGTCATCGAAATGACGAACCGATAGATCGCCAGCATCCCTGTGCGATCGGCATGCGGGCATCCCGCTCGCATTTCTCTTCGTTGCAACCCAATCTCCAAAGAGCCTCGAGACACCATGAAGACCCTCCTCGCCACCTTGCTCGCCTGCACGCTGGGCCTGAGCGCCGCACCCGCGCTGGCCAGCAAACCCGAGACACCCACCGCCATCGCCGGCGCCAAGGTGATCAGCGTCGACGAAGGCAAGGCGCTCGCCGCCAGCAAGGCGGCCACCTTCATCGACACACGCAGCCCGGTCAACTTCGGCAAGGGCCGCATTCCCGGCGCGGTGATCGTCGCCTACAAGGAAAAGAGCGAGCCGAGCGCGAGCTTCGACGCGAGCCAGGACGCCTTTCCGCTCGACAAGCTGCCCGCCGACAAGAAGGCTCGCATCGTGTTCTACAGCGACGGGCCGACGGGCTGGAAGTCCTACAAGGCCGCCGTGTTGGCCGTGAAAGCCGGCTACACGAATGTGATGTACATGCGCAGCGGCTTCGCCGAGTGGGAAACCCGCGGCCTGCCGGTGGAGCGATGACTCGGCGTCGGCAAACCGGACACCCGCTATGAGAACCCGAAACTTCCTTCGCCTGTGCTTCGGCATGGCCGCCGCGCTGTGCCTGCTGTCGGGCCTCGCGGGCGGCGGTGCGCTCCTGCACGCCCAGGCCATCGAAGGCGAGGTGCGCAGCCTCGAACGCGTGCACGACACCTTCCAGGCCAGCCTGCGCAACGCCGCGGACCTGCTGCTCTCCAGCGGCTCGTCGACCGCCCGCTTGGCGGCCGATGCGGCCCGCGCCGAGATGGCCACCACGCTGCGTGAGGCTGATGCCGCCAGCACGATGAGCCAGGACCTGCGGGCCCGTTTGGCGCAGGCGGAACAGAGCCTGGATGCGTTTCTGAAGCGACCGAAAGTGGCCGTCGACGACGACGACTCGCTCGTCGCCTATGGAAAGCTCAACGCCGACGCGTCCGCGGCCCTGGTACCGATGGACCAGGCCCTCACCCAGGCCGGCGCGGTCGCAGCGGAGCGCGTGCGGCTGGCAACGATCGCATCTCTGGTCGCGGCCGCCGGCATCTCCGTGCTCGTGCTGGTGTGCGGGGCACTGGCGCGCCGTCACCTCGAGCGCCGCCTCGGCGGCGAACTGGAGGAGGCAACCGCCTTGCTCGCACGCGTCGGCGCGGGCGACCTGAGCCCGATCCCCGCCCCGCCGCAGGCACATAGCCTGATCGGCGTCATGGCGGGCATGGTGCAAGGGCTCGGCCGCATGATCGGTTCGGTGCGCGACGCTTCGAGCCTGCTTTCGTCGTCGTCGACGCAGATCGCGGCCGGCAACACCGACCTGAGCCAGCGCACGGAAACCACGGCAGGCCGGCTGCAACTGGCCAGCAGCTCGATGACGCAGCTCACCGGCAGCGTGAATCAGGCAGCCGCCTCGGCGGACTCGGCCAACGAGCTCATGGTCGCCGCGGCCGGCGCGGCCGAGCGCGGTGGCGAAGTCGTGCAACGGGTGGTGGGCACGATGGGCCAGATCCAGGCCAGCAGCCGGCGCATCGGCGACATCATCGGCGTCATCGACAGCATTGCCTTCCAGACCAACATCCTGGCCCTGAACGCGGCGGTGGAAGCGGCCCGCGCCGGCGAGCAGGGGCGCGGCTTCGCCGTCGTTGCCAGCGAAGTGCGCGGCCTCGCGCAGCGCAGCGCCGAAGCGGCGCGCGAGATCAAGTCGCTCATCGGCAGCAACGTCGAACGGGTCGACGAGGGCTCGCGCCTGGCCAGCGACGCGGGCACCACGATGGAAGAAATTGTCGCCAGCGTGCGGCGGGTGTCTTCGATCATTGGCGAGATCACGCACGCGACACGGGAGCAAAGCCAGGGCATCGGGCAGGTCAGCGATGCGGTCTGCGAGCTGGACACGATGACGCAGCAGAACGCGGCGCTGGTCGAGCAGTCGGCGGCGGCGGCGGCGGACCTGCGCCGGCAGGCGGGACAGCTCAACGAAGTGGTGGCCGCCTTTCGCCTGGCGGGGCAGGCCGCAGGCTGAGGCGCGACCCAAGGCCAACAGGCCGCAGCGCCGCCGGGGCCAGACTCGGGTTCTGGCTCTCCCCCTCGTTGCGGCCGCGGCCCGTCAGGCCGCCGCCGCGTTCGCCTGCTGCGCCTCCTGCGCCGCCCGCACCTCGACCCGCACCTGCTCCGTCAGCTCCGCCTTCAGTTGCACGAACTCGGCTGAGGTCTTGACGCTGTAGTGCCGCGGGTGCGCCAAGGGCACCACGCGATCGAGCTTGATGCGACCCGGGCGCGCGCTCATGACGACGACGCGGCTGCCCATGAAGACGGCCTCGTCGATGTCGTGGGTGACGAAGAGCACGGTCTTCTTCTGCGCCTCCCAGATTCCGAGCAGCAGCTCCTGCATCAGCTCGCGCGTCTGGTGGTCGAGCGCGCCGAAGGGCTCGTCCATGAGCAGCATGCGCGGGTCGTTGGCGAGGGCGCGGGCGATGGCCGTGCGCTGCTGCATGCCGCCCGAGAGTTGCTTGGGGTAGTGCTTGTCGAAGCCCTTCAGGCCGACCTGGGCCAGGAAGCCGTGCGCCACCTCGAGCTGCTGGGCCCGCGGCAGCCCGCGCTCGGCCAGGCCGAAGCAGACGTTGTCGAGCACCGTGAGCCACGGAAAGAGCGTGTAGCTCTGGAAGACCATGCCGCGGTCGGCGCCCGGGCCGGTGATGCGCCGGCCGTCGAGCAGCACCTCGCCGGCGGTTTGCGTGTCGAGGCCCGCGACGATGCGCAGCAGCGTGCTCTTGCCGCAGCCGCTGGGGCCGAGGATGGTGATGAAGTCGTTCTCGGCCACGTCCAGGTCGGTGGCCTGCAGCGCCAGCGTCTTGTCGAAGCGGCGTTCGACGCCGCGGATGGAGAGGATGCCGGGCATGCCAGTGGTTCCCTTTCAGCGCCCGAGCTGCGCCCAGGGGAAGAGGCCCCGGTTGGCAGCCTTGAACGCGAGGTCGCTTGCCAGCCCGATGAGGCCGATGACGATGATGCCGAAGATGATCTGGTCGGTAGCCAGCAGCGCCTGGCTGTCGGTGATCATGTGGCCGATGCCGCTGCTGGCGCCGATCAGCTCGGCCACGATCACGTAGGTCCAGGCCCAGCCGAGCACCATGCGCAGCTGTTCGGCGATCTCGGGTGCAGCACCGGGGATGAGCACGCGGCGAATCAGCGACGCGTCCTTCACGCCGAGCGTGTAGGCCGCCTCCACCAGGTCGCGCCGCGTGTTGCCCACCGTCACGCTGATCATCAGCACCAGCGAGAAGAAGCTGCCGATGAAGATGACGGCGAGCTTCTGCGCCTCGCCGATGCCCGCCCACAGGATGAGCAGCGGGATGAAGGCACTCGCCGGCAGGTAGCGCGCGAAGCTGATGAAGGGCTCGAAGAAGGCCTCCACCGGCTTGTACGCGCCCATCGCCACGCCGAGCGGTACCGCGAGGACGGCCGCGATGACGAAGCCGCCGACGACGCGGAAGACCGTCATGCCGATGTCCTCGGCGAAGCCCATCTTCGTCAGCAGCGTCCAGCCGCCCTGCAGCATCGAGAACGGGTCGGCCAGGAAGGTCTTCTGCACGAAGCCGCCGAACGTGGCCAGACTCCACAACGCCACGAAGACGACGAAGAACGAGATGCCGAGCGCCACGCGGGCGCCCGGCGACACCGGCACCAGCGGCTTCACTTCAGGAAGCGCGTGTCGGCCAGCTTGGACAGGTCGGGGATGGCCTTGATGATGCCGATCTCCAGCAGCAGGTCGGCCGCCTCCTTGCTGAACGCAGCGTGCTCGCCGGCGAAGAACTTCTGGTTCGCCTCGCGGCCCTGCCAGCGCAGGTAGGCCTGGCTCTTCTCGAAGGCCTCGCCGCTCTGCTTGACGTCGGCGCCCATGATCTCGAAGCTCTTCTTCGGATCCTTGCCGATCATCTCCACGGCCTCGAAGTAGCTGTCGGCCAGCGCCTTGGCCGCCTTCGGGTTCTCGGCCAGGAACTTGGGCGTGCAGCCGAAGGTGTCCATCACCATCGGGTAGTCCAGCGTCGTGGCGATGATCTTGCCGGCCTCGGGCTTGGCGCGCACGGCGCCGAGGTAAGGCTCGTAGGTCATCGCGGCGTCGATGCCGTCGGTGCCGGCGATCATGGCGTTGGCGGCCGGCTGCGGGCCCATGTTGACGACCTTCACGTCCTTCACGCTCATGCCGTTCTTCTTCAGGATCCAGGCCAGGCCGAAGTAGCCCGCCGTGCCGGGCGCATCAGCGGCCACCGTCTTGCCCTTCAAGTCGGTGATCTTCGCGATGTGGGGCTTCACGACCATGCCGTCGGCGCCATAGCTCTTGTCGAGCTGGAAGATCTGCGTCGTGGCCACGCCGTTGGCGTTCCACACCACCCAGGTCTCCACCGTCGTGGCGGCGCACTGGATGTCGCCGCTGGCGATGGCGAGGTGGCGGTCCTTCTGCGGAATCTTCTTGATCGACACGTCCAGGCCGTTCTTCTTGAAGATGCCGGCCTCCTTGGCCAGGGTGAGCGGGGCGAAGCCCGTCCAGCCTGAGATGCCAATTCCTACCTTGGTCTCCTGCGCTTGTGCGGCACCGGCCAGTGCGAGGGCGGCCAAACCGGCCAACAACGACAGCTTCATTGCTATTCTCCAGAGGGTAACGAGGTGAAACAGCCCGACGGCGACCTGCGGTGCCACGGGCCAGGGAAGGGAAAACGATGGAGGCAAACCTCCGAGCCGGCCGCGCGCGCGCGGCTGGACGCATGCGACCTTGCGAGAACCGTGCCGGAGCGGTCCGCCGGGCGCTCTGGGCGGCTAGCCTTCTGGCGCCATGGATGCTGCCGGCCCCCGCAGCCGCGACCGCGCTCCCCGCCGGCGAGCTGGAGCAGCGCTGCTGGCACGCCTACACGCGCGAACGCACCCGGGTGGACACGCGCGAGCCCCGCGAGGTGAGCTTTGCCAATTTGCGCGATGGCTACCGCGTCGCCTCGCCCGTGCTGGTGCAGTTTGCGGTGCGTGGCATGGGCGTGGCGCCGGCCGGCGTGGCCAAGGACGGCACGGGGCACCACCACGTGCTCGTGAACAAGGCCTTGCCGCTGGACGTGAAGCAGCAGATTCCGTTCGACGACTCGCACCGCCACTTCGGCAAGGGCCAGACCGAGGCGCTGCTCGACCTGCCGCCCGGCCGCCACAAGCTGCGTCTGCTGTTTGCCGACCACGAACATCGGCCGCATTTTGTCTACAGCCGCGAAATCACCATCCAGGTGCAGGGTTCGCGCAGCCAGGTGCCGCGCCCGCGCATCGACGCGGCGCGCTTCGAGGCCACCTGCGCCGCCTGGTACGAGGACGAGGTGTCGCGCCCGCGCCCGCCGGAGACGCCGCTGCACTTCACCAACGTGCGGGCGGGCGAGTTGCTGACCAGCCCCTTCAACGTGCGGCTGGGCGTGGACGGCTTCGGCGTCTGTGCCGCGGGGCTCAGCGCACCGAAGACCGGGCACTTCGTGCTCGATGTCGTCGGCGGCGGCCGCGCGCCGCTGAACTTCAACCTCGCCAACGGCGCGACGCAGGTGAACCTGTTCGTCGGCGTCGGCGACTACCGGCTGCGCCTGCGCTTCGTCGACGACAAGGGCGCCGACCTGCTGCCGGCGCACGAGATGCCCGTGCGCGTGGTGGCGCAGGAACCCGGCTGATCGCTGCACGCGCGGGCCTTCGCTTCGTTCAGGCGACGCGCCAGAGCACCGGCAGGCCCGCCAGGGTGCGCAGGATGCGCGCCAGCGAGCCGTCGCCGACCAGGCGCGAGGCGCGTTCGATGTCCGGCGCCAGAAAGCGGTCGGTCATCATCGCCGGGCAGCCGCCTCGCAGCAGCGCGTGCGCGGCCTCCAGTGGCGGCGAGCTCGCGAGCGGGCGCAGGAACTCCACGCCCTGCGCGGCCGCCAGCCACTCGATGCCGAGGATGTGCGTCACGTTGGCGATCATCGGCTGCAACCGGCGGGCGGCGAACGTGGCCATGCTCACGTGGTCTTCCTGGTTGGCGCTGGTGGGCAGGCTGTCGACGCTGGCCGGGTGCGCGAGGCTCTTGTTCTCGCTGGCGAGCGATGCCGCGGTGACATGCGCGATCATGAAGCCGCTGTTGAGCCCCGCGTTGGGCGTGAGGAAGGGTGGCAGGCGCGAGACGCCGGCATCGATGAGCATGGCGATGCGGCGCTCGGCGATGGCGCCGACCTCGGCGATGGCGGTGGCCATCGCGTCGCAGGCGAGTGCCACGGGCTCGGCGTGGAAGTTGCCACCCGAGATCATCGCCCCGTCCTCGCTGAAGACGAGCGGGTTGTCGGTGACGGCATTGGCCTCGCGCAGCAGCACCAGGGCGGCATGGCGCAGCTGGTCGAGGCAGGCGCCCACCACCTGCGGCTGGCAGCGCAGGCAGTACGGGTCCTGCACGCGGTCATCGCCCTCGAGGTGGCTCTCGCGGATGGCGCTGCCGGCGAGCAGTTGGCGGTAGTACTGCGCCACGTCGATCTGCCCCGGCTGCCCGCGCAGCGCGTGGATGCGCGGGTCGAAGGGGCCGTCGCTGCCGCGCGCCGCGTCGACCGTGAGCGCGCCCACGACGAGCGCCGCCTCGAGCACGGGCTCGAAGGTGAAGAAGGCGTGCAGCGCCAGCGCCGTGCTCGTCTGCGTGCCGTTGATGAGCGCCAGGCCCTCCTTGGCCTCGAGCCGAAGCGGCGCAATGCCGGCCGCGCGCAGCACGTCGCCGGCCGGCCGGCGGTGCGCCGTGCCGGCCTCGTCGACGAGGAACTCGCCCTCGCCCATCAACGCCAGCGTCATGTGCGACAGCGGCGCGAGGTCGCCCGAGGCGCCCACCGAGCCCTGGCTGGGCACGACGGGCACGAGGCCCGCGTTGTAGGCGGCGATCAGCGTGTCGATGACCACCGGCCGCACGCCCGAGTGCCCGCGCGCGAGGCTCGCTGCCTTCACGCCCAGCATCAGCCGCACCACGGCCGGCGCGAGCGGCTCGCCGACGCCCACGCTATGGCTGCGGATGAGGTTCCACTGCAGCGTGGCAAGGTCTTCGCTGCTGATGCGCGTGGAGGCGAGCTTGCCGAAGCCGGTGTTGACGCCATACACAGGCGCGTCGCCGGCGGCCGCGCGCTGCACCACGGCGGCGCTGGCGGCGATGCCGGGCGCCGAGGCCGGGTCGAGCGCCAGGTGCACGCCGCCGGTGTGAAGCGCCTGCAGGGCCTCGAGCGTGAGGCGCCCGGGATGCAGCATGAGCGTCACCTCGGCCATCAGCGCCCCATCATCGGCAGATTGAGGCCCTGCTCGCGCGCGCACTGGGCGGCGATGTCGTAGCCCGCGTCGACGTGGCGCATGACGCCGGTGCCGGGGTCGTTCCACAACACTCGCTCGATGCGCTTCGCGGCCTCGTCGGTGCCATCGCAGACGATGACCACGCCGCTGTGCTGCGAGTAGCCCATGCCGACGCCGCCGCCGTGGTGCAGGCTCACCCAGGTGGCGCCGCCGGCGGTGTTGAGCAGCGCGTTGAGCAGCGGCCAGTCGCTCACCGCGTCGCTGCCGTCCTTCATGGCCTCGGTCTCGCGGTTGGGGCTGGCGACGCTGCCGCTGTCGAGGTGGTCGCGGCCGATGACGATGGGCGCCTTCAGCTCGCCGCTCTTCACC
>JAEUPE010000119.1 GCA_016790435.1 Rubrivivax sp. | reverse complement strand
TGCCAGACCCAGCGGGATGGCGACCGAAAGCGCCGTGCCGAAGGTCGCGCCGCCGATGGCCACCTGCCGCCAGCGGCCGAAGTCCCATTCCCATTCTTCCTGCGCCTGGCGCATCCAGCCGAGCATCACGTGCGCGGCCATCCAGACGATGAGCGCCGAAAGCGCCCACATCAAGAGGGACGACTCGAGGGAAACCTGGCTGGATGACATGCGGGCGGAGGCAGGCCGCCTCGGGGGGCGGGACAACCCGCATCATCGCACTCCGCAACAGGCATCCCGGAGATCGGATGCGGGCGGATTGCATCGAATTGCCACCCGAGTGTGTACGCGCAGTGGCGTTCGACGCCGCGTCCTGTCCGAAGCCGGGTGCACGCCCGCGACAGGCCTCCACGTCAAGGCAGGATGGGCGCGGGCCTGGTGGCGTCGAAAAGCGAGGGCCGGAACTCCGCGGCCGGTCCGCCTTGGCCGCTGCCGGGGCCGCTGCCTTCGGCCCACAGGGCGAGCGCCACGGCACTCATCGGCCGCGCGAAGAGGTAGCCCTGCAACTCGTCGCAGCCCATGCGCACGAGGATGTCGCGCTGGGCTTCCGTCTCGACGCCTTCGGCGACGACGCGCAGGCCCAGGGTCCGGGCGACGCTCAGTACGGCTTCGACGATCGAGCGGGCCGATTCCGAGACTTCGAGGTCGGTGATGAAGCTGCGGTCCACCTTCAGTTCGGCAGCCGGCAGACGGCGCAGCACAGCGAGGCTGGAGTGGCCGGTGCCGAAGTCGTCGATCGACACGTGGAAGCCGGCCCGCCGCAGGCGCTGGAAGGCGATGCGCGTCTGTGCCGTGTCTTCCATCGCGACCGACTCGGTGATCTCGCAGGTGAGGCGCGTGGGCGGGATCTCGTAGCGCCGTACCTGCTCCTCGAGCTGCGCCACGAAGCGGTCGTGCCGCAGCTGGTGGCCCGAGATGTTGATGGCGATGCGCATGCGCAACCCGCTTTCGCGCCACTCGGCTGCCTGGCGACAGGCTTCGGCCACCACCCACTGACCGATGGAGCTCATCAGACCGTGCCGCTCGGCCAGCGGAATGAACACTGCCGGCGGCACCAGCCCCCGCGTCGGGTGGTCCCAGCGCAGCAGCGCCTCGGCGGCCGTGATCTGCAAGCTCGCGGCGTCGATCTTCGGTTGGTACAGCAGCTTGAACTCGCCGCGCTCGACGGCTTGGCGAAGGTCCTGCAACAGCAGGGCCTGCTCGCGCAGGTCCACCGCCATGGCTGGCGCGTAGACAGCGTGGCCGTTGCCGCCCGCCTGCCGCACATGGCGCATCGCCGCGGCCGCATGCGGGAGCAGGCGGGACCAGGCACCGTGGGCCGGATAGCAGGCGAGGCCCACGGACACGGTCAATCCGAGCGCTTGCCCTTCCGCCTCGAAGGGCCGCGCGAGCGCCGCGCACGCGCGTGCCGCCATGCCGATGGCCGCCGCCTCGTCGCCATTGAGCAGCAGCGCGAACTCCTCGCCGCCGGCGCGCGCGACATGCGGCGTATCGGCGCCGCCGTCTGCCCCCAGCAGCCTGCTCAGCCGCCGCGCCACCTGCACGAGCAGTGCGTCGCCGGTCCTGACGCCGAAGCCATCGTTGATGCTGCGCAGGTCGTCCAGCCCGATGTAGAGCACGGCCATCGGGGGCGCGCTCTTGTGGTCGACCTGCCAGGCGGCTTCCTCGAGTGTGGACTCGAACTCCGCGCGAGTGACGAGGCCCGTCAGTGTGTCGCGCTTGCTGTCGGTCCTGGACTTCGCACGGCCGGACTGGCGATCCAACTCCATGCCGTTGCCCCTGCGACGGCGCGCGAGCAGCAGCCGGCCGACGGCGCCGACGATCACGCCGGTCGCGATGCCCGCGAGCAACAGGGGGCCGACCCCGACTTGGGAGGCCCAGGTTGGCAGCATGTCGTAGAGCGCCTGCATCTGCGACATATCGGCCGCTGGGAGCGGCGATTGAGCTGCCGTGCGCTAGGTCACGCTTTCGAGGACGTCCCGCCGCCGAAGCCGATGCCGCGCCGCTGACGCACCTCGGGCTTGACACGGTGCTCGCTCTCGAGCTGGCTCAGGAATTCGTCGGGCTCGAACGGCACGCCGAGGATGTCGACCTGGCGCCGCACGGCGGCGAAATCACCCGGCACCAGCAGGTCCATCGCCGCCAGGCGCGCACGCTGCTCGCCCGTGAGCCGCGCCGCATCGCCACCGAGTGCCTCGCCCACGAACATGCGCTGGCGCTGCTCGGGCTTGAGCGGATGGAAGCGGATCTTGAACGTGAAGCGCCGCAGCGCCGCCTCGTCCAGGTCCTCGAAGAGGTTGGTGGTGCAGATAAAAATGCCTGCGAATCGCTCCATGCCCTGCAGCATCTCGTTGACCTCGGTCACCTCGTAGTGCCGCTCGGCCAGGCGGCGGCTGCGCAGGAAGCTGTCGGCCTCGTCGAGCAGCAGCACCGCGCCTTCGGTGGTGGCCTCCTCGAACATGCGGGCCATGTTCTGCTCGGTCTCGCCGACGTACTTGCTGGCGATGTCGCTCGTCTGGCGAATCATCAGCGGCCGACCGAGCGACTGCGCGATGTGCTCGGCCAGTGCCGTCTTGCCCGTGCCCGGCAGGCCGTGGAAGCACAGCGTGCCGTGCCCGCGCCGCGCCAGGGCTTCGATGACCTTGGGTACCTCGAAGCGCGTCTCGACGTTGAGCAGCGTGAGGTCGTAGGTCGTCACCACGGGCCGCGCGCCGCGTTCGGCGGGCGCGCCACCCAGGGCCTTGTCGGCGTTGGCGAGCTGGCGCTGGATGAGGGCTTCCATCGTCGTGCCGGCCGTTGCGCCGTCCGCCGCGCCCGAGGCCGCCCCTTCGCCGCCGTCGGCCGGCTGTGCCAGGCGCGCAAAGCGCACCGCGGTGCGGATCTGCGCCGGCGTGAGCGAGCGCCGCTCGGCCAGCTTTTCGGCAAAGCCCTCGCTCACCACCGCGTCGGCCAGTGCGCGGCGCACGAGGCCTTCTCGTGCGCCGGGTGGCGGGCTCTTCAGCAGCAAGTGGTACTGGAAGCGCCGCCTGAAGGCCGGGTCGATCTGCTCGATGCGGTTGGTGACCCAGATGACCGGCACCGGGTTGGTTTCCAGGATCTGGTTCACCCAGGCCTTGCCGCTCACGCTGCCCGAGGCGGGCGCGTCGGAGCTGTCGAGTCGCGCCAGCAGCTGTGCCGCCTCGCTGCTGATGGGCGGGAACACGTCTTCGACCTCGTCGAAGAGCAAGGCCACCTTGTCGCTGCCCTTGAGGAACACCTGGCTGATCTGCAGGCTGCGGTAGCGGTCGCGGCCGGAGAGGCTGTTGCCATCACGGTCGGCGTACTCCACCTCGTAGAGCTCGAGTCCGGCGGCGGTGGCACACACGCGCGCCAGCTCCGTCTTGCCGGTGCCGGGCGGACCGTAGAGCAGCACGTTGACGCCCGGCTCCTTGCGCGCCGTGGCGTTCTTGAGCAGCGCGGTGAGCATGCGCGCGTCTTCTTCGACGAAGGAGAAGTCCGCGAGCGCGAGCTCGCTCTTCACCGCGGGTCGCGTGAACACCGCCATCAGCTCGCCGGGCGCGCGGTACTCGCGCATCAGCACCGGCGGCAACTGCTCGCTCACCTTCATGAGGTCGGCGAGGTCGGTGATGTTCTGCTCGGAGATCAGGTTCTCGATCATGCCGATGCGTTCGAGCCGCGAGCCGGCGCGCAGCGCCTCGGCCACTTCGCTCGCCTCGACGCCGGCCACGGCGGCCAATGCCGCGTAGGCCTCGTGAGCATTGCTGACCTTGAACTCCACCAGCAGGCCGCGCAGGTCGCGCTGGTAGCGAGCCAGCGTGCCGTAGAGCAGCAGCGCGCGCTCGGCGGGGTTGAGTTGCAGCAGGCCGGCGAGCGCGTCGATGTTCTTCTCAACGAGCGTGTGCTCCTTCTTCAGGCGCCGCGCGATCCAGTCGCAACTCGCGCCGAGCACCGTGAGCAGGTCCTTGGGCGAGTCCTTGATGTACTCGTCGATGTAGAAGAAGAGCGTGCCTTCCTCGTACGGGCCGCGCCACGGCCCGTACTTCTCGATGAAGGCCTCGTCGGCCAACTGGTCATGGCCGCGCCACAGCGCATTGCCCTTGCAGCGCTCTCGCAGGTAGCTGCGCACGCGCGCCAGCACCGGCGCTGTCCACACGAGGTGCCGGCCGACGATGGCGAGCAGGCTGTTCCAGTCGCGTCGCAGGTTGAAACGCCCACTGCTGCGCAACGCCAGCGTGAGCACGAAGTGCGAGCTCAACAGATCGAGCACCGGCGCCTCGGCGAGGCCCGGCGACAGCACGTGCCGCTGTTCGGCGATCGATCGGGCACCGGGCCTGGCGCCGGAACGGGCGCTGGAACGGGCACTCATTGGGGCCATGCATGCCCTCCGCTCGGAAGCGATGGATGGGGAAGGTCTGAACCGGTCTGAGACGATCTTGTCGCAGGCCGGGCGTGGACACAAGCCCTACCGAGCCTCGATGAACCAGCTGCCGTGCCCGGAATGTCCCCGGGCACGTGCCATCCTGCTCAGTGCATGGCCACCGGTTGCTGCGCCAGGGCCGTGAAGCGGGAGATGTAGTCGTCGAACTCCTCGATGCTCGGCTCCTGCTCGGCCAGCTGTTCGACGCCGGCCTTGAAGCTCTCGGCGAGCAGGCCTTCGAGGAAGATCTCCTTGCGCGCGAACTTGTCCACGATCTCGTAACCGCCGCGCTGCGGGCCGCCCGACAGGTCGGCGGGCACGTCGAAGCGCACGACGACGAAGCTGTCGGAGTGGTAGAGCAGTTCCATGGCGTTGGACATCTCTGTGTAGAGGGGACGGGCATCAGATGGGTCGGCTGCGCGGGAATTCAAGATGGTGGCCCTTTCTTGCGCCCGGTTGATCGGTGGCCCCCCTTCGCTTCGGCGGTCGGTCGGGCACCCGACGGATGGGCTCACGGGGTCTGCAACGCGCGCAGGTGCATTTCGGTGGACTCGCCACTGCGCGGCAATGTCAGCCGCAACCGCACCGGCAGGTGGTGCAGCGACGGTGCCAGCCACACCTGGACTTGCGGATCGTGTGCGTGCGCCGAGTCACGGTGAAGCTGCCAGGCGGGCACGGCCACGCCGCCAGGGCCCTCGACCACCATCTGGCGCTGCACCGTGAAGGTCCACGGGCCGGCGTCGCCATGCGCGCCCACGACCATCATCGAGACCTGCGTGCCTGCGACGGCCAGCTTCGGGTCGGCCTGAAAGACGGCGGCGAGTTGCACCATCCAGCTCAGGCGGTCCTGCGCGCCGGCGGCAAGCGGCCAGGTGGCAGCCGGCCCGGCGAAGCTGACGATGCCCACGTCGCGGCGGAAGTTGGCCGCATGCCGCTCGCGACCGCGGCGCGACACGGCGAAGCGCTCGGGCGCAACGCCGTCGGCGTCCAGCCTGCCGCGGCTGGTCCAGTGCGGCGTGAGTGCGGCGGGCGCACCCGGGGCGCCCGAGCCCTGCATCTCGAGCGCATAGTGGCCCTCGGCGTCGATGCGCCAAGTGATGCGCGCCTGGCCCAGGTCCGTGCCGCGCCGCGCTTCGTACAGCAGATCCAACGAAGGGGGTGGCGCGGTCCGATAGGTGGGCAGCGCGGGCGGCGAAGGCTGCATGGCCGCGACGACCGCCGCGTCGGCCTCGAAGGCGGGCGACTCGACGGCTCGCGCTACCGTGGTCGTGCGCTCTTCGTGGGCAACCGTCCCCGTCCCCATCGCTCCCCGTTCCGCTCCCGGTTCCGTGTCGGTCGCCTTGCGGATCGGTGCCGGATCCAGTCTGGCGGGCGGCGCTTTCGTCATGACACTCGCCGCAGGCGCGGCGGCCAAATGCAGGTCACTCGCCGACGCCAAGGCGACCTGTCGCACCCGGACCGATACGAAGGAGCCGCGCGCTGCCCCTGATCCAGCGGTGGCCGAGAGGGCCGGCTTGTCGGACGCCGACGATGCCCAGATCCCCACCAACCAGGCGTGGGCCGATAGCGCCAGCGCCGTGGCGATGGCCAGGGAGCGCACCGGTCTTCGGATGGTGAGCAGGTGTAGCGGCGCCGCCGCGATGCCTCCTCCCGGCAGAGGGGTCGGGTGGGGGTTTACGCGTGCGGTCGTGCCGCGGCCATGCGAGGGCGTCACCGCACAATAGTGCCACCCCCTGCCCTTGCCTCGCCTCCCCCGGAAGACGATGAAACTCGCCACCCTGAAGGACGGTTCGCGCGACGGCCAGCTTGCCGTCGTCTCGCGTGACCTGTCCACTGCGCACTTCGCCACCGGCATCGCCACCCGGGCGCAGCAATTGCTGGACGACTGGAACTTCATCAGTCCGCAGCTCGAGGACCTGTACACCACGCTGAACGGGGGCAAGGCGCGGCATGCGTTCCCCTTCGACCCGCGGGCGTGCATGGCACCGCTGCCGCGCGCCTACCAGTGGGCCGACGGTTCGGCCTACCCGAGCCACGTGCGGCGCGTCCTGCATGCACGCGGCGCCGAAGTGCCGGCCCACCTGCTCGAGGTGCCACTGATGTACCAGGGCGGCAGCGACGACTTCCTCGGCCCCTGCGACGACGCGGTCTTTGCCGATCCCGCCTGGGGCATCGACCTGGAGTCGGAACTGGCGGTTGTCGCCGGTGACCTGTCCATGGGTGCTGCGCCCGACGCGGCGCTGGAGGCCGTGCGCCTCGTGATGCTGGCCAACGACTGGAGCCTGCGCTCGCTCGTGCCCGCCGAGGTCGCCAGCGGCTTCGGCTTCCTGCAGAGCAAGCCGGCCACCGCTTTCGCCCCGGTGGCCGTGACGCCGGACGAACTCGGCCCGGCCTGGCGCGGCGGGCGTGTGCACCTCAAGGTGTCCACGCAGGTGAACGGGCAACGCCTCGGCGACGTGGAGGGCGGCGCCGGCATGCACTTCCACTTCGGCCAACTGCTGGCCCATCTCGCGCGCACGCGCAACGTGCGCGCCGGTGCCATCGTCGGCGGTGGCACGGTCAGCCACGATGACGAAGGGCAGGGCGTTTCATGCCTCGCCGAACGGCGCGCGCTGGAGATGGTCCACGACGGCCACGCTGCCAGCGCCTGGCTGCAGTCCGGCGACCTGGTGCGCATCGAGGTCTTCGACGCCGGCGGCCAGTCGGTGTTCGGGGCCATCGAGCAGCGCGTGCGTTCGACGGAGGATCCAGACCCCGTCCCCGCGGCAACCGCGGCCATCGACGGCAAGGCGGGCTGAGTGCGCCGGCCGACGAACTGCCCACCCCGCGCCTGCCACGCCCGTGCGCTGGCGCTGTGCTTGGCGCTCGCGTTGCCTGCATGGACGGCGGCGCAGGTGCGCAAGGCCGACGAAGCGCCGGCAGCAGCGCAGCCTGCCGCCCCCTCGGCCTCGGCGCCGACCGCCGCTTCGCCGCCCTCCTCGGGGGCGTCTGCGTCGCCAGCGCCTGCCCCTGCGCCGGCCTCGGCCCCCGCGGCCCCCGCGGCCACCGCGCCGGATTCGGCCGCCTCGGCGCCGGCTGTGCCACCTGTGGGTGCGCCGGTGGCCACGGCTCCGGGCACTCGCCCGCCCGGAGTGTCGACCTGCCCCCCGCCGCTGGACGCGAGCGTCCCGGCACGCGGTGAGGACCGTGGCCCGCTCTGGCGCATCACCCGCGACGGGCGCGTCTCGCACCTGTACGGCACGGTGCACGTCGGCAAGCCGGCCTGGCAGGTGCTCGGTCCGCTCACCCTCTCGGCGCTGCGCGCCAGCGACACGCTCGCGCTCGAGGTGGATCCCACCGACCCCGCCGTGCTCGCGGCGCTCGAAGACAAGACGCCGCCGCCGCCGCTGCCCGAGGCTCTGAAGAAGCGCCTGCAGGCCGCCACCGAGCGCGCCTGCGTGCCGCTGCTGGCGCTGGCCAACCTGCACCCGGTGCTGCAGGCCACCACGCTCACGGTGCTCGATGCGCGCTGGCTCGGCCTCGACCCGAATCACGCCATGGAGATGCTGCTCGTCCAGCGCGCCAAGGCAAGGCGGTTGCGCGTCGTCTCGCTCGAGACGGCCGAGCAGCAGAAGCAGGCCCTCGTGCCGGCCGAGGCCGCCGAAGCGGTGGCGATGATCGAGCAGACGCTCGACCAGCTCGACAGCCTCGTCAGCCGCCGCGTGCTCGAGCGCATGGTGCGGGCCTGGGAACGTGGCGACCTCGAGACGCTCGAGCGCTACGAAGACTGGTGCGAGTGTGCCGCCAGCGAAGACGAGCGCGCCTTCCTGCGCCGCCTGAACGACGAGCGCAACGTGCCGCTGGCCGACCGCATCGCCGCGCTGCACGACGAAGGCCGCAAGGTCTTCGCCGCCATCGGCGTGCTGCACATGACCGGCCCTGCCGCGCTGCCGCGCCTGCTGGCCGAGCGGGGCTTCAAGGTCGAACGCCTGCCGTTGGCGGCAGCCGCCAAAGTGCGGCGCTGAAAGACCGGGCGCGTGGTTTTCGCGCTGCGCAGCCCGCACAATGCCACGCAGCGGGCCGCGGCAGAGCGCTCCGCAGAACCGACCCCGAGGAGAGCACGCCGATGACGAGCGCGAGCGACCTGACCAAGCTGGTGCCGGGATTCGACTTCCTGCAAGGCCTGATGAAGAGCGGCGGCGTCGGCCTGCCCGGCATCGGCCAGTGGATCGCGCCGACGCTCGAACCCGCCGAGCTGCAGAAGCGCATCGACGAACTGCGCACCGTGCAGTTCTGGCTCGACCAGAACTCCAAGCTGCTCGGCACCACCATCCAGGCGCTCGAAGTGCAGCGCATGACGCTTTCCACCCTGAAGGGCATGAACCTGCAGATGGCCGACCTGGCCGATTCGCTGAAGCTCAGGCCGGCCGCCGCGCCATCGCCTGCGGCAAAGGTGCCCGAACCGGCCGCGGGGTCGCCGCGCACCGGTGCCGCCGGCAAGGCAGCTGGAGGGGCAACTGGGGGGGCGGCAGGCAAGGCGGGTGCGGCCAAGAAGGCCGCCGCCCAAGGCACGGCCGCCGTCGACCCGATGCAATGGTGGGGCGCGCTCACGCAGCAGTTCACCGA
>JAEUPE010000062.1 GCA_016790435.1 Rubrivivax sp. | reverse complement strand
GCTGCGCTGCTGCATCGCCTGCAGCAGCGTGCGCAGCAGCCACACCGGCGTGGCCTGGTGCAGGCTGCCGTCCTTCTTGCCCTTGCCGCGCGGGGTGCGCACGTGGTCGTAGATGAATGCGTCAGACATCGTCGTCTCCTTGCATGAACCGCTGTTCCGGAGGGGCGGGCACGCTCACATGAAGCGTGCGGCCAGCTCCTTCATGATCTCGTTCGTGCCGCCGTAGATGCGCTGCACGCGCGCATCGACGTACAGCTCGGCGATCGGGTACTCCATCATGTAGCCATAGCCGCCGAAGAGCTGCAGGCACTCGTCCATCACCTTGCACTGCTGCTCGCTCACCCAGGCCTTGGCCAGCGCGGCACGGGCGGCGTCGAGCTCGCCCTTCAGGTGCGAAACCATGCAGGCGTCGACGAAGGCGCGCGTGGCCAGCACCGTGGCCTGCACCTCGGCGAGCTTGAACTTCGTGTTCTGGAAGTCCCACACCGTCTTGCCGAAGGCCTTGCGCTCCTTCGTGTACTTCAGCGTCTCCTCGAGCGCGCGCTCCATGGCGCCGATGCCGCTCACGGCGATGATCAGGCGCTCCTGCGGCAGCTCCTGCATGAGCTGGAAGAAGCCCTGGCCTTCCTTCATGCCAAGCAGGTTCTCGGCCGGCACGCGCACGTCGTCGAAGAAGAGCTCGCTCGTGTCCTGCGCCTTCATGCCCACCTTGTCGAGCTGGCGGCCGCGGCGGAAACCCGGCGTGGAGTCACGGCCTTCGCCACCTGCGTCGGTCTCGACGAACACCAGCGACATGCCCTTGGCACCACCGTCGCCGGTGCGCGCGACGACGGCGATCAGGTTCGCGTTCTGGCCGTTGGTGATGAAGGTCTTGGCGCCGTTGATGACGTAGTGGTCACCGTCGCGCTTTGCGGTCGTGCGCACGCTCTGCAGGTCGCTGCCGGTGCCGGGCTCGGTCATCGCGATGGCGGTGATGAACTCGGCCGTGCACATCTTCGGCAGCCAGCGGCGCTTCTGCTCCTCGGTGCCATGGTGGATGATGTACGGCGCCACGATGGCCGAGTGCAGCCCGCCGCCCCAGCCACTCAGGTTGGCGCGCGCTTGCTCGAGCAGGATGACGGCCTCGTGCGCGAAGTTGCCGCCGCCACCGCCGTAGTCGGCCGGCGTCGACACGCAGAGCAGCCCGTTGGCAGCCGCCTCGCGCCACACCTCGGGCGGCAGCCTGCCGAGCTCGCGGAACTCGGCCGCGCGCGGCACCCACTTCTGCTCGATATAGCGCTTCACCGACTCGCGGAGCATCTCGTGCTCCTCGGTCATCCACAGGGACGGAAAGTTCGGAAGGGTCATGGGGCTTCCTGGCTGGCAGGCGCTTCGGGCACTGCGCTCAGCGCGACTCGAGTTGCTTGCGCACTTCGCTGTTGATCAGCCTCAACTCGGCCAGCGTAGCCTCGATGTGCAAGCGCTTCTGCTCGAGGTCGAGGATGGCCGCGTCGGTCTTGCCGAGCACCCACTTCAGCTGCTGCACGCGGCCTTCGCCGTGCGTGCCGTAGAGGTCGAGGTAGTGTTTGATGTCGGCCAGCGAGGCGCCGATGGCCTTGCTGCGCAGGATGAGCGCCAGCCGCGCGCGGTCGCGCCGCGTGTAGATGCGGGCGCCGCTCACCCGCCGCGGTGCGAGCAGCCCCTTGTCCTCGTAGAAGCGGATGGTGCGCAGCGTGATGCCGAACTCGGCGCACAGCTCGGTGATGCCGAAGAGCTCGCCGCTGTCGTCTTCGCGGTGCGAGGCCACCACCTCGCGCGCCGTCATCGGCGGCGGCGCGGAGGCCGAAGCAGAGGTGGATGCAGATGCAGCCACAGGTGCCGCCCGCGCCGCATCCCGGGCCGGCTTGCGGGCCACGCGCTGCAACACGGCGCGCCCCTTCAGACCACGCGCTGCAGCTTCATCGCCACGCTCATGTCGCCCGAGACCTTGAACCGGCCCATCATGAAGCCGGTGGCCGGCTCGAGCTCGCCGGTGATCAGCGCCACCAGGTTCTCGTGCGTGATGGCGACCGTGCAGTCGGTTTCGCGGTCGGTGTTGTCCACCGTGTTCGGCACGCTCTTCCCGTCGATGACGACGACGCCGTCGGCGCCGCAGTCGAACTTCAGGGTGGCGTTGAGGCCGCTGGAGTCACCCACCTTGGCGCGCAGGGCTTCGGTGATGGCTTGCATGTCCATGGAAGGGAACCTTGGATGGAGAGGATGTGGAAGACGCCGGAGTGCGGGCAGCGCAGCCGCCGCCCGGCTGCGCCGATGCTAGCGCCCGCGCATGCCGCTAACCCCCTCGCAATCCCCTAGATGTCATCTGGTTGACGTTAACGTCACCCTCCGGTCCAATCACCGGCGATGGACGCTCCCACCCCGCCCTTCCCGCCGGTCCGCGCCGGCTACCGCAGCGTCTTGCGTCCCGGCCTCTTCGCCGGCCAGGTGATGTGGGTCACTGGCGGCGGCAGCGGCATCGGCCGCTGCGTCGCG
The DNA here is from genome assembly GCA_016790435.1 of Rubrivivax sp. Classification (GTDB taxonomy): domain Bacteria; phylum Pseudomonadota; class Gammaproteobacteria; order Burkholderiales; family Burkholderiaceae_C; genus Rubrivivax. The sequence continues at coordinate 40,056 of JAEUPE010000062.1, read as the reverse complement.
CACGAACTGGCCTCTCTCGGCGCCACCGTCGTCATCAGTGGCCGCAAAGTCGAGAAGCTCGAGCGTGTCGCCGCCGAGATCGCCGAGGACGGCGGTCGCTGCCACACCATCGCCTTCGACATCCGCGACGAAGAGGCGGTGAAGGCCGGCGTCGCCCAGGTGATCGCCGCGCACGGCCCGGTGGCCGGCCTGGTCAACAACGCCGGCGGCCAGTTCCCGTCACCGCTCTCGGCCATCGCCAAGAAGGGCTTCGACGCCGTCGTGGCCAACAACCTCACCGGTGGCTTCCTCATGATGCGCGAGCTCTTCACGCAATGCATGGAGAAGCACGGCGGCTCCGTCGTCAACATGACGGCCGATTTCCGCAACGGCATGCCCGGCATGGCCCACAGCGGCGCCGCACGCGCGGGCATGAGCAACCTGACGATGACGGCGGCCTTCGAGTGGGCCTACGCCGGCGTGCGCGTCAACGCCGTGGCCCCTGGCTGGATCGCCTCCAGTGGCATGGACACCTACGGCCCGGCGATGCAGCCGCTCTTGAAGAAGCTCAAGAACGCCGTGCCGCTCAAGCGCATGGGCCTGGAGGCCGAGGTGAGCGGCGTCATCTGCTTCCTGCTCTCGCCGGCGGCCTCGTTCGTCACCGGCGTGACGGTGCAGATCGACGGCGCCGCATCGCTCGGCAGCGCCATCTTCCCGCTGCAGGACGCGACCCATTCGAAGCCGTTCGACGGCTTCCACCGGGCCGTCACGCCCGAGGTCTTCAAGACATGACTGTGCGGGCATGACGAAACTGACGCCACTGGCATGGCGACACTGACATGTCGACACTGAGCAGCACGCTGAACCCCGCTTCGGCCGCCTTCCGGGCCAACGCGGCTCGCATGTCGGAGCGCCTGGCGGAGGTGCGCCGGCTTGAGGCCCTGGTCGTCGCCGAGAGCGAGAGCAAGCGCAAGAAGTTCGAGGAGCGCGGCCAGCTGCTGCCGCGCGAACGCGTCGCCCGGCTCATTGACCGTGGCAGCGAGTTCCTGGAGCTCAGCACGCTCGCCGGCCTCGGCATGCACGACGACGACGGCAAGAAGAGCGTGATGGGCGGCGGCAGCATCGTCGGCATCGGTGTCGTCTGCGGCAAGCGCGTGCTGGTCTCCGCCAACGACAGCGCTGTGAAGGGCGGCACCGTCGCACCGATGGGCTTGAAGAAGGGGCTTCGTGCGCAGGAACTCGCGCGCGAGAACAAGCTGCCGCTGATCGCGTTGGTGGAGAGCGGTGGCGCCAACCTGCTGTACCAGGCCGACATCTTCGTCGACGGCGGGCGCACCTTCGCCAACCAGGCGCGGCTGTCGGCCGCCGGCATTCCGCAGATCGCCGTCGTGCACGGCGCATCCACCGCGGGCGGTGCCTACTTGCCGGGCCTCTCGGACTACGTGGTGCTGGTGAAGAACCGCAGCAGCATCTACCTCGCCGGGCCACCGCTCGTGAAGGCGGCCATCGGCGAAGACGCCACCGAAGAAGAGCTCGGCGGCGCCGAGACGCACGCCTCCATCACCGGCCTCGGCGAGTACCTCACCGAGAACGACGCCCACGCCATCGCCGTGGCGCGCGAGCTCATCGACAAGCTGCCGTGGGGCACGGTGGCCGCGCGCAATCCAGCGCCGGAACCGCTCTTCCCCGCCGAGGAGCTGATGGGTGTGGTGCCCGCCGACGATCGCGAGCCCTACGACGTGCGCGAGGTCGTCGCCCGCCTCGTCGACGGCAGCGACTTCCTCGAGTTCAAGGCCTCCTACGCCACCGACACCCTCTGCGGGCACGCCCGCCTGCACGGCCACGCCGTCGGCGTCATCGGCAACAACGGCCCCATCCAGCCGCAGGGCAGCACCAAGGCCGCGCAGTTCATCCAGCTGTGCGACCAGAGCGGCACGCCGCTCGTCTTCCTGCAGAACACCACCGGCTACATGGTCGGCCGCGCCGCCGAGCAGGCCGGCGCCATCAAGCACGGCAGCAAGATGATCCAGGCCGTGGCGAATGCCCGTGTGCCCAAGTTCACCGTCGTGCTCGGCGGCAGCTTCGGCGCCGGCAACTACGGCATGTGCGGCCGCGGCTTCGACCCGCGCTTCATCTTCTCGTGGCCTTCGGCGCGCACGGCCGTGATGGGCGGCGCACAGGCGGCCAAGGTGATGGACATCATCAACCGCAACAAGCTCGCGAAGATGGGCCAGCAGCCCAACGACGAGGCGCTGGCCGCCATGAGCGACGCGCTGCGCCGCCGGCTCGACTCGGAGAGCACGGCGCTCTTCGGGACGGCGCGCCTGTGGGACGACGGCATCATCGACCCGCGCGACACGCGCCGCATCCTCGGCCTGTGCCTGCAGATCGCCGCCGAGGCCGCCGCCCGCACCTTGCGCCCCAACACCTTCGGCGTGGCCCGCATGTAGCTGCGTGCCGCGCCCGCCGCCCCGCCAGAACGCCTTCTCCCTCTCAAGGACCACACCATGAAGTTCACGCAAGAGCACCGCCAGATCGAAGACACGGTGATCAAGTTCGTCGAGAAGGAGATCAATCCCTTCGTGCCTGAGTGGGAGAAAGCCGAGCAGTTCCCGAGCCACGAGGTCTTCAAGAAGCTCGGCAACCTCGGCCTGCTCGGCCTGAAGTACCCGGAAGAGTTCGGCGGCGCGGGACTCGACTTCTCCTACAGCCTCGTCATGGCCGAGGCGCTGGGCGTGTGCGCCTGCGGCGGGATCCCGATGGCCATCGGCGTGCAGACCGACATGGCCACGCCGGCGCTCGCCCGCTTCGGCAGTGACGAGCTGCGCAAGGAGTACCTCGTGCCCACCATCGCCGGCGACTACGTGGCCTGCCTGGGCGTGAGCGAGCCCGGCGGCGGCAGCGACGTGGCCGCCGTGAAGACCACCGCCAAGGTCGATGGCGGCGACTACGTCATCAACGGCACCAAGATGTGGATCACCAACGGGCTCAAGGCCGACTGGTGCTGCCTGCTCGCCAACACCAGCGAAGGCTCGCCGCACAAGAACAAGAGCCTCATCGTCGTGCCGATGGACAGCCCCGGCATCACGAAGCAGAAGATCCACAAGATCGGCATGCACAGCTCCGACACGGCACAGCTCTTCTTCGACAACGTGCGCGTGCCGCGCCGCAACCTCATCGGCCAGGAAGGCATGGGCTTCGCCTTCCAGATGCTGCAGTTCCAGGAAGAGCGCCTCTGGGGCGCCGCCGCCGGCCTGAAGGCCATGGACCGCCTGATCGACCTCACCGTCGACTACACGCGCCAGCGCAAGGCCTTCGGCAAGAGCATCCTCGACAACCAGGTCGTGCACTTCCGCCTCGCCGAACTGCGCACGGAAGTGGAGGCGCTGCGGGCGCTGACCTACCGCGCGGTGGAGATGTACATCGGCGGCAAGGACGTGACCAAGCTCGCCAGCATGGCCAAGCTCAAGGCCGGGCGACTGGGCCGCGAGGTGGCCGACAGCTGCCTGCAGTACTGGGGCGGCATGGGCTTCACGGCCGACAACCCGCTCTCGCAGGCCTACCGCGACGGGCGCCTCACCTCCATCGGCGGCGGCGCCGACGAGGTGATGCTCGGCATCATCTGCAAGCTCGAGGGAACCCTCCCCAAAGGCGCGCATTGATGGGCACGACCAGCCAAGTGGCCGCCGCGGAACCGGCTTCGCCGGGCCGCTGGCGGCGCCCCCTGGGGGGAGGCGACCGAAGGTCGCTTCGGGGGGGGCCATGAGCATCGAGCTCGCAAGCTTCACGACCCTCTTGCTGCACCGCGAGGGGCCGGTGCTGCACGTCACCCTCAACCGTCCCGACGTGCGCAATGCCATGTCGATGGCCATGGTGCGTGAGCTGCGTGCCGTGCTCGCCCAAGCCGAGATGGACGGGCACACGCGGGTGCTCGTGCTCAGCGGCGCAGGCGGCCACTTCTGCGCCGGCGGCGACATCAAGGACATGGCCGCGGCGCGCGGCCGGCTCGCCGAACACCCGAACGCGATGGCCGAGACCAACGCCGCTTTCGGCGACCTGTGCGTGGCCTATGCCAACACCGGCCTCGCGCTGGTGACGGTGCTGCAGGGCACGGTGATGGGCGGCGGCTTCGGGCTGGCTTGCGTGAGCGACGTCGCCCTCGCCGACGACACCGTGGTCTTCCGCCTGCCTGAAACCGGCCTCGGCGTCGTGCCGGCGCAAGTGGGTCCGTTCCTGGTCGAGCGCCTGGGTTACGCCGAGGCCAAGCGACTCGCCGTCACCGGCGCCAAGGTCGAATCCCAGGAAGCGCTGCGACTGCGCCTGGTGCACGAGGTGCACGACGCCGAGACGCTGGACTGGGCCCTGGACCGCGTGCTGAAGAGCATCCTCGCCTGCGCTCCGGGCGCGCTCGCCGCCACCAAGGCATTGCTCGCCAAGGCCCGCTTCCAGACGCCCGCCTCCCTCGTGCCCGAGGCGGCGGCGGTGTTCTCGAAGGCCGTGCTCGGTACCGAAGGCATGGAGGGCACGATGGCCTTCGTGCAGAAGCGCAAGCCGAAGTGGGTGCCCGAAGACCCTCCCGCGCGCGCCGCCGACGGGACGGCCACACCTTGACCTTCCGCAAGATCCCGATGGCCAACCGCGGCGACAGCGGTCGCCACGCCTTTGCGGCGAAGCCAGAACGCCTGGCGCGCACAGCGCACGCAGGCGATCTCGCCGCGGAGAGCACCGATGTTTAGGAAGATCCTCATCGCCAACCGCGGCGAAATCGCCTGTCGCGTGATGCGCACGGCGCATCGGCTCGGCCACCGCACCGTCGCCGTGTACAGCGACGCCGACGCAAACGCCCCGCACGTGGCGCTGGCCGACGAAGCGGTGCGCATCGGCCCGCCGCCGGCAGCGGAGTCGTACCTGAACATCGCGGCGCTGCTGGAGGCTGCGCGCAAGACCGGCGCCGAGGCCGTGCACCCGGGTTACGGCTTCCTCAGCGAACGCGCCGACTTCGCGCGCGCCTGCGCCGAGGCGGGCCTCGTCTTCATCGGCCCGCCACCCGAGGCCATCTCGGCCATGGGTGACAAGGCCGCTGCCAAGCGGCGCATGCGCGAGGCGGGCGTGCCTTGCGCGCCGGGTTACCTGGGTGAAGACCAGCGCGAAGAGCGCCTGGCCGGCGAGGCCCGCCAGCTCGGCACGCCCCTGCTCGTCAAGGCCGTGGCCGGCGGCGGCGGCCGCGGCATGCGCCTCGTGCGTGAACTCGCCGCCCTGCCCGAGGCCCTGGCCGGCGCGCGGCGCGAAGCGCAGAGCGCCTTCGGCGACGGCACGCTGATGCTCGAGCGGCTCATCGAAGGCGGCCGCCACATCGAGATCCAGGTCTTCGCAGATGCCCATGGCCACGCCGTGCACCTCGGCGAGCGAGACTGCACGGCGCAGCGCAGGCGCCAGAAGGTGATCGAGGAGGCGCCCTCGCCCGTCGTCAGCCCCGCGATGCGCGAGGCGATGGGCCGCGATGCCGTGGCCGCCGCGCTCGCTGTCGGCTACCAAGGCGCCGGCACGGTCGAGTTCATCGTCGACGCGCAGCTGAAGCACTACTTCCTCGAGATGAACACCCGGCTGCAGGTGGAGCACCCGGTCACCGAGTGCATCACCGGCTTCGATCTCGTCGAGTGGCAATTGCGCATCGCCGCCGGCGAACCGCTGACGCACTGGATTCCGGGCCTGCAGGCCGACATCCGCTTCAGTGGCCACGCCATCGAGGCGCGGCTGTACGCCGAGGACCCCTACGACGGCTGGAAGCCGCAGACGGGACGCATCACCGGCTGGTTGCCCGATGCCGCCGCCGGCAGCGGCATCCGCATCGACCACGGCATCGCCGCCGCCGGCGAGGTCACGCCCTACTACGACGCGATGGTCGCCAAGTTCATCGCGCACGGCCGCGACCGCGCCGATGCCATCCGCCGCCTGACGCGCGCGCTGGAGGAGGTGCCGCTCTTCGGCCCGACCAACAACGGCCGCTTCCTGCGCGACCTCGTGAACCACCCGCGCTTCGCCGCCGCGACGATGACAACGACGCTGCTCGACGAATGGCAGGACGCGGGCGAACCGCTGCTCGCTCGCCCGGCGCCGCCCGATGACGCCTGGCGCGTCGCCGCGGCACTGTGGGCCGGCGCCACGAACGGCCGCCCGGCCAGCGTGGCGCGCTTCGACCTCACGCTCCAGTGCCAAGGCGAGAAGCGCACCTTGCGCGCGCCGCCCGAGGGCGTGCAGATCGAATCGCAGGAGGGGTGGCCGGGCGAATCGCGCGCGGGCCACGCCTTGCGCTGCACGGTCGACGGTGTGCGGCGCCGCCTGCAGGCGGTGCTCGGCGAGGGGGCCGAAAGCGGCACGCTGCAGCTCGCCATCGATGGTGCCGTTCATCGTTTCAGCGAGGCTTCGCCCTACCCCGCCAACGACGTGACCACCGACCCTCGCCGCGCTCGCGCCCCCGTGGCTGGCGTCGTCGCCCACGTCAGCGTCGCCGTCGGCCAGACGGTCGCCGCCGGCCAGCAGCTCGTGTGCGTGGAGGCCATGAAGATGGAAATGTGGCTCACCGCCACCGCTGCCGGCACCGTCAAGGCCGTGCACACGCAACCCAAGGCATCGGTGGCCGCCGGCGCCGTGCTCGTCGAACTGGAGATCGCGCCATGACTGCCTCGCCGAACCGCGACAAGGCCATCCTCACCTGTTCGCTCACCGGCGTGCTCACCGACCCCCGGCAGCACCCGGTGCCCGTGACCCCCGAGCAGATGGCCGCCGAGGCGCGCGACGCCTTCAACGCCGGCGCCAGCATCATGCACGTGCACCTGCGCTCGCAGGAGCCGGGCATGGGCCACATGCCGAGCTGGGACCCCGACGTCGCCGAGGCCGTGGTGAACGCCATCCGCGCCGCCTGCCCGGGCGTCATCATCAACCTCACAACGGGCGTCGTGGGCAAGGACGTCTCCGGCCCGATCGCCTGCATCCGGCGCGTCAAGCCCGAAGCCGCGGCCTGCAACGCCGGCAGCCTCAACTACCTCAAGATCAAGGAGGACGGCACCTGGGCGTGGCCGCCGATGGTCTTCGACAACCCGGTGGGCAAGATCAAGCAGATGCTCGACGCCATGGCCGAGGCCGACACGCACCCGGAATTCGAGTGCTTCGACGTCGGCATCGTGCGCAGCGTCGGCATGTACCTGAAGGCCGGCATGTTCACCGGCGTGCCGGAGGTCAACTTCGTCATGGGCGTGGCGAGCGGCATGCCTTGCGACGCCGACCTGCTGGCGCTGCTGCCGCGCTACGCGCCGAAAGACGCGGTGTGGCAGACCACGCTCATCGGCCGCGCCGAGATCTGGCCCGTGCACCGCAAGACGGCCGAGCTCGGCGGCATGCTGCGCACCGGCTTGGAAGACACCTTCTACCTGCCCGGCGGCGAGCGTGCCAAGGGCAACGGCCCCCTCATCGAGGCGCTGGCGCACGTGGCGCGCGAGTGCGGGCGCGAGATCGCGAGCCCCGCCGAGGCGCGTTCGCGCCTGGGGCTGAAGGGCGCGCCGGCGCTGGCATGACCTCGCCGTTGCCCGCGCCACGCAGCGCCGAGGAGCAGGCGCGCTTCGAGCACAGCCTGCGCGAGATGTTCGAGCGGCACATCCGCTTCAATGAGTTGCTGGGGCTGAAGATCCTCTCCCTGCGGCCCGGTGACGTGCGCGGCCGCTTCGAGATGAAGCCCGACCTCGTCGGGCACTTCACCTACGGCCGCCTGCACGGCGGCGTGATCTCTTCCGTGCTCGACGCGATGGCGGGCTTGGCCCTGATGGTGGGCATTGCCGAGCGGCACCGCGGCGAGGGCGCGATGCAGGTGATGCACCGCTTCGCGCGCATGGGCACCATCGACCTGCGCATCGACTTCCTGCGCCAGGGCCTGGGCCGCCACTTCGACGCCACGGCCCAGGTCACCCGCCTGGGCGGGCGCATTGGCTCGACCCAGATGGCGCTGCACAACGACGAGGGCGAGCTCATCGCCACCGGCGCGGCATCGTTCGTGGTGTCCTGAGGCCGCTGGCGCATTGCGCTACCCAGGGTGCGGACTGTCGCGCCAGCGCGTGCGCCCGCCAGAGTCTTTAACAAACAGTTGTTTGGTATATTGGCGACACGGCCCGTTGGCCGCCGCCCCCATGCCCAGCGCCCTCGCCCCGTCTTTCGCCAAGCGTCGCGAGCCCCGGCCGCCGCGCCGCGACACCGCGGGCCTGGCGCCGCTGAGCTCGCTCGTCGCCCCGGCGACGCGGCAGCCGCACGCCGACAGCCGGGCGCCGCTGGTGCTGGACGCCGCCGCGCGCCTTTTCTGCCGCCAAGGCTTCGAGGGCACCTCGGTGCGCGACATCGCCAGCGCCGCCGGCATGCTTCCAGGCTCGCTGTACTGCCACTTCGCCACCAAGGACGACCTGCTGGTCGCCGTCTACCTGCGCGGCGTGGAGCAGATCTGCGCCGCGGTCGAGGCCGCCGTGCTGCCCCTCGCCGACCCATGGCAGCGCCTCGAGGCGGCCTGCGTGGCGCACCTCGAGGCCATCCTGCGCAACGACGACTACGCCCGTGTCGTCGTGCGCGTACGTCCGGCCGACGTGCCCGCTGCCGCAGACCGCCTGGTGGCGCAGCGCGACCGCTACGAAGCGCTGTGGAGCGCGCTCGTCGCCGCGCTGCCGCTGGCCCGGCGCACCGACCGAAAGGCGCTGCGGCTGATGCTGCTGGGCGCCTTGAACTGGGCCCAGAACTGGTATCGCGCCGACGGCACCTCGTCGCCGCGCACGCTGGCGCGCCAATTCACGGCCCTGGTCCACCAGAGTGCGGCCCATGGCCCGAGAACCCCGGAGAGCCCCACGACATGAGCGAAGCGCCCTCGATCATCCCCAAGGTGCTCATCACCAAGATCGGCTTCGACGGCCACGACCGCGGCAGCCGGATCGTCGCCGCGGCGCTGCGCGACGCGGGCATGGAGGTGATCTACACGCCACCGTGGCAGGAGATCGCCACCGTGGTGAAACTGGCCACCGAGGAAGACGTCGACGTGATCGGCATCAGCTCGTTGGCCACCGATCACCTCATCGTGCCCAAGCTGATGGACGCGCTGCGCGCCGCCGGCCTGGGCGACGTGGCGGTGATCGTCGGCGGCATCGTGCCTGACGACGAGGAGCCGCTGCTCCTGCAGGCCGGTGTTTCGCAGGTCTTCCACCCGGGCACGGCGCTCGCCGACATCGCCGCGAGCGTGCGCGCGCTCGCCGCCGGCGTGCGCGCGCGCCGCGCCGTTGCCTGAGCCCGCGCCTGACGGAGTGCGCGTCCCGGCTCACCCGCGCCGCACATCGCGCCAGCCGCCACACGCCAACCTCCAGCCGCGCCCACTGTCCATTGGAGCCACTCGCATGAACAAGCCCTTTGACGCCCCCCTGGCCGCCATGCCTGCGGGGACATCTGCCGAGGTGCCCGCCGGCGCCGACCCGGCGCTGGCGCGCTGGCAGCACGACTACGCCGAGCAGATCGGCCCCGACCGCCCGGTGGCCAACCGCTCGGGCGTACCGATCAAGCCTCTGTACACGGCGGCCGACTGGCAGCCCGAGCGCGAGAGCGACATGGGCCTGCCCGGCCAGGCCCCCTACACGCGCGGCATCTACGCCACGATGCACCGCGGCCGCACCTGGACTCAGCGCCAGCTCATCGGACACGGCACGCCCGCCGAATACAACGCGCGCCTGCTCGAGGTGCTGGGCGCCGGCGCGAACGCCGTGTCGCTGATCCCGTGCAACTCGGTCTTCCGCGGCTACGACATGGACGAGTCGCACTTCGAGCTGCTCGGCACCTGCGGCACCGTGGTCAACACGGCTGCGCACATGGACCGCGCGCTGCAGGGCGTGGACCTCGCCACCACCTCGTGTGCGATGAACGATCCGAGCCCGTTCACGCTGCTGGCCTTCATGCTCGCCGCCGCCAGGAAGCGCGGCACCGACTGGCGCACCATCACCGGCACCAGCAACCAGAGCGACTACCTCAGCCACTACGTGGCCAACCACATGTTCTTCCGCCTCGCGCTGCCCGGTGCGCGGCGCGTCCTCGGCGACCACATCGAGTTCTGCAACCGCTTCGTGCCGAAGTGGAACCCGATGTCGGTGGTGGGCCAGCACATGCAGCAGGCTGGCGCCACGCCGGCCGAGGCGGTGGCCTTCACGCTCAGCACGGCCATCCAGAACGCCGAGGACTGCCTGGCGCGCGGCATGGACCCCGACCAGTTCCTGCCGCGCTTCACCTTCTTCTTCGACATCTCGATCAGCTTCTTCGAGGAAGTGGCCAAGTTCCGCGCCGCGCGCCGCATCTGGGCCAAGGTGACCCGCGATCGGCTGGGCGCCGGGGATCCGCGCAGCTGGCGCTTCAAGTTCCACGGCCAGACCTCGGGCGTCGACCTCACGCGCCAGCAGCCGCTCAACAACATCGCCCGCGTCGCCGTGCAGGCCATGGCCGGCATCTTCGGCGGCCTGCAGTCGCTGCACACCGACGCCTACGACGAGGCGCTGTCGGTGCCGGGCGAAGCCGGCGCGCGCATCGCCATCGCGACGCAGAACATCCTGCGCGAGGAGGCCCACCTCACCGACGTCATCGATCCGCTGGGCGGCAGCCACTACGTCGAGGCGCTCACCGACCAGATGCAGGCCGAGATCGAGCGCGTGATGGCCCAGGTCGAGCAGGCCGGCGGCATGTACAAGGCGGTGGAGTCCGGCCTCGTGCAGCGCATGGTGGGCGAGTCGGCGCGCCGCTTCCAGGCCCGCATCGACAGCGGCGAGCAGACGCTGGTCGGTGTCAACGCCTACCCGGTGGAAGAAGACCGCAGCGCCCGCGCCATCAACACCCGCCCCGACCCCGCGACGATGCAAGCGTACCTCGATGACTTCCGCGCCTTCAAGGCGGCGCGTTCGCAGGCCGACGTGCAGCGCGCGCTCGACGCGCTGGCACGGGCCGCGGGCGAAGAGGCACGGCCGGCCGGCGACAACGTCTTCGGCCGCGTGGTCGAGGCGGCGGAGGCCGGCTGCACGCACGGCGAGATCTGCGGCACGCTGCGGCGCGAGCTCGGCTTCGGCCACGTGCAGGCCTTCGTGTGAGCACGGATCCGGCCGACGCCCGCGCGGCCGGCCTGCACTTGCCGCCGGGCCTGCTGCGCGGCGAGCGCGGCGCCGTGGCGCGCGCCATCAGCCGCATCGAGCAGGGTGCGCCCGACGCCGCGGCGCTGCGCGCAACGCTCGTGCCGCATCTCGGCCGGGCGCACGTCATCGGCATCACCGGCGCTCCGGGGGCCGGCAAGTCGACGCTGGTGCATGCGCTGCTCGGCGAGCTGCTCGCCCGCGGCCAGCGCATCGCCGTCGTCGCCGTCGATCCTTCGAGCCCGCTCAGCGGCGGCGCCGTGCTCGGCGACCGCGTCCGCATGGGTGAACACGGCGCGCACGCCGATGTCTTCATCCGCTCGGTGGCTTCGCGCGGGCACCTCGGCGGCCTGTCGCCCACGACGCGCGCCATCGTCGACGTGCTCGACGCGGCCGGCTTTCACACCATCATCGTCGAGACCGTGGGTGCCGGCCAGTCCGAGGTCGAGATCATGGCCGTGGCCGACACGCGCATCGTCGTCTGCCCGCCGGGGCTGGGCGACGAGGTGCAGGCCATCAAGGCCGGCATCCTCGAGATCGCCGACCTGCTGGTGGTCAGCAAGGCCGACCTGCCCGGTGCCGACGCCGCGGCGCGCGACCTGCGCGAGATGCTGCACCTGCGCGCCCAGGGCGCGGCAGGTGCATGGAAGGTGCCGGTGCTGAGCGTTCACGCCAGCGCGGGCGCGGGCATGGCGGCGCTCGCCGACCAGGCCCTCGCGCACGGCGGCCATGGGGGTCACGGCCGCCGCCTGCACGTCGACCCCAAGGCCGCGGCAGCGGCTGCTGCCAGCGCACGTGTCTTCCGCCTGGCCGCGGGCGACCCCTACGCACGCGCCACCGGCATCGTCTGCGTGCGCGGCGGGCCCGGCGGGGCCGAGGTGCAACTCACGCTGCGTCCCGACCACCTCAACTTCAACGGCACCTGCCACGGCGGCGTGATCTTCGCGCTGGCCGATACGGCCTTCGGCCTCGCCTCCAACTCGCACGGCACAGTGGCCGCCGGCATCGACGCGCACATCACCTACCAGCAGGCGGCCCGCGCCGGCGAGACGCTGACGGCGCAAGCGCGCGAGGTCTCGCGCAGCCGCAAGCTGGCCGTGTACCGGGTCGACGTGACGCGCGCCGACGGAAGGCCCGTCTCCAGCTTCACCGGCACGGTCTACGTCACCGGGCAGCACCACGATTGAGCCGCTGCTGCACCACCGTGCAGCGGGCGCGCGAGCGCTTTACGCCGTTGGCGCCACCGCCTAGCATCGCGGCGTCCTGGCTGCCCTTTCCGGCGGGCGGCCGTCCCCCACACACCCGCGCGCCATGAAGATCCCGCTCCGCCTCGCCCTCAAGCTGTCGCCGCTGGTGGAGGCCGCGCGCGGCGAGCCGCTCGTCGAGCCCTTCGTCGAGATCGGCCAGTTCGACGACGACGTGCTCGTCGTCGAGTCGTCTCACGGCAACTTCGTCTTCGACCGCAAGCAACGCGTGGTGCAGGAAGGCGGGCAGCAGTTGGCCACCTTCGACAGCATCCAGTCGGTGGACATCGGCGCCTTTCCCGGCGGGCGCGGCGAGCGCAGCTGGTCGATCACGCTCTTCCGCAGCCTCTTCGACCGCATCACCATCGCCCGCACCTACGACGACGGCGACGCTTCGGTGGTGGCGTCCAAGATCGCGGGCGTCATCGGCTGCCGCATCGTCTCGCTGATGGGGCACCGCTGAGGTGTGGCGGCCCGAGGCGGCCTGAATCGGCTCAGGCGGCGGGGCGCGGCGCAATCGCGCCGTCCACCAGCTCGACGATGCGGTCGCAGCGCGCTGCCAGTCGAGGGTCGTGCGTGACGATCAGGAACGCGGTGCCGCGCTCGGCGTTGAAGCGCCGCATCAGCGCGAAGACGTCGTCGGCGCTGTGCGTGTCGAGGTTGCCGGTGGGCTCGTCGGCGAGCACGAGCGGCGAGCCGCGCGAGAGTGCCCGCGCAATGGCCACGCGTTGCTGCATGCCGCCCGAGAGATGCGCCGGCTTCTTGTGCGCCGCGTCGGCCAGGCCCACCGCGGCCAGCAGCGCCAGGCCATGCTCGCGCGCCGCGGCGTCGAAGTGGCCGGTGCGGATGAGCTGGGGCATCAGCACGTTCTCCAGCGCCGAGAAGGCCGGCAGGAGGTGGTGGAACTGGAAGACGAAGCCGATCGCCTCGCTGCGCAGGCGGGTGAGTTCCGCATCGCCCAGGCTCGCCACCGATTGCCCGAGCAGGCGGTACTCGCCGCTCGTCAGCGGCTCCAGCAGCCCGATGATGTTGAGCAGCGTGCTCTTGCCCGAGCCCGAAGGGCCGATCAGGGCGACGAACTCGCCGCGCGTCACCGCGAGGTCGATGCCGTGCAGCACCTCGGTCACCACCGGCGTGCCCAGGCCGTAGCTCTTGCGCACGCCGGCCAGTTCGATGAGCGGCTGGCCGTTGGTCGCCGGGACGCCAGAGCCGACAGACCCGCCGGATCCCAAGGCGTCCGCTCGGTGGACGTCGACGGCCGCCCGGCCGCCGGCGTCGCGGGCGACCGGGCCGCGGGTGACGCCGCTGGTGGGCCCGCCGGTGGGGCCGGTCCCGCTCACAGGCGGATCGCCTGCGCCGGGTCCAGGCGCGCCGCGCGCCGCGCCGGCGCCGCGGCCGCCAGCACGCCGGCCACGGTGGCGGCCAGCGCCACCCCGAGCGCCATGTCCAGCGGCAGCCCGATCACGAAGAGCGGCTTGCCGTCGCTGCCCTTGGCGAAGTTCGAGAAGCCCCAGAGCAGGCCCTGCGCGAGCGCGATGCCGATCAGCGAGCCGATCCAGCCGACGATCGCCCCCTGCAGCAGGAACACCTGCGTCATCTGCCCGCGCGTGGCGCCCATGGCGCGCAGGATGCCGATCTCCTTGCGCTTCTGCACCACCGAGACGACGAGCACGCTGGCGATGCCCAGGATCACGACGAGGGAGGTGAAGATGCGGATGAGGCCGGTGCTGATGCTCTGCGCCTGCAAGGCCGAGAGGAGCTGGGCATTGGTGTCCATCCAGCTCTCCACCTCCAGCCCGGTGCGCGCGCGCAGCGTCGCGGCCAGGCGCGCAGCGCCGAAGAGGTCGCTCACGCGGCCATAGGTGTTGGTCATGCCGCCCGGGATGCCGAGCAGGCTCTGCGCACTGGTCTGCGTGACGTAGACGAAGCGCCGGTTCAGGTCGCGGCTGCCCAGGTCGAAGAGGCCCGCGACCTTGAAGCTATCGCTGGCGGCATTGGCGCCGCCGGCCCGCACGACGAAGCGGTCGCCGAGCACCAGGCCCAGGTCGTCGGCCAGTTCGCGCCCGACCAGTGCCTCGCCCGGGGCGACGCGTGCCTCGCCTTGCACGATGCGCGTGCGCAGCGCGACGATGCGGTCGTAGCCTTCGAGATCGATGCCGAAGAGCGAGATGGCCCGGCTCGCGTCCCCCCGCTGCGCCAGCGCCGCGCCGCCGACGATGCTGGTCACGGCGATCACACCCGGCAGGCTCGCCATTTCGACCTCGATGGCGCGCCAGTCGTCGAGCGTGCGCAGCCGTTGCGCGCGCGGCTGCAGGTCGCGCGCCACCGCGCCGGGGCCGACCCCGGCCGCCGCGGCCCCACCGGGCGCGGCAAGCGCGGGCGCGGTGCGCTCGTCGCGCGGCCGCACGGTCAGGTGCGACTGCGTGCCGAGCGTGCGCTCGATGGTGTTGCCCTGCAGGCCCTGGATGAGCGCTGAGATGTAGGTCACCACCGCCACGCCGGCGGCCACGCCGACGACGATGAGCAGGCTCTGGAAGCGGCCCTCGCGCAGGAAGCGCCAGGCGATGGTGTAGGCGAAGCCCATGGGGCGATTCCTTGGCCGCTTCAGTCCCGACCCAGGCCCCGCATCGCCGCGCCCACGTCGAGCCCCTCGCCGGCAGCGGCACCCGCCGCACGCTCCACCGGGCGCACGCGGGCGCCGGCCACCACCGCGGCGTCGAGCACCACCTGCTCGCCGTCCTGGAGGCCCTGCACCACTTCCACCGCGCTCAGCGTGCGCAGGCCCGTCTGCACCGGCCGCAGCACGGCACGGCCGTCCTGCACCACCAGCACCGCCGGCCCGGCGCGCAGTGCCTCGCTGGGCAGGGCGATGGCCCTGTCGCGCCGGCCGGTGACGACCTCGATCGACACCGTCATGTCGTTCTTCAGCACCACGGGCGCCGGCAGGGTGGCCGGCAGGGAGAACTTGACCTCGATGGCGCCGCGCTGCGCGTCCACCAGCGGCGCGATGCTCGCGATGCGCGCCGCGAAGGCCTGCCCCGGGAAGGCATCGGCCACGACGCTGGCCACCAGGCCGGGCGACAGGCGAGCGAGGTACTTCTCGTCGACCAGCGCCACGAGTTGCACCGGGCCGCGCACGCTGAGCTCGGCCAGCCGCGTGCCCGGCTGCACGATCTGCCCCGGCTCCACCTGGCGGGCCAGCACCGTGGCCTCGGCGGGCGAGGTGATGCGCGTCTGCGCCTGGCGCGCGCGCGCCAGGTCCACCGCGGCGCGTGCCTCGGTCACGCGCGCCTCGGCCTGCAGCAGCTCGGTGCCGCTGACGTTGGCCTCCTGCTGCACCTGCGCCGAACGCAGCGCCGCCTGCGCCACCTCGGCGGCGCGCTTCACCTCGTCCAGCCGCGCCTGGCCGATGAAGCCTTGCGCCAGCAACTGTTCCGTGCGCTGCACCTCGCGCTCGGCCGCGGCGGCGTTGGCACGCGCCTGCTCGAACTGCTGCGTGGCCACCGGCGCGGCCAGGCGGCGCTGGCTGGCCAGGCGCGCCTGCGCCGACACCAGCGCGGCCGAGGCCTGGCGCAGGGCCGCCACGAGCTCGGCGTCTTCGAGCCGCACGATGAGCTCTCCTTCGCGCAACGTGCCGCCTTCGCGGCGCGTCACCTCGGCGACGCGGCCGGTGACCGTGCTGCCGACGAAGACCCGGTTCTCGCTCACCACGCGCCCGCTGACGGCCAAGCTCTGCGTGAGGGGCGCGGCGCGCGCGGTCAGCACCTGCACCGGTACAGCCCGGGTGCGGCTCCACACGAGAGCGGCCGCCACCGCGGCGACGACAAACACGGCCAGGACCCACGGGCGCCGAAACGCGAGGGGCCAGGCGGAGGGCAAGCGAACCATTGGTCGTCATTGTGGCCGCTGCCGGGGCGCCGGCCGAGGTCACTGAAGATCCGCGCCGTTTGCGCCACGGCAGGGAAAGCGGCTTCAGTCCGGCCTCGCGGCGCGGCGCTCGCGTATGCTGCACCCCCTGTCGCTTCGCGATCGAGGAAAGACACGTGGCCAAACCCAATTACGCCTTCGAGAAGCGCCAACGCGAGTTGGAGAAAAAGCGCAAGAAGGAAGAGAAAGCGCAGCGCAAGCAGCGCGGTGACTCGCCGTCGGACGCCCAAGGCCCGGCGGACGCCGGCGCTGCCGACCCGGCCCCACCGGCGCCGCCCGCCGAGCGCTGACCGCATCGGGCTCGCCGATGCCCACGCCAACGTTCGCCGACGCCGGGCTCGGCGCGCCCGACCCGCGCTTCCACGCCGCCGCAGCGGCACTCGAGCACTTGGCGCGCTCCTGGGGCGATCAGTCCTACGGCGCCGTGCTCGTGGCCGGTGGCGTCATCGTCGGCGTCGGGCCGAGCCGTGTCGTTGTCGATCAAGACGCTTCGGCGCACGCCGAACGCGTGGCGCTGCGGGACGCCCAGCGCCGTCTCGGGCAGCCTTCGCTGGCCGGTGCGGTGCTCGTCTCCACCTCCCGCCCCTGCGCGGCTTGCGAGGCCGCGGCGGCTGCGGCAGGCGTCGGCCGGATGTACCACGGCGCGGCGCTCACCGACGCCGGCTCGCCGCGCAGCCGCTGAACCGGCTCGCGTCGGCCGGCCGGCGGCCGAACCCGTTCAGAATCCTTCGCCAGGACGAACGCCCAGGAGCTTGCATGGTCCGCCAACCCGAGATCCACTGTCCCGCCTGCGGCTACAAGCCGCGGCTCGAGGACCGCTGGGCCTGCGTCGCCGAATGTGGCACGGTGTGGCACACCTTCTGGACCGGTGGCGTCTGCCCCACTTGCGCACGCCAGTGGAAGACGACGCAGTGCCCCGCCTGCGAAAAGGTCTCGCCGCACCGGGCCTGGTACCACCTGCCGAGCGAAGAAGCGGGCAGCCGGACCGAGCCCGCCACGCTGGACACCGGCGCCTAGGCACCTGAAGCGGCCTGGGGCCGCCAGTGCCGCACGTCGCGGGTCTCGCCAAGCGCCGCGGGCTCCTGGTGCGGCCGCGCAGGGGCTGGATCGGTCAACGGGGCGGCAGCGTCGCCGGGCAGTTCCTCCCTTGCAAGCCGGCCGCCCGCCTCCACTTCTGACTTTCGCGAAGGCGCACTGCCCACCCGGGCAGGCGGATTCGTGCGACGTCCCTGCCCGGGTGACCGATGCGAGCCGCGCCGCTGCGGCGCACGATGGATGCCCTCGCCGCCCCACCGCGCCCGCCGGCGCCGCCCGCCATGAACTCCCCCTTGCCTCCCGCGCCGGACCCCAGCCTGCCCGACGCCGTGGCCCGCGTCGCCGCGTCGGTGGTGGCGGTGGTCACGCGCCGCCACGCTGGCGCCGGCCTCGTCTGGCGGCCCGGCATCGTGGTCACCAGCGCCAGCGCGCTATGGCGGGCGCCACGGGCGCAGATCGTGCTGCCGGGCGGCGAGGCGGTGCTGGGCACGCTGCGCGGCAGCGACCCCGGCACCGACCTCGCCGTGCTGGAGTTCGCCGCCGGTGACCGGCCCGCTCCTGCGGCGGCGACAGTCGTCGCCCCAGCGGCGGCCGCCGATCCTGTGCCGGGCGACCCGGGTCGCGGTGGCGCGCGTGTCGGCGACTTCGTCTTCGCCGCCGGCCGCGAGCCCGAAGGCGGCGTGCACGCCAGCTTCGGCCATGTCGGCGCCACCGGTGGTGCCTGGCGCAGCTGGCGCGGCGGCCACTTCGACACGCTCATCCGCCTCGACGGCGGCCTCTACCCCGGCCTGGCCGGCGCCGCGGTGGCAGGGCTGCACGGCCCGGTGCTCGGCATCGCCAGCCCGGCCTTCAGCCGCCACCACGCCGTGGTGGTGCCCGCCGCCACCATCGAGCGCGTGCTCGGCGCCCTGCTCGCGCACGGCCGCGTGCCGCGCTCGCACCTGGGCATCGCCGTGCAGCCGGTGCGCGCCACGCTCGAAGGCGCGGCCGTCGAGGGCCTGCTCGTCAGCTCGGTGGCCGAAGACGGGCCGGCGGCGAAGGCCGGCCTGCTGGTGGGTGACGTCATCGTCGAGGCGGGTGGCCGCCCGGCGCGCGAACTCGAAGCGCTGCGCGCCACCATCGCCGACACGCCGCCAGGCGAAGCGCTGGCGCTGCTGGTTTCGCGTGCCGGCCAGCGCCTGTCGCTGGCCGTGGACGTGGCCGAGCGGCCCCGGTCGGGCTGCCACTGATCGCCGCCCTGCCGATGGCTGGCCTTCCCCGCATCGCCATCGTCGGCGCCGCTCCCTGGCTGGCGCAGGGCCTGGCCTCGGCGTTGGCAGATCAAGCCCGCTGGGAGCTCCGCGTGCAGCCGGCCGGCGAAGCCGCCGACGCCTACGTGCTGCACGCGCGTGACGAGGCCGAGGCGGCGACGCTGCGCGCCGCGCTGCCGCCGCTGGCACCGGTGCTGTGGATCGGCGCCGCGCCGGTCCCCGCCGAGGCTGGCGCGGGCGACAACGCGCAGGCCGTCGGGCAGTTGTCGGAGCAAGCCGGTGCCGAGCAACTGCGCGCCGCGCTGGCCGCCGTGCTCGCGGGGCTTTCCGTGCGCGACGCCGCAGCCGCCTGGCCGGCCCGCGGCGCGCCGCTTCGGGCGTCGGCGGCGCTGGCCGAGGCCTCCGAGGTTGCGGAGGCCCTCACCTCGCGTGAACTCGAGGTGTTCGAGTTGCTGGCCAAGGGGCTGTCGAACCGCGATGTCGCGGGCGTGCTCGGCATCTCGGCGCACACGGCCAAGTTCCATGTCGCGCAGATCCTCGGCAAGGTGGGAGCAGCAACCCGGGCAGAGGCGGTGGCGATCGGCTTGAGGATGGGGTTGATCGGGGTCTGAGCAGCTCGGCCAGCCGATCTGGCACCATCGCGCCCGCCATGAAGACGCACCACCCCCTTGCCTTCGCGCTCTCCCGCACCCTCGCCGCCGCCGTCACCGCGCTGCTGCTCCTGCCGACGGCGGCGTGCAGCCGCACCGACACGCCACCACCCCCGTCGGCATCGCGTGCCGACGCCGCCCCACGCGCCATCACGCCGCGCGGCCCGCTCGAGCCCGACGAGCGCGCGCTCATCGACCTCTTCCGCAAGACCTCGCCCTCGGTGGTGCACATCACCTCGCTCGGCACGCAGCGCGAACTGTTCAGCACCAACGTGCAGCAGGTGCCGCGCGGCACGGGCACCGGGTTCGTCTGGGACGCGCTCGGCCATGTCGTCACCAACTTCCACGTCATCCAGGGTGCGACGGGCGCGCGGGTGACGCTGGCCGACCAGAGCAACTGGGAAGCCAAGCTCGTCGGCGTCTTCCCCGACCGCGACCTTGCCGTGCTGCGCATCGAGGCGCCGAGGGACAAGCTGCCGCCCATCGCCATCGGCACCAGCCGCGAGCTGCAGGTGGGCCAGCGCGTGCTGGCCATCGGCAACCCCTTCGGGCTCGACCAGACGCTCACCACCGGCATCGTCAGCGCGCTCAACCGCGAGATCGAGAGCTTCAACCAGCGCACCATCCGCGGCGTCATCCAGACCGACGCCGCCATCAACCCGGGCAACAGCGGTGGGCCGCTGCTCGATTCCGCCGGCCGGCTGATCGGCGTCAACACACAGATCGCGAGCCCGAGCGGCGCCAGCGCCGGCATCGGCTTCGCGATTCCCGTGGACGAGGTGAACCGCATCGTGCCGCGGCTCATCCGCGACGGGCGCTTCGTGCGGCCGACGCTCGGCATCGCCGCGGCCGCGCCCGACCTGCACCGCGCCCTCAGCCTGCCGCGCGGCGTGGCCATCCTGCAGGTCGGCGCCAACAGCCCGGCCATGCGCGCCGGCCTGCAACCCTTCCGCCGCGGCAGCCAGCGCGGCGAGATCATCGGCGGCGATGTGATCACCGCGGTCGACGGCGAGGCCGTCGGCGACCTCGACGGCATGCTCACGCTGCTGGAGCAGCGCCAGCCGGGCGACACGGTGACGTTGACGTTGTGGCGGGCCGGGCAGACGCGCAGGCAGGCGGTGCAACTGGGCAGTTCGGATTGAATCACGCGCGCTCCACGCGAACCTCGCAGCCTTTCCTCTCCCTGAGGGTTCGAGGCCCGCTCCGCTGGGCCACCGACCTCAACCGAGCACCAACTCGGCGATGTCGTCCCACAGTTCGGCCGGCACGCGGCCACGCACCGCCTTGTGCAGTGAGCCCCCCTTGTCGAAGATCATCGTCGTCGGCATGTTCTGAGGCAGATCGCCAAAGCTGTCCCGGTGTTCGGCCGCGCCGCGCCACAGGTGCTTGAGCTGCGGCCTTGCCGGCCCGGTGCGTTCGAGCAGCTGCTCGTAGGTCAACATCTCCTCGGCAGAGCGATCCTGGTTCACCGCCAGGATGACGAACGGCTTGCCCCGCCAGCCTTCCAGATTGCGACGCAGTTCGGGCAGCTTGTCCAGGCACACCGGGCATCGCGTCGACCATACGAAGACGAGGACCACCGAGCCGCGCAGCCCGTGCAGGCTCACGCTTTCGCCACGGCTGGTCACGCCAGCCAACGTCGGCGCATCCGATGGCGCCGCCGACGCCGGCTGGCGCGCCAGCCCGAGCGCCCAGGGCAGCATGAGAACAAGACGACGGCTGGGCATGACGCTGCTCCTGGACGGGCACCTGGCCTGGGTCGTTGCCCGGGATCGGCGCCTTACACAGGCGGCCGGCGCCGGGTTCGACCGGACGCATCGCACGCCCGCTGACTCGTCCGCGTAAGGTTCTCGCCGCGCCAAGCGACCATGGCCAGCGGCGGCCCACCCGGGGCCTGCTTTCACCCGTGCTTCAAGGAGCCTCGCCATGAACCACCGTCTCGTCATCTCCTCGGCCCTCGCGTCCGCCCTGGCGCTGGGCCTGGCCGGTACCGTCGTTGCCCAGGACAAGGCCAAGGAGAAGTGCTACGGCATCGCCAAAGCCGGCCAGAACGACTGTGCCAACCTCGCCGGCACGCACTCGTGCGCCGGCCAGAGCAAGGTCGACAACGACTCCGGCGAATGGAAGTACGTTGCCGCGGGCACCTGCAAGAGCCTGAAGGGCATGACGGCCGAAGAGGCGAAGGCCAAGGCCGGCAAGAAGTGACCGCCCCGCGAGCCGCGGCGTGAGCATCGCCGTGCGGCCGGGCCTGTGCGGCATCGGCTGGCGCCACGCGCACGAGCGCGAGTTGCTCGAGCGCCGGCCGCCGCTGCCCTTCATCGAGGTGCACTCCGAGAACTTCTTCGGCGAAGGCGGCGCGCCCCTGGCCCTGCTGGCCGCGGCACGCGAGCGCTACGAAGTCAGCTTGCACGGTGTGGGCCTGGCCCTCGGCTCGGCCGCCGGGCTCGACGACTGGCACCTCGAAAAGCTCGCGGCGCTGGTGCGTCGGTTCGAGCCGGTGCGCGTCTCTGACCACGCGTCGTTCGCGCGCGCGCAGCGGCGTGCCGGCCAGGCGCCGCTGCACGCGAGCGACCTGCTGCCCGTGGCCTTCACCACCGACAGCCTGGCCCTGCTGGCCGCCAACGTGCAGCGCGTGCAAGAGCGGCTCGCGCGGCCGATCGGCGTGGAGAACATCTCGGCCTACCTCGGCTGGGCCGACGATGCGCTGGCCGAGGCCGACTTCTTCAATCAGCTTGCGCAGCGCACAGGCTGCTGGCTGCTGCTGGATGTGAACAACCTCGTCGTCAACGCGCTCAACGCCGACGCGCCCGACCCCGTGGCCGCTGCCAACGCCTTCGTCGACGCCATCGAGCCGCGGCACGTGGGCCAGATCCATCTCGCCGGCTACAGCCATGGCGACGGCCTCGTCATCGACGACCACGGCAGCCGCGTGCACGCGCCGGTGTGGACGGTCTACGCGCATGCGGTGCGGCGCCTCGGCGCGCGGCCGACGCTGCTCGAGTGGGACACCGCGCTGCCGCCCTTCGGCGTGCTGCTCGATGAAGCGTGCGCTGCCGACCACGTGGCGCACCGCGTGCTGGGCACGGAAAGCCCTGGGGCTGCCGCATGAACCGCGAAGCGCTGCGCCAGCAGATGCTCGTGCGCGCGCTGTGGCGCGACGAAGCCGTGCCGCAGGGCTGGCTGCACACCCCCGCCCGCGCCACGGCCGCGCAGGCGCTGGCAGCCTACCGTGGCAACGCCGGCGCGATGGCCGAGCGCGCGCTCGGGGCCGCCTTCCCGACCGTGGCGGCCCTGGTGGGCAGCGAAGCCTTCGCTGCGCTCGCGCGGCACTTCTGGCATGCGCATCCGCCAGAACGCGGTGACCTGGGCGAGTGGGGGGCCGACCTGCCCGCCTTCATCGCCACCCGCGAGCAGCTGGCCGACGTGCCCTACCTGCCCGGCAGCGCACGGCTCGACTGGGCGGTGCACCGCGCAACGCGGGCGGCCGACCTGCTGGCCACCCAACGGACCGCCCCACCGACCACCACGCCGGCCGACTCCGGCACCGGGACCACCTCTGTGCTGCACGCGCTGGCCCACGTCGACCCCGCGTGCCTGCGCCTCGCGTTGGCTGCTGGCGCGGCCGTCGTGTCCAGCGAGCACCCCATTGCCACGCTGTGGCTCGCGCACCAGGGCAAGCTGCCCTTCGATGCCGCCGGCGCAGCCGTGCGGGCGCGACAGGCCGAACATGCCTTCGTCTGGCGCGATGCGCACCACCACGTGCACGTGCAGGCGCTGGCTGGCGCGGACGCCGCGTTCACTACCGCGCTGCTGCGGTGCCAGCCGCTCTCAACGGCGCTCGATGAGGCAGGTCCGGATTTCGCCTTCGACCAGTGGCTCGCGCATGCCTTGGGCACGCAATGGCTGGCCGGCCACTGCACGGTGATGGAGCCCTGAGAGCATCCCCTGGCCGCGGCGTCGGCTAGGCAGCCCTCGCCGGCAGCACGGTGCCCCGCGCCTCGCCGAATCCGATGCGCGCGCGGCCCGGCGCTTCGCACCAGCCGCGCAGCACGACGGTGTCGCCGTCGAGCAGGAAGCCGCGCTCGCCGCCGGCCTCGAGCCGCACCGGTTCGCGACCGAACTTCGACAGTTCGATGAGCGCGCCGGCCTCGCCTGCACCGGGCCCGCTGATCGTGCCGCTGCCGAGCACGTCGCCGGGCTGCAGCGCGCAGCCGCCCACGGTGTGGTGCGTCACCATCTGCGCGATGGTCCAGTACTGGTGGCGAAAGCTCGTGCGGCTCAGCCGCGAGGCGCTCGGCGCGCTCCCCGAGGCTTCGGGCTCGAGCCACACCTCGAGCTGGATGTCGAGCGCGCCGGCCGCGCGGTTGCCCGCCGACTCGAGGTAGGGCAACGGCTGCGGATGGTCGGCCGGCCGCGTCCACGCCATGCGGTACGGCGCCAGCGCGTCCATCGTCACGATCCATGGCGACAAGGTGGTGGCGAAGTTCTTGGCGTGGAAAGGCCCGAGCGGCAGCATCTCCCAGAACTGGATGTCGCGCGCCGACCAGTCGTTGAGCAGCGTGATGCCGAAGACGTGGTCCAGCGCCGCGTCGAGCGCCACCGGCTCGCCCGCCGCGTTGCCCTGGCCGACGACGATGCCGAGCTCGAGCTCGTAGTCGAGCATGCCGCAGGGCTGCAGCACCGGTGCCTTGGCGCCCGGCGCCATCACTTGGCCCCACGGGCGGCGGAAGCGCTGGCCGCTCACGCCCATCGTCGAGACGCGGCCGTGGTAGGCGACGGGCAGCCACTGGAAGTTGGGCGTCAGCGGGTTGGCCGGGTCGCGCAGGCGGCCGATGTTGAGCGCGTGGTCGAGCGAGGTGTAGAAGTCGGTGTAGTCGCCGACGGCCAGCGGCAGGGCCATCTCGGCTTCGGCCTGCGGCACGAGCGCGCCCCGCAGGGCCGCGGCCTGCGGCGCGGCGACTCCGTCGCACAGCCCCTGCGAGAGCGCATGCCGCAACGCGCGCCACGCCGCCGGCCCCTGGGCGAGCAGGCCGTTCAGCACCGGCGCCGCCGCCGCCTGCGCGGCCCGTGCGGCAACACCCTCGAAGGCGCCCGCGGCCTGCGCCGCACCGAGGCAGACGATCTGGTCGCCGATGGCGACGCCGCCGCGCCAGGGCTCGTTGCTGCCGCGCCGACGGAAGACGCCGAAGGGCAGGTTCTGGATCGGGAAGTCGCTGCCCGCCGCCTGGGCCGAAGCCACCCAGGCGCGGCGAGCCGGGTCGTGCGTGAAGTCGAGGGCCATGGGCGGTCGAGTCCTGATGAAGAACGGGGAAGCGCGTTGAGCGATGGCCTGTGCGCGCCTTCAGGCCGCCGCCATCAGCGCGTCGTCAAAGATCGCCACGGCACGCGTCCACCCTGCCGAGGCGCCGCGAATCTTGTGCGGGAAGCAGCTGATGAAGAAGCCATCCGCCGGCACCGACTCCAGGTTGTGCAGCTTCTCGATGTGGCAGTAGCCGATGTCGCGCCCGGCCTTGTGCCCTTCCCAGATGAGGCTCGCGTCGTGCGTCTCGCCGTACTTCTTCGCCGTGTGCACGAATGGCGCGTCCCAGCTCCAGGCATCCGTGCCGGTGAGGCGCACGCCGCGCTCGAGCAGGTACATCGTCGCCTCGTAGCCCATGCCGCAGCCGGCGCTGACGTAGTCGGGGTGACCGTAGCGCGAGCCGGCGCGCGTGTTGACGACGACGATCTCCAGCGGCTTCAGCGCGTGGCCGATGCGCTTGAGCTCCGCCTCCACGTCGGCGGCGGTGACGACGTAGCCGTCGGCGAAGTGGCGGAAGTCGAGCTTCACCGCCGGCTGGAAGCACCACTCGAGCGGCACGTCGTGGATGGCGATGGCCGGCTTCTTGGCACCGAGCGCCTTGTCCATGGTCGAGTGGAAGTGGTACGGCGCGTCGAGGTGCGTGCCGTTGTGCGTTGACAGCTGCACCAGCTCCACCGCCCAGCCCTCGCCGTCGGGCAGGTCTTCCTTCTTCAGGCCGGGAAAGAACGGCGCGATCTGCTCGAAGGTGTTGTCGTGCGTGAAGTACTGGATCTTGGGCGCGAAGGCCGGCGGGTCCGAGAGCACATCGTTCTCGAGGTAGATCGACAGGTCGACAAAGCGGCGGGGCATGGCGCTCTCCTTGGGGTGTGGAACGAAGGGATCGTGAAAAGCAGGTGTGGGATCAGCGGGCAGTGCGACGTCATCGCGCCTTCATCGCAGTCTCATCGCGACTTCAGCGCCGCTGCCAGCGCAGCAGCCGGCGCTCGGCGAGCGCCAGCAGCGCGTTGCTCGCGAAACCCAGCGCCCCGAGCAGCACGATGCCGGCGAACAGCTCGCTGGCGCGGAACGAGCGCGCGGCCAGCAGCACCGCCTGGCCAAGGCCACTTTGCGAGGCGATCATCTCGCCCACCACGCTGACGATGAGCGAGACCGTGAGCGACAGCCGCAGCCCGGCCAGGATGTCGGGCAGCGCGTTGGGCAGCCCGATCTTGAAGACGAAGGCGGCGCGCGAGAGCTCGAGCGAGCGCGCCACCTCGTGCAGCCGCTCGTGCACGCTGGCCATGCCGTGCATCGTGGCCAGCAGCACCGGCCACATCGCGCCGAACGCCACCACCGCGAGCACCATGCCGCCCGAGAGGCCGAAGAGCGAGATGGCCAGCGGCAGCACCGCCGATGCGGGCAGCGGGCGCATGAACTCGAGCGTCGGCCCGATCCACGTGCGCAGCAGCGCCGAGGAGCCGATGGCCACGCCCAGCGCCACGCCGAGCAGCGCCGCGAGGCCGAAGCCGAGCACCATGCGTTGCAAGGTGGCCGCGGTGTAGGCCCCCCACTCACCGGCCAGCCCCTCGGCGAGGCTGGCGAGGGTGGCCTCGGGCGTGGGCAGGAAGACGCGACTGATCCAGCCGCCGTGGCTGGCCGACCACCAGAGACCGAACAGCGCGGCCAGCACCGCCAGCGAAGCCGCGAGTTCGTGCGGGCGCACGCGCTGGTTCATCGGCCGGCCCTCATGCGGCCGCGCCCGGGGCCGCTTCGCCCATGCGCCGCGCCACGCGCCGCTGCAGCGCCATCGCCCCCGCATTGACGAGCCAGCCGACGCAGCCGATCCAGGCCAGCCAGGCGAGCATGGTCGCGGGGTCGAGGCTCTGCTGCGCGATCATCATCGCGTAGCCCATGCCATGCGGGTTGGCGGCGATCTCCACCGTCACCGCCACCACGAGCGCAATGGCCACGCCCAGGCGCAGCGCCACGAACAGGCGCGGCACCATCGCCGGCAGGACGACCTGGGTAAAGCGCGCCCACGGCGTCAGCTGCAGCGCGGCGCTGACTTCCAGCAGTTGCGGCTCCACCTGGCGCGCCGCCGCCTGTGCCAGCACCAGCATCGGCCAGAACGTGGCAAATCCGATCACGCCCACCTCCATGCGCACGCCGAAGCCGAACACCAGCATCGCGAGCGGGATCAACGCCACCGAAGGCACCGGCCGCAGCGCCTCCACCGAGAGGAAGGCGGCCGCGCCGGCGCGGCGCGAAAGCCCCAGCAGCGTGCCCAGCGGCACCGCCGCCAGGGCCGCGAGCGCCAAGCCGAGGGCCGCACTGCCGAGCGTGAAGGCCGTGGGCCCGAGGAGGCTGCCTTCGGCGACGAGCACACCGAAGGCGCGCAACGCCTGCGTCGGCGGCGCCAGCGCGTCGCTCGCTTTGCCGGCCGTGCGCGCCCAGGCCTCCAGCAGCGCCAGCAGTGCGAGCGGGAAAGCGAAGGCACGCGTCGAGGCACCCAGGCGCACCAGGGGCGACACCAGGGGCGACATGCGCGCCAAGGGCGCGAGCGGTGCCGTGTCAGCCATGGCCGAGGTAGCCATAGAGGTCGCGCCTCAGTTGCAGGAAGCGCGGGTGTTCCTTGGTCTCGAGCTGGTCGCGTGGATGCTCGATGCCCACCTCCACCTGCGCCGCCAGGCTCGGCCGCCCGGGGCCCGGCCCGGTGCGCAGCGCCAGCACGCGGTCGCCGAGGTAGATGGCCTCTTCGAGGTCGTGCGTCACGAACATCACCGTCAGCCCCTGCTCGCGCACGAGGCGCGCGAGCTCGTCCTGCAGGCCCTCGCGCGTCATCGCGTCGAGCGCGCCGAAGGGCTCGTCCATGAGCATGAGCGAAGGCTGCTGCGCCAGGCAGCGGGCGATCTGCACGCGCTGCTGCATGCCGCCGGACAACTGCGCCGGGAACTTGCGAGCGTGCTCGGTCAGGCC
Organism: Rubrivivax sp.; assembly: GCA_016790435.1. GTDB lineage: Bacteria > Pseudomonadota > Gammaproteobacteria > Burkholderiales > Burkholderiaceae_C > Rubrivivax. The sequence continues at coordinate 12,537 of JAEUPE010000062.1, read as the reverse complement.
CACCGTCTGCAGCACCTGCCCGATGCGGTCCGGGCGCTCGGCCGGCGGCACCTGCGCCGCCTCCAGCGCCAGCGCCACGTTGCCGGCCACCGTGCGCCACGGCAGCAGCGCGCGGCCGTAGTCCTGGAAGACGAAGGCCACCTCGCGCGAGGGGCCCTGCACCGGCGCGCCGGCCCGCGTGACGCGCCCGCCGCTCGGCGGCACGAAGCCGGCGGCCGCCCGCAGCAGCGTCGTCTTGCCGCAGCCCGAGGGTCCGATGACGCAGACGAACTCGCCGCGCATGACACCGAAGCTCGTAGGCGACAGGATCTCGCGCCCGCCGAGGTGGATGGCCACCTGGTCGAACTGCAGCAGCGGTGCGGCCACCTGGCCTACCACCCTGGCGTCTACTTGGCGAGCAGGTTCGCCACCTGCGGCTCGGTCTTCAGCATCTCCTGGTCCTTCATCAGCCCCACCCAGTAGGCGAGCTGCTTCTCGGTCACCACCGGCCCGGGCGGCGACATCTGCACCTTGGCCAGCACCTCGGGCGGCAGCTTGATGTACTTGCCGATGTGCGCGCGCACCTTGGCGTCGTTGGCCGGCTTGGTCATGAAGGCCGCCGCCTCCTGCACCGCCTCGCGGAAGCCCCTGGCCGCGGCCGCGTTCTTCTGCACCCACTCGCGCTTGGCGACGTGGATGATGGTTGGCTGGCCGTCGGGCAGAAAGGTCGAGTAATAGCTCGCCACGTAGCCCGCGCCGCTGTCGACGATGCGGCTCATGAACGGATCGGCCGTGACCACCGCGTCGACCGAGCCGCCACGCAACAGGTCACCGTGCTGCGGGAACGAGGCCTCGACGAAGTTCACTCGTCTGTAGTCCACGCCCGAGCTCTTGAGCCAGGCGCGGAAGGTGACGTGCAAGAAAGCACCGAGCCCCGGCACGCCCACCTTCTTGCCGAGCACGTCCTGCGGCTTGCGGATGCCCGAACCGGCGCCGGCGACGAGGCCGAGGCCGGTGGCCGTCTTCGACGTGACGCCGCCGCCGGCCACCACCACGTGGTCGAGCCCGCCGTCCACCGACTGCAGGAAGACGCTGGGCGTCGGCCCGCCGATCTGCAGCGAATCGGACTGGATGGCCGCCGGGATGGTGCTGTTGATGGGGATGAACTTCAGCTCGACGTCGAGCCCGCGCTTGCTGAAGTAGCCCTCCTCCTTGGCCACGAAGACCGAGGCGAAGTCGGTCACCGCGGTGAAGCCGAAGACGATCTTCGTGGTGCCCTGGGCGCGCGCAGGGCCGGCGGCGAGGCCGAACGCGGCCAGCGGGCCGAATGCGGCCAGTTCGGTGAGCCGGCGCAGGGCGCGGCGACGGGTCTTCATGGCACTCCTCCTTGGGTTAGATGATGGGTTCGGGCCGATTGAACACGTCCGCCGGCCGGTCGCCTATTCGTGCAAACACAAGCCCGAGGCGCGGCCCGACCCCACCGGGCGGTACGATCCGACCGCGATGGGAGGACAGGCCAACCAGCAGCTGCGGCAGGAGAACGCCCGCCTCCGCGCCGAAGCGCAGGCCGCGCAGGAGCGCGCCCAGGCCATGGCCGAGATCCTGGGCGTGATCAGCCGTTCGCCCAACGACATCCGGCCGGTGTTCGCCGCCATCGTTCGGGCCGCCTTCCACCTCCTGGGCACCGACGGTGCGGCGCTGCTGCTCGTGCAGGGCGACAGCTACGTCATGGTCGAGGCGAGCACCGAGCGTGGGGAGACTGCCAGCGCGAGCCCGAACGCGCAGCCGATCGACCCGGCGCAGAACTTCCCCTCGCGCTGCATCCTCGGCAAGTCGACGCTGCTGATTCCGGACTGGTCGGCCATCGAGCTGCCGCCGCACCAGCAGTTCATCGCCCACGTCTACGGCCTGCAGTCCACGCTGTACCTGCCGCTGATGCGCGGCGAGGTCTGCACCGGCGTGCTCATGCTCACCTCGAATCGGCGGCACGGGCTCGGGCCGCAGCACGTCCCGCTCGCGGAGTCGTTCCGCGACCAGACCGTCATCGCGCTGGCCACGGCCACGCTGTTTCGCGAGATGCAGGAAGCCCGCGCCCAGGCCGAGGCCTCCAGGCTCGTGGCGGAGTCCGCCAACGAGGCCAAGGGCCGCTTCCTCGCCACCATGAGCCACGAGATCCGCACGCCGCTCAACGCCGTCATCGGCATGACCGGGCTGCTGCTCGACACGCCTCTCAGTGCCGAGCAGCGCGAGGTCACCACCACCATCCGCGATTCGGGCGATGCGCTGCTCACCCTCATCAACGAGATCCTCGACTTCTCCAAGCTCGAAGCGGGGCGCATGCAGATCGAGCAGCAGCCCTTTGACCTGCGCGAGTGCGTGGAGTCCGCCTTGGAAATGGTGGCCGGCGCGGCGGAGGCGAAGCACCTGGAGCTCGCCTATGCCATCGACGACGACGTGCCCGCGGCGCTGCTCGGCGACCTCTCGCGGCTGCGCCAGGTGCTCCTGAACCTGCTGGCCAACGCCGTCAAGTTCACCGAGCGCGGCGAGGTGGTGCTGACGGTGGGCGCCGAACCCGGCGACCCCGGCCGCCTGCGCTTCACCGTGCACGACACTGGCATCGGCCTGACCGAAGACGCCAAGGCGCGGCTGTTCCAGGAGTTCGTGCAGGCCGACAGCTCCACCACGCGCAAGTACGGCGGCACGGGCCTGGGGCTGGCCATCAGCAAGCGGCTGGCGGGGCTGATGGGCGGAACGATGGCGGCCGAGAGCGCGGGGCCCGGGCAGGGCAGCCGCTTCCACTTCACCCTCCGCGCCGAGCCCACCACCCTGCCCCCGGGTGCCCGACGCGTGCTGGCGGGCGAGCAGGCGGCGCTCAAGGGGCGGCGTGTCCTCCTCGTCGACGACAACGCCACCAACCGCCGCATCGTGGCGCACCTCCTCACCCGCTGGGGCCTGGTGGCGGTGCAGGCCGAAAGCGGCGAGGAAGCGCTGGCGCTCCTGCAGGCGAGCGCGCGCGACCCTGCCAGGCCCTTCGACCTGGCCATCGTGGACATGCACATGCCGCAGATGGATGGCGTGATGCTGGCCGAGCGTGTGCGCGCCGCGGGCCACCGCCTGCCGCTGGTGCTGTTCAGCTCCCTGGGCTCGCGCGAGCACGACGCGCCCTTCTCGGCCGCGCTGGCCAAGCCGCTCAAGCCCAGCCAGCTGCTCGATACGTTGATGAACCTGCTCGCCGCGCCAGCCTGGGGCCCAACGCCCGCGCCCGCAGCCGACCCGGCCGACGACCCCGAAGCCCCCGCGCCGATGGCGCATCACCACCCGCTGCGCATCCTGCTGGTCGAAGACCACGCGGTGAACCAGAAGGTGGCAATGCGCCTGCTGCGCCGGCTCGGCTACCGCGCCGACCTCGCCGGCAACGGCCTGGAAGCCATCCAGGGCATCGAGCGCCAGCCCTACGATGTGGTGCTGATGGACGTGCAGATGCCCGAGATGGACGGCCTGGAGGCCACGCGCCGCATCGTCGCGCGCTGGCCCGCGGGGCAGCGCCCGCGCATCGTCGCGGTCACCGCCAACGCGCTGCAGGCCGATCGCGAGCAGTGCCTGGCCGCCGGCATGGACGACCACCTGGCCAAGCCGATGCGCCTGGCCGAGCTGCGGCAGGCCTTGGCTCGCTGCCCGTCGACTGGCCCGCAACGGCCGCCATCGCGCAGCCTCGACGCGCCCGTGCAACCCGCCGGCACCGCCACCGCGACCGGCCCCGCAAGCAACGCGTCACCGGCCATCGACCCCGCCATCTACAGCCAACTGCAGGCCGACACGGGCACCGGCTTCGTCGCCGGGCTCGTGGACGCGTTCGCCGAAGAGGCCCTGCCGCTGCTGGACAAGCTGCGCGCCGCGTGGGCCGAGCGCGCCACCGATCGCTTCAAGAGCGCAGCGCACGCGCTCAAGAGCGGCGGGCGCACCTTCGGCGCGCTGCGGCTGGCCGGGCTCGCGCGTTCGCTCGAGCTGGGCGGCCCGCCCGCCACGGCCGAGCCCATCGAGGCCCTGGCCGCCGAGCTCGAGCGCTGCCTCGCCGCACTGAAGGAGCTGGCCCATGGTTGAGCGGGCCGCGGCGGCAGCGACCTCGGCATCGGCGCCAGCGCACATCTTCGCCTTCGGCCGCTTCGAGCTGCGCTGCGCCGAGGGGCTGCTGCTCGCCGACGGCCAGCCGGCGCCGCTCGGCCGCCGCGCCTTCGACGTGCTGACGGCGCTGGTGCTGCGGCGCGAGCGCGTGGTGTCCAAGGCCGAGCTGCTCGATCTGGTCTGGCCCGGCCTCGTGGTGGAAGACAACAACCTGCAGGTGCACATCTCGGTGCTGCGCAAGCTGCTCGGGCCGCAGCTCATTGCCACCGTGCCCGGCCGCGGCTACCGCTTCATGGCCGAGGCGACGCCGGCCGCGGCCGGCACGGTGGCCACCGCCACGGCCGGCGCCGGCATCGCGGGCAGCGCGGGAAGCGCCACCCGCGGCGTCGCCACTGGCGCCGCCGCCGGTGCGGGGCCGGCCGGCGTGGCGAACGCGTCCTTGGCGCAGATGCCCGCCAGCCCGCGCGCGCGCCTGCTGCTGGTGGACGACCACCGCGTGCACCGGCTGCTGCTGGCGCGCATGCTCGAGCTGCAGGGGCACGAGGTGGCCAGCGCCGAAGGCGGCCTGCAGGCCCTGCAGCGGCTGCACGAGGAGGCGCCTTTCGACCTCATGCTGCTGGACCTGGACATGCCGGGCATGAGCGGCTTCGAGCTGCTGCAGCGGCTCGTCGAGCACCCGCAGTGGCGCCACCTGCCCGTCATCGTCACGAGCTCCCTCGAAGGCACCGCCAACGTGGCGCGCTGCATCGAGCTCGGTGCCGACGACTACCTGCACAAGCCCGTGAACCCGGTGCTGCTGAAGGCGCGCGTCGACGCGAGCCTCGCGAAGAAGCGAAGGCACGAGCAGCAGCGCGAAGCGGCGGCGCGCTTTGCCGGCGCCGCGGTGGCACAGGACCTGGCGTTGGGCGGCTTCCAGAACAGCGGCCGGCGCCTGCCGGCCACGGTGCTGGCCTGCGGCGTTTTGGGCTTGGCCGATCCGTCTGGGACCCAGGCTGCGGAGGAAACCTTCGATCTGCTGAACACCTGCTACCTGCTGCTCTTCGACGCCGTCAGCCAGCATGGCGGCGTGGTCAATCAGATGGTGGGCGCGGAGATCACGGCGCTGTTCGGCGCCCCTCAACCCCTTCCCGATCCGGCCGCTGCGCCCGCCGCTGCAGCGCGTGCGGCGCGCGACGCGGTGGAGATGATCGAGTTGCTCAATGCCGAGCGCACCGCGCAGGGCAAGCCAGCGCTGCGCATCGCCATCGGCATCGCCAGCGGCGAGGTCGTGGCCGGGCAGGCCGGCACGCACCAGCGCGCCACCTATGCCTGTGTCGGCGAGCCGGTGGACCGGGCCCTGCGCCTGAAGCTGCAGGCCGCAGGCGGCAGCCAGGCCGTGCTCTTCGATGACGCCACGCAGGCGGCGCTGGCGGGGAGCGCGGAGGGGGCGGAGGGGGCGGAGGGCAGTATGGGGTGAGGGGGTGAGCCGGCACAGCGTGCCCCGCTCTCGCCCCCGTGCGGCTTCAGTTGCCGATGCGCGTCACCGTCACGCTCAGCGGCACCGTGAGCGGGCTGCCGCTGGCGCTGCTGGGAATCGTCAGCGTGGCCGCGCGCGCGCCCAGTTCGGCGGCGAACAGCACCACCTTCACCGTGCAGCTCTTGCCCGCGGCCAGCGTGCGCGGGCACAAGCTGAACGCGGTGAATTCCCAGACCGTCGTGCCGGGCGCGGGCGTCACCGTCAGCGGGTTCAACGTCACCGCGGTGGTGCCGTTGTTCTTCAGCGTCAGCAACTGGTAGCGCAGGCTCAAGCGGTGCACCGTGCCAAACGACACCGTGCCCGGCGACACCGTCAGCGCCGAGGCGGCCGGCACCTGCACCTCGACGGCGCCGCGGTCTACCGTGGCGCCGCTGATGCGGGCGAAACCCGTGCCGCGCTGGTCGGTCGCAAGGCCCGCGTCGATGGCGAGCTGATTCACCCCCTGCCCGATGGCCGGGCTGCCGGTGAGCGGCAGCATCGTCAGCGTCGGGCCGCCGTTGTCTTGCAGCGGGCCGAGTTGCGCGAGGGTGCTACTCGCGCTCGTGCCTTGCGTGAAGCCGCAGGTCGCGTCGTCGCTGAGGTTGCCGCCGAGGTCGATGGGCGGCACACCGCCGAAGGGCGCAGCGCTGCAGTTGCCATTGGCACCACCGCCCGCAACGATGTTGTTGGCCAGGCTGAGCGAGGACCCACCGTTTTGCACGTGGATGGCACTGCCTCGGCCGGATAGCGAGGTGGCATTGCCGGACAAGGTGCTGTGCGTCACCGTCGCCACGGCACCGCCGATGACGGACAGGGCGCCGCCAAGATCGCCGGAGTTGTTGGCGAACGTGCTGTTGGTGATCGTCAGCTGGGTGAGGCTGCCTGCGACAGCGATCGCACCACCGAAAGACGACGGCGACGAGTTCCCCGAGAACGTGCTGTTGCGAATGGTCAGCGTGCCGATGCCCCGAATGGCGCCGCCGCCAAGACTGTCTGCAGTGTTGCCCGAGAACGTGCTGTTGGTGACGGTCAGCGTGCCTCCTTGGGAGTAAACGCCTGCTCCTCCTGTCGAACAAAAAAGAGATCCGTCGCATCGCCCATGGGCGATGGTCAGCGCGTTGAGCGTCAGCGTGCTTAGGTTGATCATCACCTGCACAGCGCCGCCGCCGCTGATCGTGATGCTGCGCCCCGCGCCGTCGATCGTCAGCTCGTCGGTGATGAACGGAAGCCTCGAGGCGAGCACGATGGTGCCGCTGAAGCTGAAGACGATGGTGTCGGCCACGCCCACGGTGGCGTTCGCCTGATCGATCGCGTCACGCAGCGAGCCCGGGCCGCTGTCGGAACTGTTGGTCACGGTGTAGGTGGCCGCTTGCGCCGCCCCCAGGCCCATCAACAGCGCCAACACGGCGCCCAGTGTCATCAGTCTCTTCTTCACAAAGCTTCTCCTCGAAAGGGTTGAACGCGGCGCGAATGTGGGCCTGAAGGTGCCTTCAGGTCCTTGGGCAAAGGCTGAAGCGTGAGGGGCCCACCCTGGATGGAGGGGGCGCAGCGTGCCAAGCCTCCGCATAGCCAAGCTTCCCGACCATCCGCTCCGCCCGGCCCGGCTGGTGCGCGTTGCCCTTGTCGACTGGCGGCTACCTGTAGAGGACTCTGACGTTCGGGAAGGGGTTCGAGTTGGCTTGCACGCAGGGGGGTTGCGCAAACGCCGCGACCACCGCCTGCAGACCGAGAAAGTCCACGGCACTGGCGCTGTTCAAGACGATCTTGCTCGTCAAGGCCCACTTCTCGGCCTGCAGCGTCGTCACCAGGTGGTACTTCGCCCACTCACGCTTGATGGTTCGGGTGCCCAGCCCCAAGCGCCCGCCGAAGACCTCGTCGATCTTCCGGTCGATGTCCCCGGAGGTGGCCGCGCTGAACGAGAGGTTGTAGGCATCGGCGTAGGCCTCGAGGCCTTCATGGATCGACTTCGCCAAGAGGGCCACGTCCTTCGAGGTCGAACCGATCGTGAGGGCGACCTCCGCCTTTTCCAGGTTTTCCAGGATCTGCTGGAACGCCGGGCCCATGGCCTGCAGCCTCAGCGCCTTGTTCGCGATTTCCTTCGCCTGCGCCAGCGGAATGTTGTTCGCCCTGGCGATGAACTCGGCCCGGTCGGCCACCTGCTTGGCAATGCTGCGCCCGAAGCCCTCCATGCCCAGGGTGGCGACCTGCAAGACCATGTTGATCGGCGCCAACACCATGTTGGCAGTGACCTCGGCACAGGTGGTGCGGTTGTTGGCGCAGCCGACGCCGCATTCGAGCGGCACGCGGGTGTCGGAACACTTCTGCCAGCAGACGGGCCCGACCACACTGAAGCCACTCTTGCACGTGGGATAGCAAAGGGCACCCGTCGCGTCCTTCTCCGTGCCCGCCGGGCACTCGGAGACGGGCACGATCGGCCTGGCGGTGCTCGCCTTCTTGCAAGAGACGCCGATGTCCTCCCAACCCGCGGGGCAGGCCGGGCTGCAGACATTGCTGCCAGCGGCCTGGAAGCCGGGCCTGCATTTCGGGTAGAAGAGCGCCGCGACCTGCTCGCAGCCCTGCGGGTTGTCCCTCTCGCACAAGGCCTTGTCCCAGACGGCATAACCACCACCGCGGCCGTAGGGTTGCGGTTTGCCGCAATACAAGCCGTTGTCGGCAAACCCCGCCGGGCAATTCCTGTAGCAAGAACCGGCGATGCCCTTTTCGCCCGCAGCGCAGTCCTTGCTGCACAGCCCGAGGGTCTCCTGCTGCGAACCCGGCTTGCAGGTCATGGGTTGCGAGGCCGGGTTGGGGTAACGGTCCTTGTAGCAATACGGCGTGTGGGCGTGGGTGATCTCGGTGGCGATCCAGAGCATCACCTTGGTCGTGTCTTCCCTGGAAAGCGGCAGGCGGTACTCCACCTTTCTCTCGTCACCCGACACGCGCGCTTCCTGGAGCTGGTCCTTGGCGTCCGTGATCGCGCTGCTGGCCAGCGTCGTCGCGCCTGCCATCTGACGGACGGTCTTGGTGTACAGGTTGACGATGAACTGAGACTGCCCAGCGCCGGATCCGCAGGCCAGGTAGACCGACCATTCGTCCTTGGCGGTTTCGCTGCAGCTCAGGCCCGCGCTGCTGGTCCAGTTCTTCGAGGTCTCGTCGCGGAAGTTCGCCTTGGCAAGCGTGGCGACGGCACCACTCGTCGTGCGGTAGGCGACGTAGGTGACGTTCTGCGTTGATGACCTTGTTGCCGCTGGCCATGAACGGCCCGGCCTGGGCCTGGGCGCTGCCGTGCGCGAGGGCCAGAACGATCAGCAAAGACGAGATGATCCGCATGGTTCGCCTCCTTTCGCCGGTTGGCTGATGCGGCGAGCGCGGCCCTACTTCTTGCCCGCCGAGCGCTTGCAGAGCTCGTCCTGCACGACGACCCACTTGCCTTCCGCCTGCATCTCGCCGAGGTGGTGCAGATCGGTGCCCTTCCTGGTGAACGTGTCGCGAGACGTCATCTTCTTGCCGTCCATCGACCCCTCGCCCTGCCACACCATCTTGTCGGTGTCCCACCCGCTTGCGGTCTGTGTCGCACGGCCGCCGGTGTTGTCGACCCACAGCATGAAGAACTGCTTGGCCGCGGAGTCGTAGGTCATGTGCGCCACGCCCTTGAAGGGCTGCGGGTTCCCCTTGGACGGCATGTCGGCGATGCGCCCGGAGATCCAGCGGCCGTCGAGGTCGCCCTCGAATTTCAACGTGGTCGTCGTCTTGCGCGCCGGGCCATACGGGCCTGCGGGGACATTGCCGTGGCAGACCCACGACCCCTTGTAGGCCTCGAGCTGGGCCATCTCCTTGGGCGGCCCGGAAGGCTGCGCGCCTTGTGCCAGGGCGGCGTGGGCCACCGTCAGCAGGGCCAGGCCCAGCCAGGTGTGCTTCGTCTGCGTGCGGGTCATGGTTGTCTCCTCTTGATCCATCTCGACGGGAGAGGCTATGGCCCGGCCGCCTTCAGGTCCTTGGCCTGGCCCTGAATCCCGCTGAATCCCGCCTGAAACGTCGACGAAGCCGCATCGCCACCTGCACGCAGCGCTCTTGTCTCCGTACGATCGATCACGCACTTGGCGGTCACAGGCGGCGCGATGCAGCGCGGGACCTGAAGGAGGATGACTTGATGCGCTTCGGCAACTCACCCGTGGTGTCGTGCCTGGCAGCGGCCATGTTGCTGTGGGGATGCAAGTCGCCCCCGCAAGCCCCTGCGGGGGTGCGCGCACCTGCCCCGCAGGCCCGGACGCAGCCTCCGACGCAGCAGCCGCAGCCGCAGCAGCAAACGCAACCGCAGCCCACCCCCGCCCTGCCACCGCGCACGGCGCCGGTGGCGGCATCCCCGGCTCGCGGCGACGGGGCCGCGACAGCCGATGCCACACGCCTGGCGGCGATGCTCAACGCCGAGCGCGCGCGGCACGGCCTGCTGCCGGTGCCGCTGTCGCGCTCGCTCGGCCGCGTGGCCGACCTGCATGTGCGCGACCTGCAGGCGCGCCCGCCCACCGGGGCCTGCAACATGCACAGCTGGTCGGCTGCCGGCCCCTGGACACCCTGCTGCTACACGAGCGACCACGCGCAGGCCCGTTGCATGTGGAGCAAGCCGGGCGAGATCACCGGCGGCCGGTACCGCGGCTCGGGTTTCGAGATCTCCGCCGGCGGCAGCGGCCGCATGACGCCCGAAGTCGCGCTCAACCTCTGGCGCGGCAGCACGGCGCACTACGGGGTGATCATGAACCAGGGCATCTGGGCGAACTCGACCTGGCGCGCCATGGGCGTGGGCCTGTCGGAGAGCTATGCCGTCGTGTGGTTCGGCACCGAGGTGGACCCGGACCGCTGAAGGCGCGGGTTGCCTTACGGCGTGGCCTTCTGGCGATCGAAGGTTGGCCCGATCTTGAACACGCCGCTGCAGCGCATCGCCGTCGCGCCACCGCTCGTCACGAGCCCCTGCGCGAAGACCATCGAGCGCGTCGTGCGCAGCACTTGCATCTCGCCCTCGACCCAGTCGCCGAGCTTGGCCGAGGCGATGAAGTCCACCTGCAGGCTCACCGTGGGAAGGAAGCGCTGGCGCAGTTCAGGCACGAGCGTGATGGCGCCGATGGGCATCAGCATGTCGGCGAAGGTGGCGAGCATGCCGCCGTGGCAGATGCCCATCGGGTTGCAGTGCCGCTCCTCGACGCGGAAGCCGAGCTTGAAGAGCGGCCCTTCGTGCACGAAGTAGAGCGGCCCGTTGACGCCGATGAAGCCGGTGGTGGAGCGAAAGCGGCGGAAGCCCGCCGGCACCTCCACCGCCGCTGCGGCCGCCCCTTCGGCGGCGGCCTGCGCCGGCAGCGCCTGCTCGGGCCCGGCGTCGGCGCTCAAGACACCTCCTTGGCCACGTCGGCCAGGAAGTCTGCCTTCGCGAGCGCGCCGCCTTCGCCAGCACTCCCGGCGTTCGGCCCCCAGCCCGGGTACAGGGCGGCGAAGTCGGCCAGCATCTGCGCCAGCGGCAGGTCGTCGAAGCTGCCGCGCTGGTGCACGTATTCCATGTGCCGGTTGCCGGCGCGGTCGTAGGGGTGGTAGATCGAATCGCCGCTGCCGTCGAACTCCAGCGGCACGAGGCCGAAGCGCTCGCACAGCTGCAGGTTGAACGCCGGTGTTGCCTTCAGCCAGCGGCCCTCGATCAGGATGTCGGTGTAGCCGTGCCAGATGAAGAGGTCGGTCTTCATCACCTCGCGCATGCGCTCGGTGCTGAGGTGGTTGCGCACGTCGGCATACCCCAGCCGCGCCGGGATGCCCACGGCGCGGCAGGCAGCGGCCAGCAGCACCGCTTTCGGCACGCACCAGCCGTAGCCGTTGGCCAGCACGGTGCTGGCGCGCAGGCCCGCGGGCGTGAGGTCGACGCGGTAGGGGTCGTAGCGGAAGCCGTCGCGCACGGCCAGGTACAGCGACACGGCCTGTTCGCGCGCCGTCACGCCGCAGGCGTGCTCGACCGCGAAGGCGCGCACCGCGGCGTGATCGCTGTCGATGAAGGAGGTGGGGCGCAGCGCCGCATCGGAGGAAACGGCAAGCGCGGTATCGGTGGCGCTGGTCGTTGCGCTGGCGGTCGCGCTGGTCGGCGCGCCGGTGGCCGCGCTGGAGGCGGTGGCCGTCGTGGTCTGGGCAGCAGGGTTCATCGTCGCAGTCTTCATTCGTAGCGCGGATCCTGCCACCACGGGAACCACTCGGGCATCGCCTCGGTGACACGGTCGGTGAACTGCGCCGGCCGCTTCTCGAGGAAGGCGGTGACACCCTCGCGCACGTCGGCCGAGCGGCCACGGGAGAAGATGCCGCGGCTGTCCACCCGGTGCGCCATCATCGGGTGCGGCGCGCCGAGCATGCGCCACATCATCTGGCGCGTCAGCGCCACGGCGACGGGCGCGGTGTTCTCGGCGATGTCGCGGGCGATGGCGCGCGCCGCCGGCAGCAGCGCCTCGGGCGCCAGCACCTGGCGCACGAGGCCACCCTCCAGCGCCTCGCTGGCCGGGAAGACGCGGCCGCTCATCGTCCACTCGAGCGCGCGGCTGATGCCCACCAGCCGTGGCAGGAACCAGCTCGAGCAGGCCTCGGGCGTGATGCCACGCCGCGCGAAGACAAAGCCGAAGCGCGCTCCCTCGCTGGCCAGACGGATGTCCATCGGCAGCAGCATCGTCGCGCCGATACCCACGGCCGGCCCGTTCACCGCCGCGATCACCGGCTTCAGGCAGTTGAAGATGCGCAGCGTGACGCGCCCGCCGCCGTCGCGCACGGCGTCGTGGCTCCAGGCGATGCGGCCGTCGGCGCCGATGGCCTGGCCGACCGCAGGGCGACCGGCCTCGCCGGAGCGCGCCTCGTAGTCGAAGGTCTTGCCGCCCTGCGAGAGGTCGGCGCCAGCGCAGAAGGCGCGCCCGGCGCCGGTGACGATG
>JAEUPE010000036.1 GCA_016790435.1 Rubrivivax sp. | reverse complement strand
TCGCTGAAGATCGGCATCGACGCGTTCGACAAGATCGTCAACCAGCACTGGCTGGCGCTGATCGGCCTCTTCGTCGTCGCCGTCGTGCTCGTGCTCAAGCAGGGCCTCTACGGCCGCCTGGTGGCGCGCGACGCACGCGCGGCGGCCGAGGAGGGCACGAAGTGAGCCGCCTGGAGGTGCAGGGCCTCGTCAAGCGCTTCGGCGGCCTGCTCGCCACCGACCACGTCGACCTGACGCTCGCGCCGGGCGAGATCCACGCCGTCATCGGGCCCAACGGCGCCGGCAAGACGACGCTCATCAACCAGCTCTCCGGCGACCTGCTGCCCGACGAAGGCCGCATCGTCTTCGACGGCCGCGACCTCACGCGCGAGCCGCCGCACCGGCGCGCGCTGGCGGGCATCGGCCGCAGCTACCAGATCACCTCCGTCTTCCCCGAGTTCACCGTGCTGCAGAACGTGGCGCTGGCGGTGCAGAGCCACGCCGGCCACAGCTTCCGCTTCTGGCGTCCGGCCATGGCCGAGGCGGCCCTCGTCGCGCCGGCACGCGCCGCGCTCGAGCAGGTGGGCATGGCCGCCCTCGCCGACCGCCCGGTGGCCGCCATGTCGCACGGCCAGCGCCGCCAGCTCGAGATCGCGATGACGCTCGCCACCGGCGCGCGCCTGCTGCTGCTCGACGAGCCGATGGCCGGCATGAGCCACGTCGAAAGCGAAGGCGTGGTGGCGCTGCTGCGCCAGCTGAAGGGCCGCTACACCGTGCTGCTGGTCGAACACGACATGGACGCCGTGTTCTCGCTCGCCGATCGCATCACGGTGCTCGTCTACGGACGCCCCATCGCCTGCGGTACGCCCGATCAGATCCGGGCCAGCGCCGAGGTGCGCGACGCCTACCTGGGCGACCAGGCGGAAGCTTACTGATGGCCGCCGACCTGCTCCAGGTGGAAGGCATCGAGACTGCCTACGGCACGAGCCAGGTGCTGTTCGGCGTCTCGCTCACCGTGCGCGCCGGCGAGGTCACCACGCTCATCGGCCGCAACGGCATGGGCAAGACGACCACCGTCAAGACGATCATGGGCATGCTCGCGCCGAAGGCCGGGCGCGTGCTCGTCGACGGCGTCGAGTTGCAGGGGCGCCCCAGCTACGTGGTCGCGCGGGCCGGCCTCGGCCTCGTGCCCGAGGGTCGCCAGGTCTTCCCCAACCTCACGGTGCGAGAGAACCTCGTGGCCACCGCAGGCAACCGCCACGGTGTGGCCCAACCCTGGACGCTGCAGACGGTGTACGAGATGTTCCCGCGCCTGCAAGAGCGCGAGCGCAATCTCGGCAGCAACCTCTCCGGCGGCGAGCAGCAGATGCTGGCCATCGGCCGCGCGCTGATGACCAACCCGCGCCTGTTGATCCTCGACGAAGCCACGGAGGGCTTGGCGCCGCTGGTGCGGCTGGAGATCTGGAAGGGCCTGCAGCGGCTGCGCGAGTCGGGCCTCGCGATGATCGTCATCGACAAGAACATCGCGCCCTTGATGCGCCTGGCCGACCGCCACGTCATACTCGAAAAGGGGCGCGTCGTCTGGCAGGGCGACTCCGAGGCCCTGCGCGCCGCGCCCGAGGTGCTGCACCAGTACGTGGGCGTGTAGGCCGGCGCCGGCCGGCTACGGCTTGAGGATCGCGCGGCCCTTCACGCGCCCCGCGCGCAGGTCGTCCAGCGCCTGCGAGGCGTCGTCCAGCGGGCGCGTCGCTACCGGCATGGCCGGCAGCTTGCCCTCCCGCGCGAAGGCAAGCAGCTCACGCAGCTCCCGCAGGCTGCCGACGTACGAGCCGACGATGTTCAGCGCCTTCATCGACACCAGCGTTGGCATCACCGGCGCGCTGCCGCCGAACAGGCCCACACAGACGAGCTTGCCGCCCTTGCGCAAAGCGCCCAGGCCGAAGCTGAAGGTCGAGGCCGCGCCGACGAAGTCCACCGCCACCGCCACCCCACCACCGGTGGACTTGACCAGCGTGCGCGCCGCGCCGTCGGCCGTGGGATCGAACACCTCGGCGGCGCCCGCTTCGCGCGCGATGTCCCACTTCGACTTGTCGACTTCAGCCACGATGGGGGCCAGCCCGAGCATCTGGCGCGCCAGGCGGATGCCCGACAGGCCCACGCCGCCGGCGCCGATGATCAGCACGGCATCGCCTGCCGCCGGCGTGCCAATCTTCTTGAGCGCGCTGTACGCCGTGAGGCCCGAGCACGCCAGCGTGCAGGCCTGCTCCTCAGGCAGCGGGTCGTACTCGAGCAGCACGCGCGGGTGCGGCACGACGATGTGGCTGGCGAAGCCGCCGTCGCGGTTGCAGCCGAGGGCCTGGGGTGCCGCGCAGAGGTGTTCGTTGCCGCTCCGGCAGGTGCTGCATTGGCCGCAGCCGATCCACGGGAACACGACACGCCGGTCGCCCACCTTCACGCCGAGCGCGGCGGCCTCGGGGCCGACCGCCAGCACGGTGCCCGCGATCTCGTGGCCGAGCGTGCGCGGCGGCGACATCGGCCGCGTCATGTCGATCTTGTTGCCGCCGCCGAGGTCGAAGTAGCCGTCCTGCAGGTGCAGGTCGCTGTGGCACACGCCGCAGCTGCCCACCTGCAGGAGCACCTCCGTGCCCTGGGGTTGCGGGGTGTCGCGCAGGACACGGGCCAGGGGGCGGCCAAAGGCCTCGACTTGGTAGCTCAGCATGGGGCGGCTCGAGATGGCTCGACGTTGGGTTGCAGCATGAAGGCCGCGACAGCATCGATCACCACCCCCGGCTGGTCCCGGTGCGGCGAGTGGCCGCACTGCGGGATCTCCAGCAGACGGGTGTCGCGCACGCGACGCGCGATGCCGCGGATCTGCTCGAGCGTACCGTATTCGTCGTCCAGCCCCTGCATCGCCAGCACCGGGCAGCGGATCGAGGCGAGCTCGGCCTCGATCGACCACGAGCGGAAGGCCGGCGAGAGCCACGCATCATTCCAACCCCAGAAGGCCGAGTCGGGAGCGTCGTGGTAGCGCGCGAGGCGAGCGCGCAGGTCGCTCGCGCGGTAGGCCTCACGCGCCTTCTCGATGCTCGCGATCGAGAGGTCTTCGACGAGGATGTGCGGCGCGAGCAGGATGATGCCCGCCGGTGTGGCAAGTGCAAGGGGCTGCGACTGTGCGTGCGCATGCGCCGCATGCAGCAGCGCGATGGAGCCGCCGTCGCTGTGCCCGAACAGCCACAGCGGCTGCCCGGCGCGCCACCGGCCCTCGCGTCGCACCGCTTCCAGCAGCGCCGGCAGCACCTCGAGCGCCTGCCGGTGCATGAAGTCCGGCGCCCAGTGCTCGCCGGCCTCGCGCGGCGTGCTGCGCCCGTAGCCGGGCCGCGAGTAGACGAGGCCCTGCGCCCCGACGGCGCGGCACAGGCGCTCGGGGAAGTCGCGCCACATCGCCACCGAGCCCAGGCCCTCGTGCAGGAAGACGATGAGCGGCACGGTCGCGCCCGGGGAAGCGCCCCCGCCGCCCTCACCGCCTGCACCGCCCCGCTCGACCTCACCGCCGTCACAACCCACCCAGGCCACCTCCAGGCGCACGCGGCGCCCGGCCCAGTCGACCTCGACGAAGCCCGCGTTCACGCGTCGCTCAGGCCTTGCCTTCGCGTTCGCGAAGCTTGAACCGCTGGATCTTGCCCGTGGCTGTCTTCGGCAGGTCGGCCACGAACTCGATCTGGCGCGGGTACTTGTAGGGCGCGAGGCGGTCCTTCACGAAGGCCTTCAGCTCCGCCTCGTCGGCGTGGCCGCCGGGCTTGAGCACGACGAAGGCCTTCGTCTTGGTCAGGCCCTCGGCGTCGGGCACGCCGATCACCGCCGCCTCCAGCACCGCCGGGTGCTGCACCAGCGTCGCTTCGACCTCGAACGGGCTGACGTAGATGCCGCTCACCTTGAGCATGTCGTCGCTGCGGCCGCTGTAGGTGTAGCTGCCGTCCTCGTTGCGCACGTACTTGTCGCCGCTCTTGGTCCAGCCGCCCTGGAAGGTCTCGCGCGTCTTGGTGCGGTTGCCCCAGTACATCATGGCCGCGCTCGGTCCGTGGATGTAGAGGTCGCCGGGTTCGCCGTCGGGCACGGCGGCGCCACCCTCGCCGCGCAGCTCGATCTCGTAGCCCGGCACCGGCCAGCCGGTGGTGCCGTAGCGCACGCGCCCCGGCTGGTTGGACAGGAAGATGTGCAGCATCTCGGTGGAGCCGATGCCGTCGATGATCTGCACGCCGTAATGCGCAGTGAAGCGCTCGCCCAGCTCCGCGGGCAGGGCTTCTCCGGCGCTGGAGGCGAGGCGCATCGCCACCTCGCCCTTCTTCGGCAAGGCGGGGTGCGCCAGCATGCCGGCATAGCCGGTGGGCGCGCCGTAGAAGATCGTGGGCTTGAGGCCGCCGACCCCACCCGTCCAGCGCTTGAACACGGCCTCGGGTGTCGGCCGCTCGGGCATCAGCAGCGTCGTCGCGCCCACGCTCATGGGAAACGTGAGCCCGTTGCCCAGGCCATAGGCGAAGAAGAGCTTGGCGGCGCTGAAGCAGACGTCGCTCTCGCGCAGCTGCAGCACGGCCTTGCCGTACAGCTCCGCCGTCCAGTACGGGTTGGCGTGCGAGTGCACGGTGCCCTTGGGCCGGCCGGTGGAGCCGGAGGAATAGAGCCAGAACGCCGGGTCGTCGGCACCGGTGGCAGCCGGCCGCGCCAGCGGCGCGTGCGCGGCGGTGAAGGCCTCGAACTCCACCTCCGAGGGATGCAGCGGTGCCACCGGTCGCGAGACCACCACCTTCTGCACCTCGTGGTCGGACTTCGTCATCGCTGCGTTCACCGCCGGCAGCAGCGCGCCAGAGACGAGCACGGCCTGCGCGCGCGAGTGCTCGAGCATGTAGGCGTAGTCGTCGGCGGTGAGCAGCGTGTTCACGGCGACGGGCACGAGGCCCGCGTACATCGCGCCGAGGAAGGCCACCGGCCAGTCGGTGGTGTCCAGCATCAGCAGCAGCACGCGCTCCTCGCGCTTGAGGCCGAGCGCGCGCAGGCCGGCGGCGAAGCGCCGCGTGCGCTCGTCGAGCGGGCCGTAGCCGAGGCTGCCCTGGTCGTCGACGAACGCGGCCTTGGCCGCGCGGCCCGCGTTGGCGGCAAGCAGGTGCTGCGCGATGTTGAAACGCTCGGGCGGTGGCGCCACGGCGCCGGGCTGGGTTGGATCGGCCATGCGTGAGTCTCCGGCGAATGAACTCGATTGCACCTTGGGCTTGCCACTGGCACACCGATGCAGTATTGTGCGTCAACGAACTTTATGGGCCAGCAAGACCAGATGTCAAGCACTATATTGCATGCACCTCGCGGCGTGGCCAATGGTCGCAGCCCGGCGGCCCGGCGCAAGGGGCCGCGTCCCGCGGCCGCCCGCAAGGCAGCGCCGCCGCCGGCCCCCACCCTTGAAGCCGAGGGCGATGCCGCCAAGCATCCCTTCCTGGTCGCCCTGGGTGAACGCGTGCGCGCGCTGCGCTCGCGCCGCGGCATCACGCGCAAGGCGCTCGCTGCCAGTGCCGAGGTCTCCGAGCGCCACCTGGCCAACCTCGAGTACGGCCTCGGTAACGCCTCCATCCTCATCCTGCTGCAGGTGGCGCAGGCGCTGCAGTGCTCGCTGGCCGAGCTCATTGGCGACGTCACCACCGGCTCGCCGGAGTGGTTGCTGCTGCGCGAGCTGCTGGAGGGCCGCGACGAGGCCACGCTGCGCCGCGTGCGCGTGAGCGTCGGCGAGCTGCTCGGCACCGGCGGCGGCAACGTGGCCCGCAGCTCGCGCGTGGCCCTCATCGGCCTGCGTGGCGCCGGCAAGTCCACGCTCGGGCAGAAGCTGGCCGACGACCTCGGCTTCCCGTTCATCGAGCTGTCGCGCCACATCGAGCAATTCGCCGGTTGCACGATCAACGAGATCCAGGCCCTCTACGGCCAGAACGCCTACCGCCGCTACGAGCGCCGCGCCCTCGAGGAGGCGATCCAGACCTACCCCGAGGCGATCATCGCCACGCCCGGCGGGGTCGTCTCCGACCCCGCCACCTTCAACCTGCTGCTCGCGCACTGCACCACCGTGTGGCTGCATGCCGACCCCGAGGACCACATGAAGCGCGTCATCGCGCAGGGCGACATGCGCCCCATGGGCGGCCACGCCGCCAGCAAGGAGGCGATGGAGGACCTGAAGAGCATCCTCGCCGGGCGCGCTGCCTTCTATTCGAAGGCCGAGTTCAAGCTCGACACGAGCGCGCAGCCGCTCGAGGCCACGCAGGCCGCGCTGCGCGATCTGGTGCGGCAGGCGCTGCGCCTGCCCGTCTGAGAACCGTACCGGCCCCGGATTCCGGCCGCTTCAGTCCTGGCTCCAACAACATGCACGAAAGTGCTTGACTTCGAATCAATGCACGCACTATGATGCATTTCACGACGGCCCGCACGAACGCACTTTGATGCACTTCCGCAAGGAGCCCTCCATGAGCACCGCCACCACCGCCGACGCGCCGCCGCGCGTCGACTACCAGACCCACCCCACCCAGTACCGCCACTGGAAGCTCAAGTTCGAAGGCCCGGTGGCCACCCTCATCGCGGACTTCGACGAAAACGCCGGCCTGCGCCCCGGCTACAAGCTCAAGCTCAACAGCTACGACCTCGGCGTCGACATCGAGCTCAACGACGCCGTCAACCGCATCCGCTTCGAGCACCCCGAGGTACGCACGGTGGTCGTCACCAGCGCCAAGGAGAAGGTGTTCTGCTCCGGCGCCAACATCTTCATGCTCGGCGTCTCCAGCCACGCGTGGAAGGTGAACTTCTGCAAGTTCACGAACGAGACGCGCAACGGCCTCGAAGACAGCAGCCAGCACAGCGGCCTCAAGTTCCTGGCCGCCGTCAACGGCGCCTGCGCCGGCGGCGGCTACGAACTGGCGCTCGCCTGCGACGAGATCGTGCTCGTCGACGACCGCAACAGCGCTGTCAGCCTGCCCGAGGTGCCGCTGCTCGGCGTGCTGCCGGGCACCGGCGGCCTCACACGCGTCACCGACAAGCGCCACGTGCGGCACGATCTGGCCGACATCTTCTGCACCACCACCGAAGGCGTGCGCGGCCAGAAGGCCAAGGACTGGCGCCTCGTCGACGACATCGCCAAGCCCGCGCAGTTCGCGGCCAAGGTGCAGGAACGCGCGCTCGAGCTCGCCCGGCAGAGCGACCGGCCCGCCGGCGCCAAGGGCGTGACGCTGATGCCGCTGCAGCGCACCATCGAGCCCGACGCGCTGCGCTACACCCACGTGATCGTCGAGATCGACCGCGCCCGCCGCGTCGCCACGTTCACCGTCAAGGCCCCGGCCCCGGCCTCGGGCGCGCAGCCGCAGGACGTCGCCGCCATCGAGGCCGCCGGCGCGGGCTGGTACCCGCTCGCCATGGCGCGCGAGCTCGAGGACGCCATCCTCTCGATGCGCACCAACGAGCTCGAGATCGGCACCTGGCTGCTCAAGACCCAGGGCGACGCGGCGGCCGTGCTCGCGATGGACCAGGTGCTGCTGGCAAACAAGAGCCACTGGCTCGTGCGCGAGACCATCGGCCTGCTGCGCCGCACCTTCAGCCGCCTCGACGTGAGCAGCCGTAGCCTCTTCGCGCTCATCGAGCCGGGCTCGTGCTTCGCCGGCACGCTGCTCGAGCTGGCGCTGGCCTGCGACCGCAGCTACCACCTGGCGCTGCCCGACGACGCCGCGAAGGCGCCCAAGGTCACCGTGGTCGACACGAACTTCGGCCTGTACCCGATGGTCACCGGCCAGAGCCGCCTCGGCCGCCGCTTCTACGACGAGCAGCCGGCACTGGACGCCGTGCGCGCCAAGGCCGGGCAGCCGCTGGACGCCGATGCGGCGCTCAAGGTGGGCCTCGTGACCAGCGCGCCCGACGACATCGACTGGGCCGACGAGACGCGCATCGCCATCGAGGAGCGCGTGGCCATGAGCCCCGACGCACTCACCGGCATGGAAGCCAACCTGCGCTTCAACGGCCCCGAGAACATGTTCACGCGCGTCTTCGGCCGCCTCACCGCCTGGCAGAACTGGATCTTCCAGCGCCCCAATGCCGTGGGCGAGAAAGGCGCGCTCAAGGTCTACGGCAAGGGCGACAAGGCCGCATTCGACTGGACCCGGGTGTAGCGGACACCCCCCGAAGCGGCCTGGCGGCCGCCTCCCCCCAGGGGGCACCGTGAGCGGCCCGGCAAAGCCGGCTCCGCCGCGGTCACTGGGCTGAATACACCTCATGAACTGCATCGGAGACCCGCAATGAGCACCATCAACTACAGCGAAAAGATCCCCAACAACGTCAACCTCAGCGAAGACCGCACGCTGCAGCGCGCGCTCGAGCAATGGCAGCCCAACTACCTGAGCTGGTGGAACGACATGGGCCCCGACGGCAGCCAGGACTTCGACGTCTACCTGCGCACCGCCGTCAGCGTCGACCCGCAGGGCTGGGCCCAGTTCGGGCATGTGAAGATGCCCGACTACCGCTGGGGCATCTTCCTCAACCCGGGCGAGAAGGATCGCAAGATCCACTTCGGCGACCACAAGGGCGAGGTCGCTTGGCAGGACGTGCCTGGCGAATACCGCGCCAACCTGCGCCGCATCATCGTCACGCAGGGCGACACCGAGCCCGCGAGCGTCGAGCAGCAGCGCCACCTCGGCCTCACCGCGCCGAGCCAGTACGACCTGCGCAATCTCTTCCAGGTCAACGTCGAGGAAGGCCGGCACCTCTGGGCCATGGTCTACCTGCTGCACAAGCACTTCGGCCGCGACGGCCGCGAGGAAGGCGAGGCACTGCTCGAGCGCCGCAGCGGCCAGGAAGACAACCCGCGCATCCTGCAGGCCTTCAACGAGAAGACGCCCGACTGGCTCGCCTTCTTCATGTTCACCTACTTCACCGACCGCGACGGCAAGTTCCAGCTCTGCGCACTCGCCGAGAGCAGCTTCGACCCTCTGGCGCGCACGACCAAGTTCATGCTCACCGAAGAGGCGCACCACATGTTCGTGGGCGAGAGTGGCGTGAGTCGCGTCATCCAGCGCACCTGCGCGGCGATGAACGAGCTGAAGACCGACGACCCGAAGAAGCTGCGCGAGGCCGGCGTCATCGACCTGCCGACGCTGCAGCGCTACCTCAACTTCCACTTCAGCGTCACCATCGACCTCTTCGGCGCCGACGAGAGCAGCAACGCCGCCACCTTCTACAGCACCGGCCTCAAGGGCCGCTACGAAGAAGGCAAGCGCACCGACGACCACCAGCTGCGCGGCCAGACCTACCGCGTGCTGCAGGCCAAGGACGGCGGCCTGTTCGAGAAGGAGGTGCCGATGCTCAACGCGCTGAACGAGGTGCTCAGAGACGACTACATCAAGGACAGCATCGCCGGCATCGAGCGCTGGAACAAGGTCATCGAGAAGGCCGGCATCCCCTTCCGCCTGAAGGCACCGCACAAGGCCTTCCACCGCAACATCGGCGGCCTCGCCGGCCTGAAGGTCTCGCCCGAGGGCCAGGTGGTGAGCGAGGCCGAGTGGGCCGCCAAGGTCGACCAGTGGCTGCCCAGCGGCAGCGACCGCGCCTTCGTCGCCAGCCTCATGGGCCGTGTCGTGCAGCCGGGCAAGTTCGCCAACTGGATCGCGCCGCCGGCGCTCGGCATCAACCGCCAGCCGGTCGATTTCGAGTACGTGCGCTTCGCCTGAGCACGCGTGGAATAGCATCATCGCCGGCTGCCGGCGGTGTCCGCCGATGACGAGGGGCCCGACCAGGGCCCCTTCGTTCAACCGGCCACCGGCGCAATGGCCGGAGCACTGACCGGAGCAATGAGGAGACGAGCCATGGACATGGCCACGCAAGCCGAACGAAGCGCCGTCATCAAGCAGCATCTCATCGACCCCGAGATCTGCATCCGCTGCAACACGTGCGAGTCGATCTGCCCGGTGCAGGCCATCACGCACGACTCGCGCAACTATGTCGTCGACGCGGGCAAGTGCAACCTGTGCATGGACTGCGTCTCGCCCTGCCCCACCGGCAGCATCGACAACTGGCGCACGATGCCCCGGGTGCGCGCCTACACCGTTGAAGAGCAGTTCGGCTGGGACAACCTGCCCGCCGAGCTGAGTGCCGAGCAGATGGCCGAGGCCGGCGTCGCCGCCGGTGACGTCGCGGAGGCGGCTGCGCCCGCCGCGGCCAGCGCGCCGACGATCGAGGTGGTTGCCACGCCCTTCCAGAGCGCCCAGTACGGCGCCACGCTGCCGCCCTGGTCGGCCGCTCACGCCTACACCAACCTCTACGGCCCGAAGTCGGCGGAGAAGTCCGTCACCGCCACGGTCACGGGCAACGTGCGCGTCACCGAAGTCGGCAAGCAGATCGGCAGCGACTACGACACGCACCACATCGTGCTCGACTTCGGCACCATGCCCTTCCCCGTGCTCGAGGGCCAGAGCATCGGCATCGTGCCGCCGGGCACCGACGCCCACGGCCGCGCGCACCACGCACGCCAGTACAGCATCGCGAGCCCTCGCAACGGCGAGCGCCCGGGCTACAACAACCTCTCGCTCACCATCAAGCGCGTGCTGGAAGACCACCAGGGCAATCCGGTGCGCGGCGTGGCCAGCAACTACATGTGCGACCTCAAGGTGGGCGACAAGGTGCAGGTGATCGGCCCGTTCGGGGCCAGCTTCCTGATGCCCAACCACCCGAAGAGCCACATCGTCATGATCTGCACCGGCACCGGCAGCGCGCCGATGCGCGCCATGACCGAGTGGCGGCGCCGCCTGCGCACCAGCGGCAAGTTCGAGGGCGGCAAGCTGATGCTCTTCTTCGGCGCGCGCACGAAGGAGGAACTGCCCTACTTCGGCCCGCTGCAGAACCTGCCCAAGGACTTCATCGACATCAGCTTCGCCTTCAGCCGCGCCGCCGGCCAGCCAAAGACCTACGTGCAGGACCGCCTGCGCGAGCGCGGCCCCGACGTGGCCGCTTTGCTGAAGGACCCCAACGCCTTCTTCTACGTCTGCGGCCTCAAGGCCATGGAAGAAGGCGTCGTGCTCGCCCTGCGCGACGTCGCGCACGCAGCCGGCCTCGACTGGGACGCCATCGGCGCCGCGCTCAAGCGCGAGGGCCGGCTGCACCTCGAAACCTACTGATCCGCGGATTCCGCCAAGGCCCAGGGGCATGGCGCCCGGGCCGCCCGAACCGACAGCCAAGGAGACGCCGGCATGAGCCTCACGTCGAGCAAGACCCACGAAACCCTGCGCGTCGAAGCGCGCGGCCCCGGCGTCGCCTGCGTCACCATGGCGCGGCCGGCCGTCTTCAACGCCTTCGACGAGGCAATGATCGGCGAGCTCGATGCCGCCTTCGCGGCGCTCGAAGTCGACCCCTCGGTGCGCGTCATCGTGCTCGCCGGCGACGGCAAGCACTTCAGCGCCGGCGCCGACCTGCAGTGGATGCAGCGCGCCAGCCAAGCGACGTTGGAGTGGAACGTGGCCGACGCGCGGCGCTTCGCCGGCATGCTCGGCCGCATCGAGGCCTGCCCCAAGCCCACGGTGGCGCGCGTGCACGGCGCGGCGCTCGGCGGCGGCATTGGGCTGGCGGCGGCCTGCGACATCGCCATCGCCTCCGACAACGCCACCTTCGCCGTCAGCGAGGCCAAGTTCGGCATCCTGCCTTCGGTCATCGGCCCCTACCTCACGAACGCGGTGGGCAAGCGGCAGGCCAAGCGACTGGCGCTCACCACCGAGCGCATCGGCGCCACCGAGGCGCTCGAGATGGGCCTCGTGCAGCGCGTGGTCGTGACCGAGCAGCTCGACGCCGCCATCGACGAGGTGGTGCAGAACCTGCTCGTCGGTGGCCCCAACGCGCACCGCGAGATCAAGCAGCTCTTCGCGCGGCTGCACCAGGGCCCCGTCACTGCCGAAGTGCGAGAGCTCACAGCGCAGACCATCGCGCGCGTGCGCGGCACCGACGAGGCGCGCGAGGGCTTCGCCGCCTTCCTCGGCAAGCGGCCGGCACCTTGGATCGCGCCCCAGGAAAGCAAGGAATGAACATGCCCGACTTGCGCAACGCGCCGGTCCTCGTGGTGGGCGCCGGCATCATGGGCGCCGGCATCGCGCAGGTGGCGGCGCAGGCCGGCCACGGCGTGAAGCTCTTCGACACGCGCGAGGGCGCGGCGGCCGAGGCGAAGACCAAGCTCGCCGCCACGCTCGAAGGCCTGGTGGCCAAGGGCAAGCTGCCCGCCGAGGCGGCCGCGGCCGCGGTAGCGCGCATCGAGCCCATCGCGACGATCGAGCAGGCTGCCACGGTGTCTCTCGTGGTGGAAGCCGTGGTCGAACGCCTCGACGTCAAGCGCAGCCTCTTCAAGCAACTCGAAGCGCTCGTCGGCCCGCACTGCATCCTCGCCACCAACACCTCGTCGATCTCGGTCACGGCCATCGCCAACGGCCTCGCGCACCCGGGCCGGCTCGTCGGCATGCACTTCTTCAACCCGGTGCCGCTGATGAAGCTCGTCGAGGTGGTGTCGGGCCTGCAGACCGACGCGGCCGTCGCCGCTTCCATCTTCGAGCTCAGCCGCGCCTGGGGCAAGGTGCCGGTGCACGCCAAGAGCACGCCCGGCTTCATCGTCAACCGCATCGCGCGCCCCTACTACGCCGAGACACTGGCGCTGCTGCTCGAACAGGCGGCCGAGCCGGCGGTGCTCGACGCGTGCCTCAAGGCCGCGGGCTTCCGCATGGGGCCGTGCGAGCTGATGGACCTCATTGGTCACGACACCAACTTCGCCGTCACGCAGTCGGTGTACGAGGCCAACTTCTTCGACAAGCGCTACGTGCCCTCGCTCGTGCAGCGCGAGATGGTCGACGGCGGCCTGCTCGGCCGCAAGAGTGGCCGCGGCTTCTACCGCCATGGCAAGGACGTGCCCGCACCCGCGCTGCCCGTGGCCCTGCACGACGCACCAGCCACCGCGCACGAGGTGACGGTGCATGGCGGGGGGCCGATCGCCGACATGCTGGAGGCCGCAGCCACCAAGGCGCTGGCCACGCAGGGCTGGGGCCCGGCCCGCGACCGCGAAAGCTCGTGGACGGGCCTGCGCATCGACGGCGCGCGCCTCGTGCTCACCGACGGCCGCACGGCGCAGCAGCTCAGCCAGTCGATGAGCGTCGCCGACGTGGCGGTGTTCGACCGGCCGCTGGTGGTGCCGGCGGTGCCGGGCACCGCGCTCGCCTTCGCCGTGGCGCCGCAGGCCAGCGAAGCCTGGCGCACGCAGGCTGGCGCGTGGCTGGCCGCGCTCGGCTTCGCGCCGCTGCCGCTGGCCGACGCGCCGGGCCTTGTTGTCGCACGCACCGTGGCCATGCTCGTCAACGAAGCCGCCGATGCCGTGCTGCAAGGCGTGTGCACCCCCGAGGGCGCCGATTCGGCGATGAAGCTCGGCGTCAACTACCCGGCCGGGCCGTTCGAGTGGCTCGCGGCCTGGAGCGCCACCGGCGTCATCGCCGTGCTGGAGCAGCTCGACACGCACTACCGCGGCGAGCGCTACCGCGTCAGCCCGGGGTTGCGGCGGCTCGCCTGAGGCGGCTCGACCGCCCATCGACGCAGGAACAATCGTCCGCATGAAGTTCGCCGATTTCCACACTGGCCAGGTCATCGAAGCCGGCCCCTACCTCGTCACCGAGGAAGAGGTGCTGCGCTTCGCCGAGGCCTTCGACCCGCAGTGGTTCCACACCGACAAGGCCAAGGCCGAGAAAGGCCGCTTCCAGGGCCTCATCGCCAGCGGCTGGCACACCTGCGGCATCGCGATGCGGCTCGCCACCGAGGCGGCGCTCACCGGCAGCGAGAGCTTCGCCTCGCCCGGCGCCAGCTACGTGAAGTGGCTCAACCCCGTGCGGCCGGGCGACCGCCTGTCTCTGAAAGCCACCGTGCTCGAGACCCGTCGCTCCAAGACCCAGGCCACGCTCGGGCTGCTGCGCTGGCGCTGGCAGCTCTACAACCAGCATGCCAGCGAGGTGCTCGACATCGAGGTGACGAGCCTGTTCGACCTGCCGCCGCAGCCCAGGACTTGACCCCGACCCTGACCCCGATCCAGCCCCCGAGGAGACACCGGCCATGACCACGCATGCCTTCATCTGCGACGCCATCCGCACGCCCATCGGCCGCTACGGCGGCGCGCTCAGCTCGGTGCGGCCCGACGACCTCGGCGCCATCCCGCTTCGCGCTCTGATGGCGCGCAACCCGAAGGTGGATTGGGCAGTCGTCACCGACGTGCTCTTCGGCTGCGCCAACCAGGCCGGCGAGGACAACCGCAACGTCGCTCGCATGAGCCTGCTGCTGGCCGGCCTGCCGAAGGAGCTGCCGGGCGCCACGATCAACCGCCTGTGCGGCAGCGGCCTCGATGCCGTGGGCACCGCCGCGCGCGCCATCAAGGCCGGCGAGGCGCAGCTGATGATCGCCGGCGGCGTCGAGAGCATGAGCCGCGCGCCCTTCGTCATGCCGAAAGCCGACAGCGCCTTCAGCCGCACCAACGCCGTCTACGACACCCCCATCGGCTGGCGCTTCGTCAACACGCTGATGAAGGAAATGCACGGCATCGACTCGATGCCCGAGACGGCCGAGAACGTGGCCACCGAGTACCGAATCGAGCGCGAGGCGCAGGACCGCATGGCGCTGGCCAGCCAGCTCAAGGCTGTGGCAGCGCAGAAGGCGGGCTTCTTCGACGCCGAGATCACGCCGGTGACGATCGCGCAGAAGAAGGGCGACCCCGTCGTCGTCAACAAGGACGAGCACCCGCGCGAGACGAGCCTGGAGTCGCTGGCCAAGCTCAAGGGCGTGGTCAAGCCCGACGGCACCGTCACCGCGGGCAACGCCAGCGGCGTCAACGACGGTGCCTGCGCCCTGCTTATCGCCAGCGAATCGGCCGCCAAACGCCACGGCCTCACCCCCCGAGCACGCATCGTCGGCATGGCGACGGCGGGCCTCGCGCCGCGCATCATGGGCATGGGCCCGGCCCCCGCCACGCGCAAGGTGCTGGAGCTCACCGGCCTGACGCTGGCGCAGATGGACGTGATCGAGCTGAACGAGGCCTTCGCGGCACAGGGCCTCGCCGTGCTGCGCGACCTCGGCCTGAAGGACGACGACGCCCGCGTCAACCCCAACGGCGGCGCCATCGCGCTGGGCCACCCGCTCGGCGCGAGCGGCGCGCGGCTGGCCACCACGGCGGTGAACCAGTTGCACCGCATCCAGGGCCGCTACGCGCTGTGCACGATGTGCATCGGCGTCGGCCAGGGCATCGCGGTGGTGCTCGAAAGGGTCTGAGGCCCCACGTTACTGATCACGCGGGGCCGGTCGGGTGGGTGCGCGGACCCTGTCGCCCGAGCCGGGACGCGGGGCCCGGCCGCGCAGAAGGATTCCCCGCCGGGCGACGCCCGCCGCCCAGCCCCTTACAACGTCGCGGTCACTCCACCGTCCACGTACAGGATGTGCCCATTGACGAAGTTCGACGCGTCGCTGGCCAGGAAGATCGCCGCGCCGACCAGGTCTTGCACGTCCCCCCAGCGGCGGCTGGGTGTGCGGTTGACGAGCCACTGCGTGAACTCGGGGTTGTCGACGAGCGCCTGGTTGAGCTCGGTCTTGAAGTAGCCGGGCCCCAAGCCGTTGACCTGCAGGCCGTGCGGGCCCCAGTCGATGGCCATGCCCTTGGTCAGCATCTTCACCGCGCCCTTGCTCGCGGTGTACGGCGCGATGCCCGGCCGGCCGAGCTCGCTCTGCACCGAGCAGACATTGATGATCTTGCCGCGGCGGCGGTCGATCATGTGCCGGGCCACGGCCTGGCCGACGAGGAAGACGCTGTCGAGGTTGGTCTTCATCAGCCGGTGCCAGTTGGCTTCTTCGTACTTCTCCAGCGGCCCGCGCAGCTGCATGCCGGCGTTGTTGAAGAGGATGTCGATGGCGCCGCACTCGGCCTCGATCGCCGCCACGCCGTCCGCCACCGCCGCCCCGTCGGTGACGTCGAACGGCATCGTCAGCACGAAGGCGCCCTGCGCGCGCAGCGCGTCGGCGGCGCGGGCCAGCTTGTCGCCATTGCGGCTGTTCAGCACGATGCGTGCGCCGGCCGAGGCCAGGCCACCGGCGAGCGCGAAGCCGATGCCGGCGCTGGAGCCGGTGATCAGGGCCGTGCGGCCCGTGAGGTCGAAGAGTTTCGAGGCAGGGGGCATGGGAACGAACTCTCTGGTGAGCAGGCTGAGTCGGGCGGTGCGGATCGAGCCGCCCCGTTCTTGCGAAGTGAGCGGGCGGTGCGCGCCATTGCGTGCGGCCCCGCTCCGTCGCGCTCAATTGTTGCAGCGGGCCTCGAGAGCGTCGATGAAGGACCGGTCCCAGCGGCCTTCCTTCATCGCCTGGATGGTCTTAGCCTCGGCGACGAGCACGGCGCGCGCCTTCTCGATGAGCTCGGGCACGCCGGCGTCCGGCGGAATCGCGAGCAGGCCGTCCTGGTCGCCGACGACGATGTCGCCGGGGTTGACGACCATGCCGCCGACGGTGATCGGCACGTTGATCTCGCCCGGGCCGTCCTTGTAGGGCCCGCGGTGCGTGACACCGCGCGCGTAGACCGGGAACTCGTTGGCGCGGATCTCGGCCACGTCGCGGATGGCGCCGTCGATCACCACGCCGGCGAGGCCGATCTTCGCGGCGTAGAAGGTGAGGATGCCGCCGACCACGGCGTTGTTCAGGTCGCCGCCGGCGTCGACGAGCAGCACATCGCCCGGGCGGCAGAACTCCAGCGCCCGGAGGTAGGTAAGGTTGTCGCCGCCGCGCGAGCGCGCCGTCACCGCCGTGCCGGCCATCGTCTTCTCGCCGGGCTTGTGATACGGCTGCAGGCCGGCGGTGCCGATGTTGCGGTGCATGTTGTCGCTGAGCGCGGCCAGCGGCAGTTCGCGCAGCGCGGCCAGCAGGTCGGCGGGCGCCTGCGGCGCCGAGGGGTTCTTGCGCAGGGCCTTGTAGGTGCTCATGGGTCGATTCTCCGATGCCGGTGCTTCAGTGCAGCGCCGCCACGGCCGCGGCGATGCGCTTGCAGCCTTCGTCGAGCACGTCGATCGATGTCGCGATCGACACCCGGAAGTAAGGCGACAGGCCGTAGGCGGTGCCGGCGACGGTGGCCACGCCGGCGCTCTCGAGCAGGTACAGCACGACATCGCCGTCTTGGGCCAGCACCTTGCCTTGCAGCGTGGTCTTGCCGATCAGCCCCGCGCAGTTGACGTAGAGGTAGAAGGCGCCGTCGGGCGTCTGGCAGCCGAGGCCCGGAATGGCATTGATGCCGGCCACCATGCGGTCGCGCCGCTGCTTGTAGATGGCCACGCTCTCGGCGACGAAACCCTGGTCGCCATCGAGCGCTGCGGCCGCGGCGGCCTGGCTCACCGAGCAGCAGTTGCCGGTGGACTGCGACAACAGCGTGTCCAGCCCCTGGATCAGGTCGCGCGGCGCGGCCACCCAGCCGATGCGCCAGCCAGTCATCGCGTAGGTCTTGGAAACGCCGTTGACGGCGGCGGTGCGATCACGCAACTCGGGCGCCGCGTTCAGCAGGTGCGGCGTCTTCTGGCCGTCGAAGCGGATGTGCTCGTAGATGTCGTCGGTCATCACGAGCACCTGAGGATGGCGTTTGAGCACATCGGCCAGCGCCCGGTACTCGGCCGCCGTGTAGCTGGCGCCGGTCGGGTTGCTTGGCGAGTTGAGCAGCAGCCAGCGCGTACGCGGCGTGATCGCCGCCTCCAGCTGCGCCGGCGTCAGCTTGAAGCCGTGCGCCTCGGGGCAGGCCACCGTCACCGGCTTGCCCTCGCTGGCGAGCACCATGTCGGGGTAGGACACCCAGTACGGCGCGGGGATGATCACCTCGTCCCCGGGCTCCAGCGTGATCGAGAACAGGCTGTAGATCGCGCTCTTCGCGCCGCTCGTCACCATGATCTCGTTCATCGCGTAGACGAGGCCGTTCTCGCGCTCGAGCTTGGCGACGATGGCTTTGCGCAGGTCCACCGTGCCGGCCATCAGCGTGTATCGCGTGGCGCCCCGCTCCATGGCCTCGGCGGCCGCGGCGCGGATGTGGCGGGGCGTGTCGAAGTCGGGTTCGCCGACGACGAGGCTGACGATCGACTTGCCCTCGCGGCGCAGCTCGTTGGCGCGGTCGGCCGCGCTGGTGCTGGGCGAAGGCTTGATGCGGCGGACGCGTTCGGCGATGCGGGAAGGGGTCACGGAGCTCCTCGATGCGGGCTGACACAGGCTTGGCTGGCAGGCCTGCTGGCAGCCATCACGGTAGGCTGCGTGGGGCCAAAAGGCCAAGACGAGTTCGGTCTGTCTCGATAGGCATCGCTTATGACAGGCGCGTAGACTGGCAGCCGACACCCCTGTGCTCGTGCGGTCGGGAGCGCCAAGGCTTGAATCTCAGGCGGCTGAAGTACTTCGTGAAGATCGTCGATGTCGGCAGCCTCACCCAGGCCGCCGACATCCTGCACATCGCCCAGCCGGCGCTGAGCCAGCAGCTCGCCACGCTCGAGGGCGAGGTGCGCCAGCAGCTGCTCGTGCGCACCAAGCGCGGTGTCACGCCCACCGAGGCCGGCAAGGTGCTCTACCGGCACGCGCAGCTGATCCTGCGCCAGTGCGAACAGGCGCGCGTGGACATGGAGGCCGCCAGCCAGGGGCTCTCGGGCTCGGTTTCCGTGGGCCTCGCCCCGGGCACGGCCGCGGCGGGGCTTTCGCTGCCGCTGCTGCGCACGGTGCGCCTGCGCCATCCGGGGGTGCTGCTGTACCTCAACGAGACCTACGGCACCACGCTGTCCGAGCTGATCATGAACGGCCGCATGGACCTCGCCGTGCTCTATGGCGGGCGCACCGCGGTGCACGGGCTCGCGTTCCTGCCGCTGCTCAAGGAGAGCCTCTTCGTCGTCGGGCCCGGCAGCCAGCCGGCGCCGCCGGAGCAGGTGCCGCTGCGCACGCTGGTCGACCTCGACCTCTACCTCGCGCGCCCGTACAACGTCGTGCGCAAGATGGTCGACGAGGCCTTCGCCGGTATCGGCCTGGCCCCGCGCGTCGTCGGCGAGATCGAGTCGGCGAGCACGCTCACCGCCGTCATCGCCGAAGGCCTGGGCGCCACCATCCTGCCCGAGTCGATGGCCCGTGAAGTGACGGCGCAATGCAACGCCTGGCGCAGCCGCATCGTCGAGCCGACGATCGAGGCGCCGCTGGCGCTGTGCCAGTCCGACCACCTGCCGTTGTCGGAGCCGGCACAGGCGATCAAGGCCATCCTGCTCGAGCTGGTGGCCGACCTGCCCGGCAGCCTGCTCTCGCCGCAGCGCCTGCGCGAGGACGCCTAGATCCAGGCCGGCCAAGCTGCCGGTTCCTCAATCGCGTCATAAGGGGCCCTTATCGGGCCACAGCCAATCCGTCTTGGCGCCGACCGAAGCCGCCCGCTACCTTCGCGACATGGACGCACTGCAGATCAAGGCCTTGATCGATGCGATGGCATCGTCGGACCTCTCCGAGCTGGAGGCCACGAAAGACGGCTGGACGTTGCGTCTGGTGCGTGGCGTGGCGCGCGGCCAGCCTGCCGCCTCGCGCGGCCCCCAGGGCGCGGCGAAACCGGCGGTCGCGGAGTCGGGCAGCCCCAGGCTCGAGCAGCGCGCCAGCCTGTGCGGCACGGTCTTCCTGCAACCCGCGCCGGGCGAGGCGCCCTTCGTGCAGGTCGGCCAGGCCGTGAAGGCCGGCCAGACGCTCTGCGTCATCGAGGCGATGAAGGTGTTCAACGAAGTGAGTGCCGAGCGTGACGGCACCGTCGACGCCTTCCTCGTGACTTCGGGCCAGGACATCGAAGCCGGCCAGCCGCTGGTGCGGCTGCGGTGAGCGGCGCGGGCGGCGTGGCTTCATCCGTGTTCACAAAGGTCCTGATCGCCAACCGGGGCGAGATCGCCCTGCGCATTCTGCGTGCCTGCCAGGCACTCGGACTGCGCTCGGTGGTCGCGCACTCCGACGCCGACGCCGACGCCGGCTACGTGCGCCTGGCCGACCAGGCGCTGTGCATCGGCCCGGCCGCTGCCGGGCGCAGCTACCTCGACCAAGCGGCCATCCTCTTCGCCGCCGAGGTCAGCGGGGCCGAGGCCATTCACCCCGGCTACGGCTTCCTGTCCGAGAACGCCGGTTTCGTGCAACGCGTCGAGGAAGCGGGCCTCACCTTCATCGGCCCGAGCTCGGCCTGCATCCGCACAATGGGCGACAAGGTGTCGGCCAAGCGCGCGATGCGCGCTGCCGGCGTGCCCTGCGTGGCCGGCCCCGACGAGGTGCTGCCCGCGGATGCGGCCGAGGTGCTGGCCCTCGCGCAGGCGATCGGCTTCCCCGTCATCGTCAAGGCTGCCGGCGGTGGCGGCGGGCGTGGCATGCGTGTCGTCGAGCGAGCCGAGGATCTGCCGGCCGCGCTGGCGCTCACGCGCGAGGAGGCGCGGCGCGCCTTTGCCAACCCCGAGGTCTACCTCGAGAAGTTCCTGGCGCACCCGCGGCATGTCGAGATCCAGGTGCTTGCCGATGCGCACGGCAACGCGCTGTGGCTCGGCAGCCGCGATTGTTCGCTGCAACGGCGGCACCAGAAGGTGATCGAGGAGGCGCCGGCGCCAGGCATCGCGCCGGAAGCCATTGCCGAGATCGGCGCGCGCTGCGCCGAGGCCTGCCGCCGCATCGGCTACTGCGGCGTCGGCACCTTCGAGTTCCTGTTCGAGGAAGGCGCCTTCCATTTCATCGAGATGAACACGCGGCTGCAGGTCGAGCACCCGGTCACCGAGATGACGAGCGGCATCGACATCGTGCAGCAGCAGCTGCGCGTCGCCCGCGGCGAGCGCCTCGCCTTCACGCAGGCCGACGTGCCTTGCCGCGGCCACGCCGTCGAGTGCCGCATCAACGCCGAGGACCCGCGCACGTTCGCGCCTTCGCCCGGCCTCATCACCGGCTGGCAGGTGCCCGCCGGCGACGGCGTGCGCGTCGACAGCCACGCCGAAGCGGGCTACCGCGTGCCGCCGCACTACGACTCGATGATCGCCAAGCTGATCGTGCACGGGCGCACACGCGACGAGGCGTTCGCGCGCATGCGCGGCGCGCTTGAGACGATGCGCGTGGACGGCATCGCGACCAACCTGCCGCTGCACCGCCGCCTGCTCGAGGACGCCGCGTTCGCCGCCGGCGGTGTCGACATCCACCACCTCGAACGCTGGCTGCGCCAGCCGCCAGCCGCGTGATGGACACCCTCGCAGACATCGCGGACATCGCGGACATCCACGCCCCGGCACGCATCAGCCTGCTCGGCACCACGGCGCTGCTGTTCGAGGCGCCAGGCGAGATGAGCCTGTCGACCCAGCAGCGCATCTGGGCGCTGGCCGGCGAGGCGGCCACCTGGCCCGAGGTCGGCGAGGCCGTGCCGGGCATGAACAACCTGATGGTCACCTTCGCCACCACGGCGCCCACCCCGCGCGACTGGCGGCCGCTTGCGGATCGCCTGCGCGCGGCCTGGGCCGTGGCGCAGCCGCTGGCGCTGCAGGGTCGCACCGTCGAGCTGCCCGTGGTCTACGGCGGCGAGGGCGGCCCTCACCTGGCCGACGTGGTGGCGCACACCGGCCTGGGCATCGACGAGATCGTCGAGCGGCACAGCGCACCGCTGTACCCGGTGTTCGCGCTCGGCAGCCACCCCGGCTACTGCTACCTCGGCGGCATGGACGCACGCATCGCCACGCCGCGCCGCCAGGTGCCGGTGATCAGCATCCCGGGCGGCTCGGTCTCCATCGGCGGCCACCAGACCGGCGTGTCGGCCTCGGCCGGGCCAAGCGGCTGGAACACGATCGGCCGCACGTCGATGAGCTTCTTCGACGCCACGCGGCAGCCACCGGCGCTGCTGCAGCCCGGTGACAGCATCCGCTTCCGCGTGCAGCAGGTGATCCGATGATCGAGGTGCTCTCGAGCACGGCGCTGGCCACGGTGCAGGACCTCGGGCGCAGCGGCGCGTTGCGCTGGGGCGTCGGCACCTCTGGCGCGATGGACCCGATGGCGCTGGCCGCCGGCAACCTCATGCTCGGCAACGACGAGGCCGCGGCGGCGATCGAGCTGCAGGTCTTTCCGTTCGAGGTGCGCTTCACCGCCAGCGGCGCCTTCGCGCTGACCGGTGCCGACACCGATGCGTCGCTCGACGGCCGCCCTCTCCTGCCCTGGTGGCGGCACGAGGCGCACGCCGGCCAGGTGCTGCGCCTGAACGTGCCGCGGCGTGCCACGGCCTGGTCGGCCTGCCGGGCCTATCTGTGCCTGCCCGGCGGCGTGGACGTGCCGGTGGTGCTCGGCTCGCGCAGCACGCAGATGCGCGGCGCCTTCGGAGGCCACGAAGGCCGCACGCTGCGCCCAGGCGATCGTCTGGCGGCCGGCCGGTCGGAGGCGCCATGCGGCGGCAGCCGTGCGGGCTTCGGCCTCGTGCCGCCGGCCATGGCGATACCGCTTCTCGCCGACGGCCTGCCGGCCGTGCGCGTACTGCCGGCCGCGGAGATCGCGGCCTACGAAGAGGCCTCGCGGGCGGCCTTCTGGACCCGCCCCTGGAAGATCACGCCGCAGAGCGACCGCTACGGCTACCGCCTCGCCGGCGAGCCGCTGCGCGCGGCTTCGCCGATGGAGATGCGCTCGCACGGCATCGTGCCCGGCGTCATCCAGGTGCCGCCGGGTGGGCAGCCGATCGTGCAGATGCGCGATGCCCAGCCTTCGGGCGGCTACCCGAAGGTCGGCACGATCATCGAGGCCGACCTCTGGCGCCTCGGCCAGGCGCCCATCGGCAGCTCCCTGCGCTTCGTCGAGACGACCTGGGCCGAAGCGGTGGCGGCGCTCGATGCCAACCGCGCCTGGCTCGACGAGGCGCGACGCCTGGTCGGGCTCTGGCTGGCCGGGGCGCCCGCACGGGCGGCGCACAGCGCTGCGAACACGGGCACCGCGACGACCGCGCCGCAGCGCGCGCGGGCACCCACCCGGCAGCGCCCGACACAGAGGACGACCGCATGAACGAGGACCTCGTGCGCCGGCTGTCGGACTGGCTCGCCGGCACCGACATCGCGTGGCTCGAGCTGCGCGGCCCGGGCATGCAGGTTTGCTTGCACAACGACGGCTCGCGCGTCGACGCGGTGCCGGACGGCGAGTGGCTGGCGCCGACACGAGCCGAAGAGGTCGAGGTGCGCGCCGCGTCCGTGGGCATCTTCCTGCACTCGCACCCGTTGCGCGAGGCGCCGCTGGCCACGCCGGGCCAGCCCGTCGGCGCCGGCCAGCCCCTGGGCCTGCTTCGCATCGGCAGCCTGCTGCTGCCGGTGACCGCCCCAAGGGAAGGCACCTTCGTCGGCCACGCGGCCGAACACGGCCGCACCGTCGGCTACGGCACGCCGCTGCTGCATCTCGCGTGCAGCCCGGTGACCTGATCGCCCTCATTGGCCTGATCGACCTGAACAACCTGAGCGACCTGGACCGGGCGGACTGATGGACATCGATCTCAACGCCGACCTTGGCGAGGGCTACGGCCCCTGGCGCATGGGCGAGGACGAAGCCCTGCTCGACGTCGTCTCCTCGGCCAACGTCGCCTGCGGCTTCCATGCCGGCGACCCGCTGATCATGGAGCGCACGGCGCGGGCCGCGCTGACACGCGGCGTCGACGTCGGCGCCCACGTGGGCTTCCCCGACCGCCAGGGCTTCGGCCGGCGCGTCATGCAGATCGACCCGGCGGAGCTCGCGGCGATGGTCGTCTACCAGCTCGGTGCCCTTGCCGGCATCGCGCGCGCCGCGGGCCACCGCATGACGCACATGAGCTTCCATGGCGCGCTCGGCAACATGGCCGCCGCCGACGCCACGCTGGCCGCCCCGCTGCTGCGCGCCATCGCCGCGTTCGACCCCACGCTCACCATCAGCTCGTCCAGCAGCCGCGCCATCGAAGGCGCCGCCGCCGACTGCGGCATGCGCGTGGCAACGACCTTCCTCGCCGACCGCGCGATCGACGACGAAGGCCTGCTCGTGCCGCGAAAGCTGCCGGGCGCCGTGATCCACGCGCCCGAGGCCGTGCTGGCGCGTGTGCGCCTGCTGCTGGCCGAAGGTCAGGTGGTCACGCACAGCGGGCGGCGGCTGGCCCTGAAGCCGCACTCCATCCTCGTGCACGGTGACACCCCCGGCGCGGTGGCGCTGGCCCGCGCCGTGCGCCAGGCGGTCGAGCAAGCGGGCGCGCGCGTCGTGCCGATCTCGCGGCAGGTGAACCCGTGCTGAACCGGCGCGCTGCCCTGCGGCCCACACCCCGGGGAAGACCCTAGGAGATGCGCGCGACATAAGGGCCCCTTATCTCGCCACACCCAATCCGTCTTGGCGCCCACGAGGGCCGCTCGATAAATTGACCCCAACGCCACAAGGATCCCGATGCCCTTCTCCGACTACCGCACCGCCCTCGTCACCGGCGCCTCCTCGGGCATCGGTGCCGCGGTCGTCGAGCGGCTCGCGCGTGAAGGCCTGCAGGTGCACGCCCTGGCGCGCAGCGAGCCGGCGCTGCGCGAGCTCGCCGCGCGCACCGGCTGCGTCGTGCATGCGCTGGACGTAACGGACCTGCCGGCGCTGACCCGCCTGACGCAGCAGCACCACTTCGACGTGCTGGTCAACAACGCGGGCGTCGACCGGCCGCGTTCGTTCCTGAAGGCCGAAGCCGACGACATCGACCTGCTCGTCGACGTCAACCTGCGCGCCGTGCTGCACCTGTGCCGGCTCGTCGTGCCGGGCATGGTGGCGCGCGACCGCGGCCATGTCGTCAACATCAGCTCGATCGCCGCCGCCTACAACTTCGGCGGCAACTCGACCTACCACGCCACCAAGGCGGCGGTGAGCATGCTCTCGCGCCAGCTGCGCATCGACGCCTTCGGCAAGCGCGTGCGTGTCACCGAGATCTGCCCCGGCCGCGTCGCCACCGACATCTTCGCGCACGTGCACGGCGACAGCGCCGAGACGCACGATCGATTCATCAAGGGCTTCGAGCTGCCGCAGGCGGTGGACATCGCCGACGCGATCGCCTTCGCCATCGCGGCGCCGGTGGCCGTCAACGTCGGCCACATCGAGATCACGCCGACGATGCAGGTGCCCGGCGGCCTGCAGACCACCCGGCCGACGGATGGTCCGGCCGGCGCCCAGGCCTGACGAGCGCGCGCCCGCACCGCCCATCGACATGACACCCGCCTGAGCGCCGCATGAAGGGCTTCGACGTCTTCGCCATCCTGATGGACCCCCGGTTCACCAGCATGCTGGCGCTGGGCGTCAAGATGACCTTGATCGTCGCCATCGGCTCCTGGCTGCTGGCGATGTCGCTCGCCTTCGTGCTGCTGGGGCTGCGACTGCTGCCCCACCCTGTGCCGCAGCGCGGCGTGCAGGCCTACGTGTCCTACCACCGCAACGTGCCGACGCTGGTGCAGCTGATGCTGTGGTACTTCGGCATCGCCAGCCTGCTTCCCGGCGCGGTGCAGGCGTGGCTCTCGGCGCACAGCGCCGAGGCCTTGTTCGCGATCGTCGGCCTCGGCCTGTGCCAGGCCGCCTACTTCAGCGAAGACCTGCGCTCAGGCCTGCGTGCCGTGCCCCCGGGCCAGACGGAGGCGGCGCGCGCGCTCGGGCACGGCTTCTTCGGCACGCTGCGCCATGTGCTGCTGCCGCAGGCGGTGCGCAACGCGCTGCCGGCACTGGTGAACCACAGCGTGTCGCTGTTCAAGAACAGCAGCCTGGCGATGGCCATCGGCGTGGCCGAGCTCACGCACGCCGTCAAGGAGATCGAGAACCTCAGCTTCCGCGCCTTCGAGAGCTATCTCCTGGCCACGGTGATGTATCTCGTCCTGTCGCTGCTCATCATGGGCTTCGGCGCCTGGCTCGAGCAGCGCACCCGGATCGCCGGCCAGGGTGCGCGATGAACAACGGCCTCATTGCCGGCGTGTACGAGATCGTCCGCGACAACTGGCTGCTGCTGCTCATCGGCCAGTACCCGAACGGGCCGCTCGGCGGCATCGCCTGCACGCTCATCCTCTCGGTGCTCGGCATCGTGCTGGCGTTCCCGCTCAGCGTCCTGCTGGCGCTGGCCCGGCTGTCGCCCTGGCGCATCCTCCGCTGGCCGGCCACGGCGCTCATTTACGTGGCACGCGGCGTGCCGCTGCTGATGATCATCCTGTGGGTCTACTTCCTGGTGCCGCTGCTGCTCGGGCAGAACGTCTCCGGCTTCACGACGATGCTCGTGACGCTCGTCCTCTACGAAAGCGCCTACCTCGCCGAGGTCGTGCGGGCCGGCATCGAGGCGCTGCCGAAAGGCCAGATGGAGGCGGCGCGTGCGCTCGGCCACAGCCACCTCGGTGCGATGCGGCTCGTCATCCTGCCGCAGGCGCTGTTCAACATGCTGCCCGCCATGCTCAGCCAGTTCGTCTCGACGATCAAGGAGACAACGCTCGGCTACGTCATCAACGTGCCCGAGCTGACGTTTGCCGCCGGGCAGATCAACAACCAGCTGCTGACCAAGCCGTTCGAGGTGTTCGCGATCCTGGCCATCGTCTACTACGTGGTCTGCTGGAGCCTCACCTGGGCGGCGACGGCGCTGGAAAGGCGCATCGAGGCCAAGCGCGCGGGCGGCGCCGGGCGCAACGCGACCGGCCGACCGACGCCCCCCGCACTGCGCGTGGCCGATGCGCAAGGCTGAGGAGAACCGCATGATCGAGTTCCGCAACGTCAACAAGTGGTTCGGCGACCTGCATGTGCTCGCCGACATCTCGGCCGAGGTGAAGAAAGGCGAGGTCGTGGTCGTCTGCGGGCCGTCGGGCTCCGGCAAGTCGACGTTGATCCGCACCGTGAACCGCCTGGAGGACATCAAGTCCGGCGAGCTGCACTTCGACGGGCAGAGCGTGCACGCACCGATGAGCGGCGCAGAGCTCAACCGGCTGCGCAGCCGGGTCGGCTTCGTCTTCCAGAGCTTCAACCTGTTCCCGCACCTGTCGGCGCTGGACAACGTCATGCTCTCGCCGGTGCACGTCACCGGCAGGACGAAGGCCGAGGCACGCGACAAGGCATTGGGGTTGCTGGAGCGGGTCGGGCTGGCGAACAAGGCCGCCTCGTTCCCGGCCCAGCTGTCCGGCGGGCAGCAGCAGCGCGTGGCCATCGCACGCGCGCTGGCGATGGAGCCGCCGGCGATGTTGTTCGACGAGCCCACCAGCGCGCTCGACCCCGAGATGGTCGGCGAGGTGCTCGCCGTGATGCGCAGCCTCGCCGCCGACGGCATGACGATGATGTGCGTGACGCACGAGATGGGCTTTGCCCGTGACGTCGCCGACCGCGTGTGGTTCATGGATGCCGGGTGCATCCTCGAGTCGCGCGACCCCGAGAGCTTCTTCACCCACCCCGAGCACCCGCGCGCACAGCGCTTCCTGTCCGACCTGCGGTCGCACTGACCGGCACGCCCTCCCCGACACCGATCCCTCACCCACACCCCAGGAGAAGACCATGAACCGAAAGACCGCCCCCCTCGCACTCACCGCCTTTGCGCTGCTGGCCACGCTGCCGATGGCGGCCAGCGCCGACCAACTCGCCGACATCCTGCAGCGCAAGGAGTTGCGCTGCGGCACCTTCGCCGACGTGCCGCCATTCGCCGCGCCGGACCCGAAGACGCGCGAGATGGTGGGCCACGATGTCGACGTCTGCCAGGCCATTGCCAAGCGCCTGGGCGTCGCCGCCAAGGTCACGCCGCTGTCGGTGGAAGCGCGGGTGCCCGAGGTCAAACTCGGCCGGGTCGACATCACCGTCGCCAACCTCGCCTACACGCTCGGCCGCGCCGAGCAGATCCAGTTCAGCGACCCCTACTACCTGGCCAAGGAGATGCTGGCCGTGCTCGCCAGCGACCCCGGCACCAAGCCCGCCGACTTCAAGGGCAAGCGCATCGCTTCGACCAAGGGCTCGACCTCGGAGCTCTCGATCAAGCTCAATGGCGGCGAGCCGGTGACCTTCGTCGACACGGGCTCCGTGTACATGGCCGTGCAGCAGAACAAGGCGGTGGGCATGGTGGTCAACACGATGACCATCACGAAGCTGGTCAACCAGTCCAAGACCGCCGGTCAGCCGATGAAGATGATCGAGGAGCCGATGGTGTTCCAGCCGATCGGCGTCGGCATGAAGAAGGACGAACCGGCGCTGCTGGCGAAGGTCAATGCCGCCTTGAAGGCGATGGACGACGAAGGCGAGCTCAACCGCATCTGGGACAAGTGGCTGGGCATGGGCACCGAGTTCAAGATGACGCGCAAGGACAAGGTCGTGCCGCTGTCGCAGCTGAAGTTCACGCCGATGCCCTGAACGCGGCGAGCGCCGCGTCCCGGAGGAAGACGATCAATCCTCCGGGCGGCCGTGCTGCCACGTTGGCAGCCGGTAGTCGGCCAGCAGCGCGGCCAGCCGCAGCGCGAACGCGAGCGCGGCGCCGCCGAAAAGTGCGACCTCGCCCGCCATCCCCGCGGATGCGAGCCCCACCGTCAGCCAGCCACCGGCGAACGCACACAGCGCATACGGCCGGTGGTCGCTGAAGGCGCGCGGCACCTCGTTGCAGACGATGTCGCGCAGCACGCCGCCGAAGACGGCCGTGACCACGCCCATCAGCACCGCGACGAGGGCAGGCATCTGCGCCGCCAGCGCGATCTGCGTGCCGCCGGCGCAGAAGAGGCCGAGGCCCACCGCATCGGGCCATTGCATTGCCCGCTCGGTGAGGGCGAAGTGGCGGGCTCGCATGAAGAGCATCGCCGCCACGCACAGCGCCAGCAGCGCCCACAGCCACGTCGCGTGCTGCACCCAGAAGAAGGGCCGGCGGTCGAGCAGGATGTCGCGCAGCGTGCCGCCCCCGAAGGCCGCCAGCCCCGCCACGACGACCACGCCCACGGCGTCCAGCCGCTTGCGCGCTGCCTCGATGAGGCCGGAAAGCGCAAAAGCCACTGTGGCCACGGCCTCGACGAGCGGCTGCGCGAGCGACAGCGAGACCAGCGCC
Source organism: Rubrivivax sp. (assembly GCA_016790435.1). GTDB lineage: Bacteria > Pseudomonadota > Gammaproteobacteria > Burkholderiales > Burkholderiaceae_C > Rubrivivax. Next base: position 3,872 of record JAEUPE010000036.1, on the reverse strand, counting down.
GCGCTGGAGGCCATCAGTCGGCCTTCGTCCGGCACGACCCGGACAACGCGGACGAGCCGGACGACCAGGATGCCGAGGGCTCGTGCGCCATCAGCCCGGGTCGCTCGGCGCGCGGCTGAGCTCGTTGTTGGCCTTCACCAGCGTGCGCAGCATGCGCATGAACTCGGCCCGCTCGGCCGGCGGCAGCGGCGCGAGCATGCGCTCCTGCGCGCGCTGCATGCCCGGCACCACCTTGGCCAGCATGGCGCGGCCCTCGTCGGTGAGCACGAGCTGCCGCACGCGCCGGTCGGCCTCCGAGGCTTGGCGGCGCAGCAGGCCGCGCGCTTCCAGCCGGTCGATGACGCCGGCAATGGTGCTGGTGTCGAAGCCGATGAGTCGCGCCAGCGTGCGCTGGTCGATGGCCGGGCCACCCGGCGGCTGATTGGCCACCGCCTGCAAGGCGGCGTACTGCACGGGCGTGATGCCGGTCGCCTCGGTCTCCTGCAGGAAGATGGCCACCGCGATCTGCTGCAACCGGCGGATGCCGTGCCCGGGCAGTGACTCGAGGTCCTGTGCGGCGGCTTCGGTCGACGTGCTGCTGCGGCCCATGGCTACGGAAATCGGCGTGCGCGATGCATCCGGCCGAATGTTAAAGGGGCCCGCCACGGGCCGATGCCAGCTCGCGGTGCTCTGGCGGCGGCTGCACCGGCCGCGGCGGCCCCGCCGCCGCGGGCCTGCCGCAGACCGGGAAGCCTCTCGGTTCAGCGCACCGAGAACGGCGCCTGGTAGGGCCGCCCATAGGCCACCCCGCCCGTCACCGTGCCCGCCGGGCGCAGGAACATCTTGCCGTCGCGCTTGTTGTTGCGCGTGTCGACGAAGGACACCGGCCCCTCCACCACCTCCAGCATCGAGAGGTCGGCCGGTGCGCCCACTTGCAGCGTGCCGAGCTTGGCCACCTTGCCGATGACGCGCGCGGGGGCCTGCGTGGCCATCGCCACGACGCGCTCGAGCGGGAAGCCGAGGCCAACGAACTTGCTCATCACCCACGGCAGGTAGGGCATGCCCGGCGTGTTGGCCGAGAACACGTGCACGTCCGAAGAGATGGTGTCGGGCGGGCAGCCCTGCGCAATGGCCGCCTCGGCCACCGTGTAGTCGAAGCTGCCGCCACCGTGGCCAACGTCGAAGACCACGCCACGCTGCTTGGCCGAAAGGGCCGCCGGCAGCAGCTTGCCGTCCTGCACGATGTTGGTGAAGTCACCAGCGTTGTTGGGCGCGCCCGAGTAGCAGTGCGTGAGCACGTCGCCCGGACGCAGCAGGTCGAGGATCTGGCTCATCAGCGCGCGGTCGGCCACGCCGCCGATGTGGCACATGATCTTCGCGCCCGGCACGCCGCTCTTCACGCAGGCCGCGATGGCGCGCTTCAGCGGCTCCAGGCCATAGGCGGCGACGACGTTCTGGCTCATGCGCACCTTCACGCCAAGCAGCATGTCGGCGTTCTCGGCCAGCGCGCGCGCGGTGACGTCCACCTGCGCGTAGTCGATGTTGAAGAGCTCGGGCACCGGAAAGCCCGCGAGCCCCGCCACCGCGATGTGCACGAAGCCGAACTGGCGCGTGCGCCCGCCGGGCACGATGAAGCGCCGCCAGGCGGCGATGTTGTTGGCGCCGCCGTCTCCGGCCGACACCACCGTCGTCGTGCACTGGTGCGCCACCAGCTCGTCGGCCGGAATGCCGATGGCCGAGCCGAAGGGGAACGTGTGCGCGTGCAGGTCGATGAGGCCTGGCGTCACGAGCTTGCCGCCAGCGTCGAGCACGCGGTTGCCACGCTCGGCGGCAATGCTCGCCTCGACCGCGGCGACGAGGCCGTTGCGGATGCCGATGTCGCGCTTGCCGTTCAGGTTCTGGCTCGGATCAAGCACGTTGGCGTTGCGCACCAGCAGGTCGAACTTGTCACCGGCTGCCTGCGCCGAGGCGCCCGTGGGCAAGGCCGCCATCAATGGCGCCGCGGCGAGGCTGGCACCGGCGAGCGCGAGCTGCCGACGCTTCAGGTCGTGGGGGGTCATGGTCGTCTCCTGTTCGTGCGCTTGTGGTTCGATGGACTCTCGGCCACCCCGCGCACGTTCAGGGGCCCGGCCGGAGCGGGAGAAGCAGGCCCTCAGCGCTGCGGCATGTCCTTCGCGCCGTAGCCGAGGCTCACGGAGGCGTCGGCGGGAATCGGCGGCATCGTTGCCTCCCAGGCCTCGTAGGCGGCGCGCATCGCGGCCAGACGCTCGGGCTCGAGCGGCGCGCGGTTGGCGCGCTCGCGTTCGTCCGTGTCGATGTCGAAGAGGTAGTCGTGGCCGTCCACGCGCAGATACTTCCAGCGGCCGTCGCGACAGGCGCGCTGGCCGCGGTGGTTCATGCGCCAGTACATCGGCCGCGCGAAGCGGGCCGCTTCGTCGCGCAGCACCGGCATCAGGTTGACGCCGTCGAGCGGGTAGGCCGGATCGGGCTTGGCGCCGCCGGCGGCGAGCATCGTGGCGCTCCAGTCCATCGTCAGGCAGTGCTGGCCGGTGGTCCGCGGTGAACTGCGGCCGGGCTCGATGACGGCCGGCCAGTGCGCCACCCAAGGCACGCGGATGCCACCTTCGGTGAGGTCCATCTTGCCGCCGACGAGCGGCCAGTTGTCGCTGAAGCGCTCGCCGCCGTTGTCGCTGGTGAAGACGACGAGCGTGTTGTCGAGCGCGCCGGTGTCGCGCAGCGCCTGCACGATCTGGCCGATGCCCTCGTCCATGTGGTGGATCATGCGACGGTAGGTCTCGATGTTGCCGCCGCTCAGGTGGAAGATATTGCGGCTGACCTCGGGCGACATCGCGAGCTCGCGGTCGTCGCGCGTTTCCCAGGGCCAGTGCGGCGCCGTGTAGTGCACGCTCAGGAAGAAGGGCTCGGGGCCGCCGGCGCGGCGGCGCACCACGTCCACGGCGCGCTGCGAGATGAGGTCGGTGAGGTAGCCGTCCTGCGCGCGCTCTTCTTCGCCCTCCCACAGGTCGTGCGCCTGGTTGCTAGCGCAGTGGGTGAAGTAGTCGACACCTCCCGACATCGGCCCGAACGACTCCTCGTAGCCCGACTGCAACGGCCCGAAGTGCGGCGGATAGCCGAGATGCCACTTGCCGGCCAGCGCCGTGCGGTAACCCGCGGCGCGCAGCAGCGAAGGCAGCGTCGGATGCTCGGGCGGCAGGCCCAGGTGCGGGTTGCCGCGGTGGCGGCTGGCGATGGGCTCCTCGGCGGCGCCGCGCAGGCGGTATTGCCAGCGCGCCGTCATGAGCGCGAAGCGTGTCGGCGAGCACACGGGCGAGTTCGAGTAGCCCTGCGTGAAGCGCAGACCGCCGGCGGCGAGCGCGTCGATGTGCGGCGACACGGCGCCGAACTTCGCAGGGCGGCCGCCGTAGCAGCCGAGGTCCGCGTAGCCGAGGTCGTCAGCGACGATGAAGACGAAGTTGGGGCGAGCCATGTTCAAAGCGTCAGGTCAACGTCGCCACCCGCGGCACCGCCACCCGCGGCCGGCGTGCCGCAGCGGCCGCAGAAGCGGCTGTCCATGGCCAGCGCCGCGCCGCAGGCTGTGCAATGGCGCGCCGCCGCCGTGGCGGATGGGAACGCAGGTCCAGACGCCGGCGGCGCGCCCGCGCCCGCCACATGCCCCAGGCCGGGCATGGCCGCGGCGCCCGGCAGCTGTGGCATCGGCGCCGGCTGGCCGGCCAGCTGGTTGGCGGCACTCAGCTGCTGCAGGCGCCGTGCGTCCTCGTTCGCGCCGGGCACGACGATGGAACTCTGCGCCTGCGCGAACTGCCGCACCTGCTGCGTCCAGCCGCGCGCGGCGTCGATGTCGCCCGTCATGCCCACCAGCGTGCGCGCGCCGA
>JAEUPE010000030.1 GCA_016790435.1 Rubrivivax sp. | reverse complement strand
ACACCGCCAGCGAGATCGTGCGCGAGGAGGTCTTCGGCCCGGTGCTCACGCTGCAGACCTTCCGCACGCCGGCCGAGGCCGTCGAGCTGGCCAACCACACACGCTACGGCCTGCCCGTCATCCTGATCTCGCACAACATGCCGCACGTCTTCGAGATCGCCGACCGCATCCACGTCGCCCGCCTCGGCAAGCGCGCCGCTGTGCTGAACCCGAAGAAGATCGGCATGAGCGAAACGGTGGCCGTGATGACCGGGGCGATGAAGCCCGAGGACATCCCGGTCGAGTGTCTCGCCTGAGGAAGGCCAGGGCCAGCCTCGCCGAAACAGCCGCCCGCAGCGCCTGACCTGAACCCGCACCCAGCCACCGGAAGCCCACTCTGCCCGCCGCCGACCACCCCGTGAACGCCCGCGACCCTGCCCCCTTGGACGGTGCCGAGCCCGCCCCCGACAGGGCGACCGATGCCACGCAGGAGCCCGCCCACCTGCGCCCGCGCGGCAGCAGCCAGGGGGGCCTGCGCCAGTACAACGAACGCGTGGTCCTGCAGGCCGTGCGCCTGCACGGCGCCCTGCCCGCGGCCGAGATCGCGCGGCTCACGCACCTGACGGCGCAGACCATCTCGCTCATCACCAAGCGGCTGCTGGACGACGGCCTGCTCGTCAAGGGCACGGCGCAACGCGGCAAGGTCGGCCAGCCCTCGGTACCGCTGTCGTTGAACCCGGACGGCGCCTATGCGGTGGGCATCAAGGTCGGCCGGCGCAGCATGGACGTGCTGCTCGCCGACTTCACAGGCGACGTGCGCGAGCGCTCGACGCTGGAGTACCGCCTGCCCGACCCCGAACTGCTGCTCGCCGAGATCGGCCGCCGCCTGGCGGCGCTGCGCCGCAAGCTCGGCGCCGGGAAGACGGAGTTGGTGCAGGGCGTGGGCATTGCCGCGCCGCTGTCCATCGGTGGCTGGCGGCAATTGCTCGGCTTTCCGCCCGACCTCGCGGAGCGCTGGAATGCGCTCGACCTGCGCAGCGCCGTGCAGGCGCTCTCGCCCTGGCCCGTCTCGCTGATGAAGGACACAGCCGCCGCCTGCGTGGCCGAACTCGTGGCCGGGCGCGGCCGCAGCGTGAAGAGCTTTCTGTACATCTTCGTCGACACCTTCATCGGCGGCGGCCTGGTGCTCGACAGCCAGTTGCGGACCGGCGCCAACGGCAATGCCGGCGCCGTGGGCTCGCTGCCGCTGTGGCTGGCGCGCAACCCCAACGACCCGATGCCGGCGCAGCTGCTGAGCATGGCCTCGCTGCTCAACCTCGAGCAGGCCTGGGCCGGCACCGGCCTCGACATCGACGCCGATGCGCGCGGCCTGGCGCTGGCCGACCCCTGGCGCGAACACACCGAGCGCTGGCTCGGGCAGGCCGGTCCCGCCATCGCGCAAGCCGTCAACGGCGCCGCCTGCCTGCTGGACCTGGAAGGCGTGATCGTCGACGGTTCGTTCAGCCGCGAATTGCTCGGCGCCTTGCTCGCCTCCACCCAGGCAGCGCTGCCATTCTACAGCTGGGAAGGCGTGACGCAACCACCGCTGCTGCCGGGCACCATCGGCTCGGACGCGCGCGCGCTCGGCGGCGCGCTGCTGCCGCTCTACGCCAACTTCGCGCCCGACCGCGAGCTCTTCATCAAGGTCGCGAGCTGATCGCGCCGGGCGCGAACCTGGGCCCGCGCCTGGCCGCGCGGCCGCGCTGCTCAACCGAGCCAGCCCCCCGGGTGCTGGCGCAGCCACCAAAGCCCCGCGCTCAGCGTGAAGAAGCTCGTCACCGTGGCCGCCAGCAGCGCCGCAGCGCAGAAGCGCTCGTGGTGGTACTTCTGCGCCAGCACGGGGTAGATGCCCATCATCGGCATCGCCGCAAGCACCACCGCGCCCAGCCGCAGGTGCGCGGGCAGCGGCGGCAGCAGCCACAACATCGCCAACATCGCCGCCGGGTGCAGCACGAGCTTGCCGACCACCACCCGCAGCAGGTCGCCGCGCACGCCTTCGAGCTTGAGCCCCACGAGCGTGCCGCCGATGACGAACAACGCCACCGGTGCCGACGCGGCCGCGAGGATGGACACCGTGCGCTGCAACGGCATCGGCAGCTCCCAGCCGAAGACGGCGAACACGAGGCCGAGCACGATGGCCACCACGAGCGGGTTGCGCCACAGGTTGCCGAAGGCCTGCAGCAACGCCCGCCGCGCACTGCCTTGCCCGCCCGCGTCGGCCAGCGCCAAGCCTAGCGGGATGACGATGAGGTTCTCCACCAGCATCGTCAGCGCCAGCACCGAGCCCGCCGCCGGACCGAGCAACTGCTGCAGCACGGGGTAGCCGACGTAGCCGCTGTTGGACGAGCTCATGCCCAGGCCCTGCAGCGCCGCCAGCGACATCGGGGCGCCGCGCCGGGCCCGCGCCCACAGCAGCCCTCCGAGCAGCACCGCCAACGAGGCCACGGCGTACGCGGTCATGTAGATGGGGTCCAGCACCTCCGCGAGGCGCCGGCGCGACACGGCGTCGAACAGCAACGCCGGCAGGCTGAACATGAGCACGAAGCGGCCGAGCACGCGCAACTCCATCGCCTCGAACAGCTTCGCGCGGCCGGCCGCGTAGCCCAGGCCGATCAGCAAATAGATCGGCGCCGTGATGCTGAGGACTTCGATCAACCGGCCGGCCCCGCGAATCCGAGCACCTGGCGGGTCGCCGCGACGGCCGCGCGCGCCCAGGCGAGGTAGCCCATCTTCGGCGCCCGCGTGTCGCTCGGGATCTCGATGGACACCGGCAGGTCCGCCGGCAGCCGCGCGAACAGCTCGCGCAACGGGATGCCCCCTTCGCCGGGCAGCAGCCGCTCGCAGCGCGCGTCGTGGATCAGGCCCTCCACGGTCTGTGGCCCCGGCACGGTGCCGTCGCACATCTGCGCGTAGTGCAGAGCGCCGCGCGGCAAGGCCCCGATGTCGTCGAGCGTGGTGCCCGAGCGGGCGAAGTGCAGCGCGTCGACGAGCACGCCGCCATTGGGCTGGCCGGCGGTGCGCACGATGCGCGCGGCGGTGCGCGCGCCCTTCACGGCCGTCCAGGGCATGAATTCGAGGTCGCACGACAGGCCATAAGGCGCCGCGGCTTCGCATAGGCGGGCATAGCGCTCGGTCAGGCGCGCCTCGTCGGCATCGTCGCCGGCGACGAGCACGGCGCGTGCACCGAGGCGCTGGCCGGCCTCGAAGAAGGCGCCGTAGGCGCGGGGGTCGAAGGGCTCGCCGATGCGGATGATCTCGAGGTCGAACACCGCCACGCCGAGCGAGTTCATGCGTGCGAGCGTCTCGGCCAGCAGAGGCGCATCGTTCATCAGCGGGTAGGCCGGGCCGCCCGGCGAGGCCGGCAGCAGGCGCAGGCCGCAGACGCGACAGCCGGCATCGGCCGTGAGTTGCACGAGGTCCGGCGGCGCGAAGGGCAGCGCGGTCAGTTGGGCGATGGACAGCAGGCGTTCGCTCATGGCGTGGTCGATTCGGAAGCGGAAGACGGGGTGGTCTGCGAGAGCCCGGCGCGGGCGGCGGGGATGGCGGGGGCCGCGCAGTGGGCGGTATCAACAGGCTCGCTCGTCTGGGCTGCGCCAGATGGATTGGCACACAACGCTGCCGCCGCCGGCTCGCCGGCCTCCTGCTCGGCTTCAACCCTGTCCAGCGCGCGACCCGCGGCGTGGTGCGCGAGGATGTACCCGAAGGTCATTGCCGGCCCGAGCGTGATGCCGCCGCTCGGGTAGTGGCCGTTCATGACGCTCGCCATGTCGTTGCCCGCCGCGTAGAGGCCGGCGATCGGTGCGCCTTGTGCGTCGAGCACACGCGCGTGTTCGTCGCAGGCCAGGCCGGCAAAGGTGCCGAGGCTGCCGGGCACGATGCGCACGGCGTAGAACGGGCCGTGTTCGATGGGCGCGACGCAGGGGTTGGGGCCGCCGTGTTCGGCGTCGCCCTGCATCCGGTCGTAGGGCGTTTCGCCGCGGCCGAACTCGGGATCGCGGCCTTGACGCGCGTGTGCATTGCAGGCCGCCACCGTGCGCACGAGGCCCGCGGCGTCGATGCCGCAGCGCTGCGCTAGGGCCTCGATGGTGTCGGCCTGCTGCAGGTAACCGACACGCCGGTGCCAGCGTGTCGGCAGCGGCCGCGGCTTGCTGTGCCCGAGGCCGTAGCGCCGCTGGAATCGATGGTCGCAGATGAGCCACGCCTCCACGGGCCGGCCGGCGTGCCGCTCGGCCGAGCGCGCGAGCAGCGCGCGCATGAACCCGTGATAGTTGCCCGCTTCGTCGACGAAGCGTCGCCCGTCGCGGTCCACGGCGATAAGGCCCGGCTTGCCGCGCTCGACCAGGTGCGGGAAGGCCCCGACCGAGCTGCCGAGCGCACCGCCGCACACGCTGCCCGGCTCGACCCCAGGTGCGCCCGAGGCCGATGGCGACGCCAGCTGCGATTCGATCGTCGCCGGCGTCGATGCGATCGACAGCACAGGCGACAACGGCACCAGCGACACCGGCGCCCAGGCACCGGCATCGGCCCCTGTCGTGTCGACCGCGGCGCACGCCGTCTCGGCCAGGCGCAGCCCGTCGCCCGTGTTGCCCGGCGGTGCGGCCGACCAGTGCCCATGGCCGCTGCTGGCGTGGGCGAAGAGCGCTGCTTTGCGTGCGGTGTCGTGGGGGAAGCCACCGCAGGCCAGCACGACGCCGCGGCGGGCACGGACCTCGACCGGCCCCGCGGGTGTGCGCAGGCGCGCGCCCACCACCCGGACCACTCGCCCCGCCCGCGAGGACGCAGCAGCGTCCGGCGGGCCCGCCGACTCGACGATCAGGGACTCGGCGGCGTGCCGCTCGAAGAGTTGCACGCGCGCGTCCAGCGCCGAGCGCAGCAGCGCCGCGACGAGTGCGTTGCCGCCCATGCGCAAGCGGCCCTGGCCGTGCCGCGCCACGTCCCACACGTGCCGCAGCACGCGCCGTGCCGCGTAGGCGAACGAGTCCCAGGCGCGCGCGGCACGCACGAAGTGCCGCAGGTCGCCGCCGATGCTCATGCCCATGAAGGCGAGCAGCGGCGAAGGCGGCTTCAGCCGCGCCATGTGCGCGCCGAGGAGGCCGGCGTCGAAGGGCGCCGCGCACACCGAGCGCCCACCTTCGCGCGCGCCGGGCACGTGGCCGTGGAAGTCGGGGATGGCGTTGCCGTCGACGAAGCGCAGCGCCGTGTGGTCAAGGTGGAACTGCACCATCGCCGGACCCTGAGCGAGATAGGCCCGCATGCGCGGCGAATCCGCCGCCTCGGCACCGGCGATCTCGCGCAGGTAGCGTAGCGGCTCCTCGGCCGGCTCGTCGATGCCCGCGGCGCGCGCCAGCGGGTTGCGGGGAATGAACATCCAGCCGCCCGACCAGGCCGTGGTGCCGCCGAAATGCGGCTCCTTCTCGACCACGACGACGTCGAGCCCGAGGTGCGCCGCGGTGACGGCGGCACTGAGCCCGCCCGCGCCCGAGCCGATGACGAGCAAGTCGCAGGCCGAGGGCGCGCTCGCTGGGTCCGGACGGCACCGGGCCGCGCCGCTCACGAGCGGCTCTCCGTGCTTCGCGCTACGCGTTGCACCCGGCTGCAGCCTGGCAGGTTCAGGCTCGGCGCGCCACCGGCGAAACGCCGTCGGCCGCCTCGGGCTCGGCGTGCGCCCAGGCGCGCTGGAACAGCGGCGAGGCCGCGCTCGCCGCCGCGATCTCGGCCGCGGTGGCCATGAGCTGCGGCGCCCACTTGAGCATCTTCTCCTCGGTCATGCGCACCGAGGGACCCGACATGGCGAGCAACCCCACCGCGCCGCGCCCCGGCACCATGATCGTCGTCGAGATGGAGGCGAGCCCACGCGCATAGGTGTCCACCGCGACGGCATAACCCTGCTTGCGCGCCTGGCGAACGCACTTCATCACCGCCTGGATGCTCTGCGGCGCATTGGGGCCGTATTGCGCCACGCTGCCGATGCCCTGCCGCGACAGCAGCGCGATCGCGTCGTCCTCGGGCAGCGTCGAGAGCCAGATGTGGCCCGAGGCCGTGCACGAGAGCTTGACGTCGATGCCGTGGTCGGGGTCGTAGCGCAGGCCGCTCGTCGCGCCCTGCGACAGGCCGACCCAGGTGATGTGGTCGACATCCACCACGCCCAGGCGAACCAGTTCGCCGGCCGCCTCGGCCAACCGGTCCATCACCGGCTGCGTGAGGTCGACCACACCCGAATGCTTGAGGTAGTTGAGGCCGAGCGAGATCAGCTTGGTGGTGAGCACGTAGTTGCCACGCTCGCGCACCTGGCGCACGTAGCCGGCCTCGGCGAGGTCGGTGAGCAGCCGGTGCGCGGCGCTGCGCGGCATGCCGAGGTCGTCGGCCAGCGTGGCGAGCGGCACGCCGGCCACGTCGGCCGCCAGGCGCTCGAGCAGCGCCAGGGTTCGTTCGAGCACACCACTCATCGGCCGCCTCCCTGGCTCCCGCCACTGTTCGTTTCCACGGCCTCGCCCGCAAGCCGGCCCGCGTTCCCGCCAGTGCCCTTGCCCTCGCCACCGCCCACATGGCCCTGCTCGGGGTCGATCTCCACCGTGGCCCCGGTGGCAGCCGACTCCAGCACCGCCTGTGTCGCGCGCAGGGTGGCGATGCCGTCCTCGGCGCTGCACAACGGCACCTCGCGGCCCTCAGCGACGGCGCGCAGGTGGCGCAGTTGCTCGGCGAAAGGGTCGCGGCGGTGCAGCGTCGTCTGCTCGCGCGTGAGTTCGGCATGCCAGTGGCGCTGCTCGGGCGAGGCTCCTCGATAGCGCCAGTGCAGCAGCTGCGGCACCGTGAGCGCGCCCTCGGTGCCGGCGATGTAGAGGGCGTCGGCCACCTGCGGCGGATAGAGCTCCGACTCGCCGGAGACGATGTCGTAGTTCCAGGGCGACACCGCGCTGTCGGTGACGACCAGCGTCGCCAACGCACCGCTGGCCAGGCGCAGCACCGCGGCCGCGGTGTCTTCCACTTCGAAGCCACGTTGGGCGCTGGAGGCCATCGCATGCACCGCGGCCACCTCGCCCACCAGGTGGCGCAGCAGGTCGATGTCGTGGATGGCGTTGATGAGCACCGGGCCACCGCCCTTCTGCCGGCGCCACGGCCCTTCGGTGAAGTAGCGGGCCGGCTTGAGCCACGCGGCGAGCATCGTCACCGCCACCACGCGGCCGACGGCACCTTCGGCGATCAGCCGGCGCGCGCGCTGCACGGCCACGCCGTGGCGGCGCTGGTGGCCGACAAGCACCGGCACGTTGGCGGCGCGCGCCGCGTCGGCGAGGCGGCGCGCCTCGGCCACGGTGTCGGCAATGGGCTTCTCGACGAGCAGCGGAATGCGTCGCTCGATGCAGGCGAGCCCGACTGCGGTGTGCAGGCTGTTGGGCGTGGCCACGATGGCCGCCCCGGGACGCACGCGGTCGAGCAGCTCGGCCGGCTCGGCACACCACGGCACGCCGAGGCCCTCGGCCCAGGCGCGCGCGGCAGGGTTCGGGTCGGCGACGCCAGCCAGGCACACGTCGGGGTGCACCCGCAGGCGCTGCGCATGCATGCGGCCGATGCCGCCGGCGCCGAGCAGCGCGACAGGCAGCCGTGCGTCCACACCGCGGGAAGACCCGGAGGCCGGGCGTCGTTCGGGCGCGTTGCGGTCTGGTGGGTTTCCGTTCGAGGGTTCCAAGCGGGCCTCCTGGTGGACCGCCATTATGGAACTGAATTTTTTTCTTGAATTGAATTCCACTTTTCCGCTACAGTCCGCCGGCCCAGCCGGACCGCGGCCTGCGCCGCCGTACGCGCCAGAGCCACTGCCAAACCCCAGGAGACCCACTACATGAAGATCATCCGCAAGCGCCACCTGCTCGGCGCCGCCCTCGCGGCGCTGGCCGCCGCGCTGCCCCACGTCGCATCGGCGCAGAACTACCCTGAGCGCGACGTCACCGCCGTCATCCAGTGGGGCGCCGGCGGCGGCACCGACGTGGCGATGCGCGGCTACGCGCCCTACGCCGAAGAGGCGCTGGGCAAGAAGATCGTGCTGCAGAACAAGACCGGCGGCGCCGGCGCCATCGGCGCGGCGTTCGTGCTGCAGCAGCCGGCCGACGGCTACACGCTCCTCATGGGCGCCGAGCCGCAGGCGCTGTTCCGCGTCATGGACCTGGCCGACTTCGACTACGACAAGTTCTACCCGATCAACATCGCCGCCATCGCCAGCAACATCCTCGTCGTCGTCAACAAGGACAAGCCCTGGAAGACGTTCAAGGAACTGCTCGCCGACGTGCAGGCCAACCCGAACAAGATCAAGCAGTACATGGCCGGCACCGGGACCGTGCCGTTCACGCTGAGCGCCATGATCAACAGCCAGACCAAGTGGCCGGTGACGAGCGTGCCCTTCGACGGTGACGGCCCCGCCATCGCGGCGCTGCAGGGTGGCCACATCGACGTCGGCTTCATCGCCTCGGGCGCGGCCATCGAGCACGTCAAGGCCGGTCGCATGCGCGCCATCGGCGTGCTGAGCAAGACCGCCTACCAGGGCATTCCGCCGATGACCGAGACGCTCCCCGGCCTCGACAAGTTCATCCCCTGGGGCTCGTTCTACGGTGTCTTCGTGCGCAAGGAGACGCCCGATCCGATCAAGGCCAAGCTCGTGGCCGCCTTCAAGAAGGCCGGCGACAACCCGAAGTACCGCGAGCTGATGGAAGGCCGCGGCACGACGATGCTGAACCTGGGCGGCGCCGACGCCGAGAACTTCATCCGCAAGTGGCAGAGCACGACGGCGTGGCTGTACCACTCGGTGGGTGCGGCGAAGAAGGACCCGGCGACGCTCGGCATCGCCAAGCCTTGAGCGGCGCGCCGGCGGCCTGCGCCGGCATCGCCCAGCCCGGGCGGACCCGCGTTCGCCCGCTCCGCACCGATCTCGATTGACGTTCCGGCCCGCGTGCGCGCAGGCTGGGGCTGTCTTCATTCCGCAGGAGCCGACATGGCCCCAACTCGCGTACGCCTACCGGGCGAGCTCGTGTACTCGTGCCTGATGGTGATGCTGTCGGCCTTCCTGTTGTGGACCGCCTTCGGCATCTCGGGCTTCAAGTCCTCCACGTCGGCCGGCTCGTTTCCGATGGCGGCGGCGGCAACGATGCTGGTGTGCTCGCTGATCTTCGTCGCCCAGACCGCGCGTGCGCGGCTCGCCGAGGGCGAAGCGGGGGAGTCGCTGCCCGGGCACTTCGTGCGTCGCATCGCGCCGCCGGTGCTGCTGTGGATGACGCTGGCGATCGTCGCCTACATGCTCTCGCTCGAGCGCGTCGGCTTCATCGTCGGCAGCTACCTGTTCCTCGCCATCGGCATGCGCATCCTCGGCGGGCGGCGCTGGGTGCTCAACCTCGTCGTCAGCGGCGCGTGCCTGGCCGCCATCTACGTCGTCTTCCAGACCGCCTTCTCGGTCGTGCTGCCCACCGGCTCGCTGTGGCAAGGGGTGTTCAAGTGACCGATGCGCTGCAGTACTTCTTCATCATCTGGACCGACCCCAAGCTGCTGGCGCTGGCCGCCGGCGGCACCTTTGCCGGCATTTACATCGGCGCCATCCCCGGCCTCTCGGTGACGATGGCGGTATCCATCCTGATCTCCTTCACGTTCAAGTGGCACGTGAACGAGGCGCTCGTACTCATCGCAGGCATCTACCTGGGCGGCGTCTACGGCGGCTCGCGCAGCGCCATCCTGCTCAACATCCCGGGCGCGCCGGCGGCCATCGCCACCGGGCTCGACGGCTACCCGCTGGCCAAGCTCGGCGAAGCCGGCACGGCCATCGGCCTCACGACCGTCATGTCGGTGATCGGCGGCTTCGTCGGCATCTTCGCCCTCGCAGTGGGGGCGCCGCTCGTCGCTGCCTTCGCCCTCAAGTTCGGCCCGCGCGACTACCTGATGCTCGCCATCTGGGGCATCCTGCTGGTGGGCAGCCTCTCCGGCGGCTCGCTGGTCAAGGGCATCTTCTCGGGTGCACTGGGCGTGATCATCGCCTCGGTGGGGCTCGATCCGCTCACGGCCGAGAAGCGCTTCACCTTTGGCTCGGTGCAGCTCACCGCAGGCATCAGCTACATCGCGGCCATGATCGGCTTCTTCGGCGTCTCGGAGATCCTCGCCCAGTTGCACGAGTTGCACATCAAGGGCGTGAAGCAGAACGTCGACAAGATCATCCCCAGCTGGGCGATGGTGAAGAAGTACCTGCCACTGTCGTTGCGCACCTCGGCGATCGGCGTGGGCGTGGGCGCCCTGCCCGGTGCCGGCGGCGACATCGCCGCGCTCATGGCCTACGACCACGCGCGGCGCACGGTGAAGAACCCCTCGCGCCCCTTCGGCGAGGGGGCCTACGAAGGCATCGTCGCGCCCGAGTCGGCCAACAACGCCGCCGTCGGCGGTGCCTACGTGCCGATGCTGACGCTCGGCATCCCGGGCGACGCGGTGACGGCGGTGATCATCGGCGCGCTCTACATCCACGGCCTCAAGCCCGGGCCGATGCTGATGATCGAGACGCCGCACCTCTTCTGGTTCACGGTCGGCTCGCTCGTGCTCGCGAACATCTTCCTGCTCATCTTCGGCCTCACCGGCATCAAGATCTTCGCCAAGGTCGTCGAGACGCCCAAGCCGATCCTGCTGCCGTTGATCCTCGTGCTCTCGGCCGTGGGCGCCTATGCCATCAACAACAGTGCCGATGACGTGTACTGGATGCTCGGTTTCGGCGTCTTCGGCTACTTCATGAAGATGTACGGCTTCCAGGTCGGGCCGGTGATCCTGGGCATGATCCTCGGGCCGCTGATGGACCGCAGCTACCGGCAGGCGATGCTGTCGGCCAACGAGGACGTGCTCGTCTTCGCGAGCGAGTTCTTCACCTCGCCGCTGTCGGCGGTGATCCTCGCCGCGCTCACCTTCACCATCGTCAGCCAGACCGCCTGGTACCGGCGCTGGCGGGGCGCGCGCGGGCGCTGAGCACGGCACCATGCTCGAGAACTACAGCGGCGCCACGCGCGTCATCTTCATCGTCGGCGACCCGATCGCGCAGGTGAAGTCGCCCCACGGTGTGACCGAGGCGCTGGTCGCCCGCGGTGCCGACACCATCGTCGTGCCGGCGCACGTGAAGGCGGTCGACCTGCCGGCCTTCTTCGACGTCGCCGCGCGCATGCCCAACGTCGACGGCATCATCGTCACGGTGCCGCACAAGTTCGACGCGGCCCGGCTGTGCAGCGGCCTCACGGCGGCCGCGGCCTCGATCGGCGCGGCCAACGTCACGCGGCGCGGGCCCGACGGCCGCTGGTTCGGCCACATGTGCGACGGCGACGGCTACGTCGCCGGCCTGCGCAAGCTTGGCTGCGAGCCGCGCGGCCGCCGCGCCCTGCTCGTGGGCGCCGGAGGCGCGGGGAGCGCCATCGCGCACGCGCTCGTCGATGCCGGCGTCGCGCGCCTGGCGCTGCACGACGCCGACGAAGTCCGCCGCGAAGCGCTGGCGGCGAAGCTGCGCGCCTACGGGCCGGTCGTGCCCGAAG
This sequence comes from Rubrivivax sp., assembly GCA_016790435.1. Taxonomy (GTDB): domain Bacteria; phylum Pseudomonadota; class Gammaproteobacteria; order Burkholderiales; family Burkholderiaceae_C; genus Rubrivivax. The sequence goes on along the minus strand of JAEUPE010000030.1, from coordinate 766 downwards.
TGGGCAGCCCGGATCCGGCCGGCTTCGACCTCGTCATCAACGCCACGCCGATGGGCATGCGCGAAGGCGACGCGCTGCCCGTGCAGGCGGAGCGGCTGGCGCCGGGCACGTTCGTGGGCTGCGTGGTGACGAAGCCGGCCGTGCCGCCGCTCATCGAGGCCGCACGCGCGCGCGGCCTGCCCACCATGACGGGCGCCGGCATGTTCGAGGCGGTGTGCGAACGGATCGTCGAGTTCTACCTGGAGAAGTGACCGCCCCATGCCCACGCTGCACGAACTGACCACGCTCGAGATCAAGGTCTTCAGCAACGCCAACGTCTACGCGGCCCTGCAGGAGCGGCTGCCCGCTGCGGGCGGCCGGCTGCTCGGCGCCTTTGCGTCCGACATCGGCGACCTGAGCCGCGTGCTGCTGCTGCGCGAGTTCGAAAGCGCCGATGCGCTGGCCGAGGCGCGCCTGCGCATGCTGACCGACGCCAACCCGCTCGGCTGCGCCGAATGGCTGGTGGGGCTGAAGTCGGAGTCGTTCAGCCTCTTCCCCTTCCTGCCGCCGGTGGCCACGGGCGCGCTCGGCAAGTGGTACGAGTTCCGCACCTACTCGGTCCGCCACGGCAAGCTCGGCGAGACGATCGAGGCATGGAAGGACGCGGTGCCGGCGCGCCATGCGTTGTCGCCGCTGGTCGGTGCCTTCACGGCGCTCGATGGCGAGCAGCCGCGCTTCCTCAACATCTGGGCCTACGCCAGCCTGGAGGACAGGTCCCGCATCCGCG
>JAEUPE010000282.1 GCA_016790435.1 Rubrivivax sp. | reverse complement strand
TTCTCCGGGTGGTCGCGCAACGCCGCCGGCTTGTTGAAGACACGCGCCCCCTCGCGCTCGGCCTGGCCGAGCAGGTGCGTGGCGTAGAAGTACTCGCTGTCGAAGGGCGGGTCCTTGCGCATCAGCACGGCGCCGGTGTCGGCAAGCGCCATCTCGCGTTCGGCGCACACGTCGAACCAGCCGTGCTCACTGTCGTGCGCACCGTCGTGCGTACCGGTGAGCGTGATCTCGCGCACCGCCGCGACGACACGGCCGCCGCGCTGCCAGCGCAGATGGCGCGGCTCGCAGGCCAGCAGCGCGTGGCCTCGCGCGGCCGCCTCGCGCATCATCGCGTAGGTGGAGTCCTTGTAGGTCTTGAACGACTCCAGCGGGTCGGCAACGAAGAGCAGGTTCAAGCGCGGCTCGCGGTGGCTGGCCTGGCACAGGCGGGCCGCCACTTTGGCACAAACCGGGCCGCGGCGCGGCCCGGGCGCGGGTGGCCCCCGGCCAGGCCCTGACAAGCGCCGCCGGGGTGCCGCGGACGCCGCTCTTGCTAGGGCTTTGCCGCCACCGCCACCTGCCGGCTGGCGTTGCGCCACTCCGGGAAGCCGCCGCGGAACCAGTGCACCTGCCGGTAGCCCGCCTTCACGGCGGCGAGGCTCGCCTTGTAGCTCTTCCAGCACTCGGCCCCGTTGCAGGCGAAGATGATCGGCGCCGCCTTGTCCTGCGGCAGCTTGGAGAGGTCGAAGGAGTCGAGCCGCGCGTCGAAGTCGGTGTCCTTGGCGCTCTTCTCCACATACGGCACCAGGCGCGCCTGGGGCACGTGGCCGGCCCGGTACTCGGCCTCGGTGCGCGTGTCGATGTAGATGGCGCCGGTACCCAGCAACTCGGCCACGGCGCCGGCGTCGACCACCTTCGCGCCGGGCAGCTGGCGCGGCGTGAAGTAGCCCAGCGTCGAGACGTACTCGTAGTCGCGAGTCTCGACGGTCGCCAGCTGGTCCATGCCGCTCTTCACCAGCGAGGGCGACCCCGTCAGCGCGCGCAGCAGCACCGGCTGCAGGCTGCGCGCCGTGGCGCCGCTGGCCGCGATCGACTGGCGCATCGCCACTGAGAGGCCGGGCGCTGGACGGCTCTGCATCACCGCCATCACCGGCTCGCCGGCTGCGGCCCAGCGGTCGAACACCGCCTTCTCGACACCGACGACGTCGCACTCACGCACCTGCAGGCACACGAGCAAGGCGTCCTGGTAGCGCATGTTGACGACCGAGCGGTAGTGGCTCTTCAGCGAGGTGTTGGCCGCATTCAACTCGCCACGCACGAGGTACGTCACGACGCTGTCCTGCAGCGGCAGGCCCAGGCGCTTGCCGGCCGTGTCGGCCAGCGTCTTCATGCCCTTGTCCTTCATCGCCACGATCACGGCCTGAGCACCCTTGGGGTTGCCCACCAGCGGCACGTAGCCATGCCGCAGCGCGCTGCTCACGACGTGGGCGGGCGCAACGAAGATGTCGTGCATCTGCGAGCGCGTGGTGGCGAGGTCGGCCGTGGCGTCGGTGGAGATGATCCAGTTGGCCTCGCCCACTTTGGCCTCGCGCAGCGCGTCGGCCAGCGCCGCGCGCAGGACCAGGTAGCTGGCCGCACGGGACTGCTCGCCCTGATCGCCCGGATTCACGAGGACGTTGAGCGGGGCGGCGGCCGTCATCGTGGCCACCTGTGCCGCGATGGCGAAGCCAGCCGCACGCCGCAGCGCACGCCAAGCGTTCAAAGGAGCGATCGGGGTCGGACTCATGGGGCATCCATCCGTGGCGGTTGAGCGTTGGCCCGCCTTTCGGACGGGTGACTCAACTATCGCGCGTGCGCCTCATGAGCGGGGGCTACAAGCTTGGGATAGAGGCGTGCAGGATGCAACCGTCTGTATACCCTTTGGGGCAAGAAAGCGGCAGCGCGTTGCCGCGCCTGCATCGGCACCACCTGTTCAGGTGTCTCCAGTGCAGCGACGGGCCGGATCCGGCCCGTCGCTTCCGGGCCCGCGACTGGGCGACAGGTTGCCGGAGGCCGCCACCTGATGCCGGTGTTCCTAGCCCCAGACCTCGTTGGCCACCTCGACCACGCGCTCGAGCTTGCGCCACTGGTCGTCCTGCGACAGCGCGTTGCCGTGGTGCGTGCTGGAGAAGCCGCACTGCGGCGACAGGCACAGCTGCGCCAGCGGCACGAAACGCGAGGCCTCGTCGATGCGGCGCTTCAAGTCGTCCTTCGACTCGAGCTCGCCGAGCTTGGTGGTGACGAGGCCGAGCACGACCTTCTTCGCCGCTGCCCCGGCGTCGCGAAGCACTGCGAGCGGCTCGAAGCCGCCGGCGCGCGCGTTGTCGAACTCCATGAACCAGCCGTCGACGTCGGTGGAGAACATCGCCTCCACCACTGGCTCGTAGCCGCCCTCGGCCACCCACGCGCTCTTGAAGTTGCCGCGGCAGGTGTGGATGGTGACGCGCATGCCGGCAGGCCGCTCGGCCAGGGCGGCATTGATGACGCGTGCATAGGTGCGCGGCAGCGTGGTCGGGTCGTCGCCGTTGGCGCGGCAGGTGGCCTGCACCTTGGGGTCGCAGAGGTACGCAAAGGCCACGTCGTCCAGCTGCAGGTACTGGCAACCGGCCGCGGCGAGATGCGCGATGGCCCGGCGATAGGCGCTGGCGACGTCATCCCAGAAAGCGTCCAGGTCGGGGTAGGCCTCGGCCGAGATGGCGGCGCGCCCGCCGCGCAGGTGCAACATCGAGGGCGACGGGATCGTCATCTTCGGCATCACGCCCGGGGTCTTGTCGGTGAGCGACTTCAGGTACGCGAAGTGATCGGCCATCAACGGGCGGCTGCAGCCGATGCGGCCGGTGACGGTGGCGATCGGCGGCTGTTCCTGGCCGGCGATCCTGAACTTCGGACCTTCGTTGCTGGCCAGCGTCACGCCATCGAGCTGGCCGAGGAAGTCGAGGTGCCACCAGTCGCGCCGGAACTCGCCGTCGGTGATGCTCTTCAAGCCGACGTCGCGCTGCTGCTGCACGGCCTGGGCGATGGCCTCGTCCTCGGCGGCGACGAGTGTGGACGTATCCGCGGCGCCGGCCTTGAACTTCACCCGCAGCGCAGCCAGCGCCGCCGGCCGCAGCAGGCTGCCGACGTGGTCGGCACGGAACGGGGCAGCGGCGGTTTCGAGCGCGGTTTCGGGTTCGGGCACGGCGAGTCTCCTTCGTCTCGGCCATTGTGATGCGACGTGCAGCACGCCTGCCGAGGGGGCCCGGTCCCTAGAATCGCGCTCCATGCCCAACGTGCCCACCGAGCAACAGTTCGTCCTCACGCTCGCCTGCCGCGACGCCAAGGGCATCGTGCACGCCGTCTCGGGCCTGCTCTACCAGGCCGGCTGCAACATCATCGACTCGCAGCAGTTCGGCGACCTCGACGGCGACGACGCCACGGGCCTGTTCTTCATGCGCGTGCACTTCCAGGCGCCGCCGCAGCTGGCCGACGGCGCGGCCCTGTCGGCGCTGTTCGAGCACACGCGGCAGCGCTTCGGCATGCAGGTGCGCATTCACGCGCTGGCCAAGCGGCCGCGCCTGCTGCTCATGGTGAGCCAGCACGGCCACTGCCTGAACGACCTGCTGTTCCGCTGGAAGAGCGGCACGCTGCCGGTGGACATCCCGGCCATCGTCTCCAACCACCGCGACTTCGAGCCGCTCGCCGCGAGTTACGGCATCGCCTTCCACCACCTGCCGATCGACAAGACCGGCGCCGGTGGCGCCGACGCGGCCAAGCGCGCGCAGGAGGCGCAGATCGAGGCGCTGGTCGAGCGCGAGCGCGTCGATCTCGTGGTGCTGGCGCGCTACATGCAGATCCTCAGCCGCGAGTTGTGCGAGCGGCTGGCCGGCCGCGCCATCAACATCCACCACAGCTTCCTGCCCAGCTTCAAGGGCGCGCGGCCCTACTTCCAGGCGCACGCGCGCGGCGTCAAGCTGATCGGCGCCACGGCGCACTACGTCACCGCCGACCTCGACGAGGGCCCGATCATCGAGCAGGACGTCGAACGCGTGGGCCACACGCTCGCGGCCGAGGACTTCACGGCCGTGGGGCGCGACATCGAGAGCGTCGTGCTCGCGCGCGCGGTGCGCTGGCACGTCGAGCACCGCGTGCTCATCAACGGCCACAAGTGCGTGGTCTTCCGCTGAAGCCGCCCGCGAGCCGCATCAGATCCGCCCCCACGCCACACCCAAGCCGCACCCAAGCCGCAAGAGCAGCTGTCCCAGCGATGCCCCGCAACCCCCGCCAGACGGCCGCGCTCGCCGGCGACACGCCCGACGAGATCGAGGCCCAGTTCTACGAGGCGCTGCAACGCGCCGACCTCGAATTGATGATGGCGGTGTGGGCCGACGACGACGACATCGTCTGCGTGCATCCGGGCGGCGGGCGGGTGGTGGGCATGGCGGCCATCCGCGCCAGCTTCGAGGCCATCTTCGGCAATGGCGCCGTGCCGGCCGAGCCCGAGCAGGTGCACAGCGTGCAGTGGCTCGGCGGCGCGCTGCACCACCTCGTCGAACGCATCGAGGTGCCGGCCGAGGGCGGCGACGCGGGCGCCACGCAGACAGCCTGGGTGCTGGCGACCAACGTCTACGTCAAGACGCCGCAGGGGTGGCGCATGGTGGCGCACCACGCGAGCCCAGGCTCGCTGCAGGAGTTGCCGGGCCCGGGCGACGCGCCGGCCACGCTGCATTGATGGCGGCGGCGCCGCAGGGCCTGGCGACGGACTGGCCGAGGGCCTATCACCCACCCACTTGGCTGCCGGGCGGCAACGCGCAGACGATCTGGGCGGCCACGCGCGCCCGACGATTCGAAGGTTTGCCGCCACGCTGGCGGCGCGAGCGATGGAACGCGCCCGACGGCGACTTCGTCGACGTCGATCACCTCGAGGGCGCGCCGGCGCGCGGCCTGCCACCGGCCGCGCCGGCGATGGCAACGGCAACGGCAACTGCACCCGCGCCCACGCCCTCGCCGCCGCAGCACCTCGTGCTCTTCCATGGCCTGGAGGGCAGCAGCGCGAGCCAGTACGCGCAGGCCTTCGGTGCCGTGGCGCGCGCGCGCGGCTGGGCCTACTCGGTGCCGCACTTTCGCGGCTGCTCAGGCGAGCTGAACCTGGCGCCGCGCGCCTACCACTCGGGCGACTTCGAGGAGATCGGCTGGATCCTGGCCCGCCTGCGCGCCCTGCACGGGGCGCCGCTGCTCGTGGTGGGCGTCTCGCTCGGTGGCAACGCGCTGCTGCGCTGGGCCGAGGAGGCCGGCGAAAGCGCCGCGGCCACCGCGGCGTCGGTGGCGGCCGTGTGCTCTCCGATCGACCTTGCTGCCGCCGGGCGCGCCATCGATCGCGGCTTCAACTGGCTCGTCTATTCACGCATGTTCCTGGCCACGATGAAGCCTAAGGCGCTGGCCAAGCTGGTGCGCCACCCGGGCCTCTTCGACGAAGCGCGACTGCGCGCAGCGCGCACGCTGTACGAGTTCGACGACGTCTTCACCGCGCCGCTGCACGGCTTTCGCGACACGCCGGACTACTGGGCGCGTGCATCGGCCCAGCCGCACCTGGCCGACATCCGCATCCCCGCGCTCGTGCTCCATGCGTGCAACGACCCCTTCGTGCCCGCGGCTTCGCTGCCGCCCGTCAGCTCGACGACCGGCGTAGGGCAGCTGGGCCGGGTCACCTTCTGGCGGCCGGACCACGGCGGCCACGTGGGCTTTCCCGCAGGGCCTTATCCGGCGCACGTGACGGCGATGCCGAATGCCGTCTGCGACTGGCTCGCGAACCCGGCCTTGGTGTAAGTTCGCGCCGTGGACGAGATCGTCAAGGCGGCGTTGAAGAAGTGGCCGAACGTGCCGCATTGTTATGGCTGGCTGGCGCTCGACGCGCGTGGCCAGTGGTTCATGCGTGACGACCGCATCCAGGCCGCCGGCCCCTTTCCGCGCGTCAAGGGCAGCCGCATCCTGCACGACAAGCTGCTGGCCTTCATCCACCGCAACTACACGCACGACGAGGCCGGCTGCTGGTTCTTCCAGAACGGACCGCAGCGCGTGTACGTGCAGCTCGAGGCGGCACCCCACGTGTGGCGCATCGGCGCCACCGCCCCGTGGCCGGTGACCTCGCACACCGGCGCGGAGGCACAGGCCAAGACAGCCTGGCTCGACGAGAACGGCCGGCTCTTCCTGCACACCGATCTCGGCTTGGGCATCGTGCACACGCTGGACATGGACGCCGCCGCCGACGCCGTCGAGCGTGGGCATTGGCAGCCCGAGGTGGTGGCGTTCGACGAGCTGCCGCAGCGCTTCGGCTACCAGCTGGCGCCGGCGCCCGGGACAACCGCGGCGCAGGCGTGAGAAAGCCGCCTCGAAGGCGGCCTTTCACGTTGCCTGGATGGACTCGCGTGCTCGCACGCGAGGCGCGGACGCGATCTACTTCGGCGCGCTGGCGGCGGCGGCTGCCGCGGCGGGCGCCGCCGGCTCGGAGAACTTGCCTCCGCCCTGGTTCGCCAGGTACACGACGGCGCGCGCGATCTCGTGGTCGGAGGCATCACCACCGGCCTGCGCTGCCATCGCGCCCTTGCCCTTCATCGCCGAGTTGAGCAGGCTCTCGAATCCGGTGGCCACGCGCGGTGCCCAGGCCGCGGCGTCGCCGAACTTCGGCGCGTTGGCCGCACCCGTGGCATGGCAGGCGGCGCATTGCGCCTGGTACACCTGCTCGCCTGAGCGCGCCGCGGCCGGGTTGGAAACGTCGCGGATCTCCACCATGCCCACCGGCTGCAGGCGCTTGGCGACGGCCTCGGGCGACATGCCGTCGCTGCCCGCGCCTTCCTTGCCGCCGAAGGCCACGTAGTTGACCAACATGATGATGATGATCACCGGCAGCACGAACGAAGCGATGATCACCGTGATCAGCTGCTTGGGCGTGCGGATCGGGCTGCTGTGATCGTCGTGCGGATCGGCTGCGTGGCCTTCACTCGTCGGATTGCTCATTCTTGTCCTCGGCGGCAGTGGCCGTGCGGGCCGGTCGGCCAAAGCGAACGATTATAGAAGTGGCCCCTGGCCTCGCCGGGCAGCACGCGAGAGTCAGCCGACCCCGGCGCTAGAATGCCGCGGCCGAAGCGCGGCGACCGTGGTGAAGTGGATATCATGCGGCCCTCCGAAGGCCGCGTCGCAAGTTCGATTCTTGCCGGTCGCGCCAAGCTGGTTGAGGCCGTCGATCGGCCACCGCAACCATCAAGCATGCGGAGCCGCACCCGGATTTGATGCGGCTCCGGCCTCGACCGCCATCGCATGGCGGCAGACGTCGCCAGGCGTCGCAATCCAGACGCGCCCCTTGTCCCACTGCGCGGCCACGTGCTCCAGCGCGCGTCGCAGGTGCCGGAGCCGGTAGGGCTGGCCCACGATGTACGGATGCAGCGCAATGCCCATGACCAGCGGCGCCGCAGCGGGCCCGCTCGCCTGCTCCAACATCTCGTCGAGCTGGTCGACGACCATCTGCGCGAAGTCCTTCGCGTCCATCTGGCGCGCGACGATCATCGGGATGTCGTTCAGCTCCTGCGGGTAGGGCACGGCCCAGAGCACTTGTCCGCTGCGAGTGCGCATCGGCAACGGCTGGTCGTCGTGGCACCAGTTGAGCGTGTAGCGGTAGCCAGTCTCGGCCAGCAGGTCGGGCGTGTGCAGGCTCTCGGAGATCCACGGCGAAAGCCAGCCCGCCGGTGCTTGGCCGCTCTCGGCCAGCATGCGAGCGCGACACTGCGCGAGCAACTCGCGCTCGCTCGTCTCGTCGAGGGCGCCTTGCCGCTCGGCGTTGCTGTGGCCATGGCCGACCAGCTCGTCGCCGCGCGCCACGCAGGCGGCGACGAGCTCCGGGCAGTGGTCGTACAGCGCCGTGTTGATGAGTGCCGCAGCCGGCAGGCCGAGGTGGTCGAAGAGCTCCAGGCAGCGCCAGGCGCCGACGCGATTGCCGTACTCGCGCCAGCTGTAGTTCAGCACGTCGGGCGGCGGGCTCGCGGGTCCGATGTTGGCGCCCAGACCCTCGCCGAACGCGAAGTGCTCGAGGTTGAAGCCGAGGTACACCGCGAGCCCCGCGCCGTTCGGCCAGCGGTACGGCGTGCGCCGCGTGATGGCGCGGTAGTCGAAGCGCCCGTGTGTGGGCAGCGGCCCGCTGTAAGCCGCCGCCATCAGAGCACGGCGAGGCCGGCGCGCGCGAGCATCCACTCGGCACTGTCGTTCCAGACATCCATCTCGACGATCAACCCGGCCCGCACCACGTAGCGGTCGACATAGCGGTTGCCCTCGAACGGCGTGCCGTCGGGCCACTCGCCGTGCAGCGTGCCGAGGCTGTAGACCACGGTGTCCGCGTCCGCACCGTCGTTGGTACCCTGGGCCACCGTTTCGGTGCGCTCGATGCGCTTCTTCACCCACTTGTAGCGCGCCTTGTTGAAGGCGGTGCACTCGGCCGGGTCGCGCATGGCACGTCCACCCGTGAAGCGGATGCGCATGCCGGGCGCGGTGTAGCGGCGCGCCGACTCCGGGTCGGGGATCATGATCAGGCGCAGGAATTCGTCCACCACCTCGGCCGCGGTGGTCGGGGGGCGCTGGGGAGCGGCGTTCGGGTGGCTCATGCGAATCTCCTGCCGGGCTGGCGCCCGGGTGTGGTCCCGATTGTCGACATGACGGGCACGCCCATGCCAGCAGCCTGCCTCCGTGGCGCACTTGAATTGACGCGTCCGCCGCGGGAACTCAGGCGAGCACCTCGACGTTGGCCGCCCGCGCCACCGCCCGCCACGAGTCGATCTGCCCGCGCACCAGCTGCGCGAAGTCGTCGCCCAGCAGGTTGGGGCTGCGCGGCAGGGTTTGCAGGTCCTCGAAGCGCGCCATCACGTCCGGGCGTGCCAGGATGTCGGGGATCAGCGCCGTCAGGCGCTGTGCAATGGGCGCCGGCAGCCCCTTGGGCGCCGAGAGCCCGAGCCACTGCGAGCCAGTGAGCTTGGGGAAACCCAGTTCGGCGAAGGTCGGGATGTTCGGCAGCGCCGGCAGGCGCTTCGGCGTCGAGACGGCCAGGGCCCGCAACGAGCCCGCCTTCAATGTCGCCACGTTGGTGGTGATGGGGTCGAACACGCTGTCGATGTGGCCGCCATTCAGGTCCTGCATGGCTGGCGCGCTGCCCTGGTAGGGCACGTGGTCGTGCATCGGCGCGCGGCCCTCGATCTTGAGCAGCTCGCCGAACAAGTGGTTGGCCGAGCCGATGCCCGAAGTGCCGTAGCGGACCGACTTGGTACGCGCCGCGGTCACGTACTGCTCCAGGGTCTGGAAGGGCGACTGCGCGCGCACCACCAGCACCATCGGTGCCTCGACCAACATGCCCATGTGCGTGAAGTCGTTCAGCGCGTCGAAGGGCATCGTGCGCCGCGTGGCTGCGGCGTACACGTGCACGGCGGCGTGGCTCACCAGCAGCGTGTAGCCGTCGGCCGGCTGCTTGGAAACGTAGTCGGTGCCGATGACGCCCCCCGCGCCGGGGCGGTTCTCGACCACGACCGATTGCCCGAGCGCCTGCGACATGATCGGCGACATCAGCCGCGACACCACGTCCACCAGGCCGCCCGGCGGAAACTGGGCGATCAAGCGGATGGGGCCCCGCGTGGGCCAGGCAGTGCCCTGTGCTCCAACAATGGCTGGGGTCGCCAGGAAGGCGGAACCCGCGACAAGCAGTTCGCGACGTTTCATTCGGGGCTCCAATGGCACGCCGCGGGCGGCGCTGCGGGGGTTGGATAGGCCCCGGCATCTCGCAAGAAGAGTGCCAATCGGCGCCCAAGCGCCCGGCCTGTCGCGCGAGCCGATGGAGCCACGCAAAGAACCGCCCGTGGCGGAAGGCGTCAGCCGCGCTTCACCCGCCCGCGCGCTTCGCCGCGTAGCCCTGCGCGAGCAGCCATGCGAGCACGCGCTCGCAGTGGTCACCCTGCACTTCGAGCACGCCGTCCTTCACCGTGCCGCCGCTCCCGCAGTGGCTGCGCAGTTGTTTGCCCAGGGCCTCGAGTTCGGCCGCGGGCAGCGGCAGGCCACGCACAAGGGTCACCGTCTTGCCGCCGCGGCCCTTGGACTCGCGGCTGACACGGATCGGGCCGCTCGCCGCAGGCACCGCCGCTCGCTGGGTTGCGCAGGCGCAATCCTGCATAGGCCGGCGGCACTGCGGGCACATGCGGCCGCCTTCGGTGGAGTAGACCAGCCGGGTGGCACCGGCATCCCGGCCCGGCTTCGGCAGAGACTTCATTGCCTTCGACTCACGCGCTCGACGGACAGGCGCGCCCGCGCTCAGCCCTCGAGCTGCTTCTGGAACACCAGCCCCGCGTGCTCGCGCAGCGCGTGGAACTTGATCTTCGGCCAGTTCTCCTGCATCGCGCGCAGCTCGCCGGCGTATTCGAGCAGGACGCAGGGCGCATCCACCGCGTCGAGCGCCACTCGGTGCGAGTTGCCGTCGATGAAACGCTTGAGCTCGCGCTCGTCGGCCGCCGCGCCCTCGCCCGTCTCGCAGGTGACCCAGCGCGCCACGTTGTAACGCGCCGGCATGATGCGCGCCTTGCAGCCGTATTCATGTTCGAGGCGGTGAGCCACCACCTCGAACTGCAGCTGCCCCACCGCACCCAGCAGCAGCACGCTGCCAGCCATGGGGCGGAAGACCTGGATCGCGCCCTCCTCGCCCAGCTGGGTGAGGCCGGCGCGCAGCTGCTTGGTGCGCAGCGGGTCGGCCACTTCGACGCTGCGGAACATCTCCGGCGCAAAGAACGGCAGGCCGGTGAACTGCAGGCTCTCGCCTTCGGTGAGCGTGTCGCCGAGCTGCAGCACGCCATGGTTCGGGATGCCGATGATGTCGCCGGCATAGGCCTCTTCCAGCAGCTCGCGCCGCTGGCTGAGGAAGCTCACCACCGTGTTCGGGCGCAGCTCCTTGCCGCTGCGCGCCACCTTCAGCCGCATGCCGCGCTCGAAGTGGCCGCTGGCCACGCGCAGGAAGGCGATGCGGTCGCGATGCGCCGGATCCATGTTGGCCTGGATCTTGAAGACGACGCCGGTGAACTTGTCCTCGGTGGGTTGCACCGTGCGCTGGATGGCGGCCTTCGGCCCAGGCGGAGGCGCCAGGTCGACGAGCGCGTCCAGCACCTCCTGCACGCCGAAGTTGTTGATGGCGCTGCCGAAGAACATCGGCGTCTGGTGTCCGGCGAGGAACTGCGCCTCGTCGAACGATGGCGCAGCCTCGCGCACGAGCTCGACTTCACCGGCCGCCTGCTCGTAGTTCATGCCGAAGCGCTCGGCCAGTTGCGGATTGGTGATGCCGTCGATCACCTCCTCGTTGCCCGTGGCCCGGTCTTCACCCGGCGAGAACACGCGCATCTGGTCCTTGCGCAGGTCGAGCACGCCGCCGAACACCTTGCCCATGCCCACCGGCCAGGTGAAGGGCACCACGCCCATGCCGAGCTCGCGCTCGATCTCGTCGAAGAGATCGAGCGGCGCCTTCACCTCGCGGTCCATCTTGTTGACGAAGGTGAGGATGGGCGTGTTGCGCGCCCGGCACACCTGCAGCAGGCGCCGCGTCTGCGGCTCCACGCCGTTGGCGGCGTCGATGACCATCAGCGCCGCGTCCACCGCGGTAAGCACGCGGTAGGTGTCCTCGCTGAAGTCCTGGTGGCCCGGCGTGTCGAGCAGGTTGATGACGCAGCCGCGGTACTCCATCTGCATCACCGAACTGGCGACCGAGATGCCGCGCTGCTTCTCGATCTCCATCCAGTCCGAGGTCGCGTGGCGGCTCGCCTTGCGCGCCTTCACGCTGCCGGCGATCTGGATCGCGCCGGAGAACAGCAGCAGCTTCTCCGTGAGCGTCGTCTTGCCCGCGTCGGGGTGGCTGATGATGGCAAAGGTGCGGCGGCGCCGGACCTCGGTGGCGAGTTCGGGGAACATGGTGTCGCAGGTGGGCGCCGTGCGGGGGCGGCGCGAGGGCAATCGGCGATTATCCGGTGCCACCGTCCTCGGGGGAGCGCCCACACAATGCGCGCATGAGCATCGCGGCCCGCTTCTTCCGCTGGCATCGCTGGTTGGCCTGGCTGGTGGCGTTGCAGGTGCTGGCCTGGCTCGCGGGCGGCTTTGTCTTCACCTGGCTGCCTTTCAAGCCCTGGGTGAAGGCGGAGGACTCGGTGTCGCGGCCGGTGCAACCGTTGCCCGCCGACTGGGCCGGCGCGGTGGCCCGCCATCTGGCGGCGCAACCGACGCCGCAGCCGGTGCAGGCCGTGGCCAGCGTCGCCACGGCCACCGGCCCGGCGCTGCGCCTGCGCCATGCGCGCGGCGAAAGCTGGGTCGCCGCCACGGGTGGCCCGCTGGCGCCGCCCGACGAAGCGGCCGTCGCCCGCTTCGCACGCGGCCTCTACAAAGGCACCGGCGCCCTGGCCGAGGTGCGCCTGCTGGCCGAGGTGCCGGCGCGCCTGCTCATCGTGCGGGAAGCCGGCGCCAGGCGCGATGTGTGGCGCGCCACCTTCGACGACGGTCTCGGCACCCGCCTGTACATCGACAGCCGCAGCGGCGAACTCGTGGCCGTGCGCAACGACGCCTGGGTGCTCTACGACTTCTTCTGGCGTTTGCACCTCATGGACTACGGCGAGGGCGAGGACTTCAGCCATCCGCTCGTCAAGGCCGCCTCGGCGGCGGGGCTCGTGCTCGTGCTCACCGGCGTCGTGCTCGCCATGCTGGCACTCAGGCGCACCTGGCGGCATTGGCGCCGACGCCGCAGCCTGCCTGCCGACGGGCACCGCGCCGGACATGCCTGAACTGCCCGACATCGCGGTCTACGTCGAGCGCGCCGGCGAGCGCCTGGCGGGCCAGGTGCTGCGGCGCGTGCGCCTGCTCAACCCTTTCGTGCTGCGCACCGCCGTGCCCCCCATCACCGAGGCCGAGGGCCGGCGCGTCGTCGGCGTCGAGCGCCTGGGCAAGCGCGTCGTGCTCGCCCTCGAAGGCGAGCGCTGGCTCGTCATCCACCTGATGATCGCCGGGCGCCTGCGCTGGCTGGCGGCGGGCGAGAAGGCCCCGGCGCGCATCGGTCTGGCCGCCTTCGAACTCGACGCGGGCACGCTGCTGCTCACCGAAGCCGGCAGCCAGCGCCGCGCCTCCCTGCACTTCGTGGGCTCGCGCGAGGCGCTCGCGGCACTCGATGCCGGCGGCATCGACGTCATGGCCACCGGCCCCGACGCCTTCGCCACGCGGTTGCGCATGGAGAACCACACGCTCAAGCGCGCACTCACCGACCCACGGCTCTTCAGCGGCATCGGCAACGCGTATTCCGACGAGATCCTGCACCGCGCCCGGCTCTCGCCGGTGACCCTGACGCGCAGGCTGTCCGAAGCCGATGCCGCGCGTCTGCATGCCGCGGCCCGCGAGGTGCTGGCCGAGTGGACCGAGCGCCTGCGCGCCGAGTCGCCGGGCTGGCCGGCCAAGGTCACCGCCTTTCACCCGCAGATGGCCGTGCATGGCCGCTACGGCCAGCCCTGCCCGGTGTGCGGCTCGCCGGTGCAGCGCATCGTCCACGCGGCGAACGAGAGCAACTACTGCGCGCGCTGCCAGACAGGTGGCAAGCTGCTTGCCGACCGCGCGCTCAGCCGCCTGCTCAAGGCGAGCTGGCCGAAATCGATCGACGATCTCTGATGCCGGACGCTCCGGCGTGCGCCGCCTGCAGTCGCTGCTGTACGGTGGCGCGCAGCGCCGCCACGTCCAGCGGCTTGGTCAGGTAGTCGTCGAAGCCGGCGGCCAACCCGCGCTCGATGTCGCCGCGCATGGCATTGGCGCTGATGGCGATGACCGGCTTGCTGCGCGTGCGCTCGTCGGCGCGCAGGCGCCGCAGGACCTCGTAGCCGTCGATGCCTGGCAGCTGGATGTCCAGCAGGATGAGGTCCGGCCGGTGCTCGAAGGCCAGCTCCAGCCCGGGTTCGGGCCGTTCGGCGACGAGCAGGCGCACGCCGGGCAGCGGCTCGAGCATCGACTGCATCAACACCACGTTGACCGGGTTGTCTTCGATGTAGAGCACGGTGCCACCCGCGCCCGCCGGCGGCGGTGTGGCCTCGGGGTCGATGGGTGGTGAGGGTGGGCCGAACCCCGACAGCTCGGCCCCGACGCGGGGCAAGGTCACCGTGAACGTGCTGCCTCGTCCGGGTTCGCTCGAGACTTCGATCGTGCCGTGCATCAAGGCAACGAGCCGGCGGCTGAGCGCCAGGCCGATGCCCGCCCCTTCCACCGGACCGTGCTCCGCACCGAGACGCTCGAAAGCCGTGAAGAGCCGTTCGCGCGCCTGCGTGTCGAGCCCCGGCCCGGTGTCGGCAACGGCCAGGCCGACGTTCCGCTCGTCCACCAGGCAGCGGACGCGCACGCTGCCCTGCGGCTGGTTGTATTTGATCGCGTTGGCCAGCAGGTTGAGCAGCACCTGCTTGAGGCGCGTGCGGTCGGCGCGCACGCCCGGCGTCGCGACCGGCAGCTCCGAGGCGAGGTGAATGCCACGCTCCGCGGCCAGCGGCCGCACAAGCAGGACACACTCGTCGACGAGCGGCGCCAGCGCCACCGGCTCCAGCGCGATGACCTCGCGGCCCGCCTCCACGCGTGCCAGGTCGAGCACGTCGTTGATGAGATCGAGCAGGTGGCCGCCGGCCTCGCGGATGCGGCGCACCTGTTCCCGCTGCCGGGCCGACAGCGGCTCGCGCGCGTCGGCCTCGAGCAATTGCGCGAAGCCGAGGATGGCGTTCATCGGCGTGCGCAGCTCGTGGCTCATCGCCGAGAGGAAGTCGGACTTCGCACGGCTGGCGCGCTCGGCCTCGTCGCGCGCCGTGCGCAGCGCCTGTTCGGACTCTCGACGTGCGGTGACGTCGCGCCCGATGCCGATGTAGTGCAGCACGTCGCCGTTCTCGGCGAGCACCGCGTGGGTCTGCAGCGCGAACCAGTAGGCGCTGCCGTCCTTGCGGTAGTGCAGGATCTCGCCCGTTCCCCGCATGTCGCGCCGCAGTTCCTCGTCGATGCGCGCCGCGGTGCCGCTGTCGGTGGCCGGGCCGCGCAGGAAGTCCGAGGTCCGCCGACCAGCCGCCTCGGCCAGCGTGTAGCCGGTCAGCCGCGTGAAGCTCTCGTTCACCCACTCGATGCGGCGCTCGGCGTCGGTGATCACGACCGCGTCATCGGTGTGCGAGGCCACGAGCGCCAGCTTGCGCGCCTGCGCCTCACTGTGCTGCAGGCGCGTGTTGGTCTCCACGAGGGCCGTCACGTCGGCGAAAGTGCGCACGAAGCCGCCGCCGGGCAGCGGCGCCGTCTTCACGTCGAGCACGGCGCCCAGGTGGGTGCGCCTGAAGTACTGCGGCGGCAGCGGTACCTGCACGCCTTCGCGCCACTGCCGAATGCCATCGCGGATGCCGCTTTCCAGCAGCCTCTGCTCGTCGTCGAAGTGGCCGTGCGCGTACTGGTATCGCGTGATCTCCACGCCCGTCGGCCGCGTTGCCATGAAGTCCTCGGGCAGCCCGGTGAGCTCGCACATGCGGCGGTTGAAGAAGGTCGTGCGGCCGTCCGGCCCGAGGCTGAAGATGCCCTGGTCCATGTGCTCGAAGGTCAGGCGCAACTCCTCCGAGGCCCGCTTCAGCTCGATCGTCGTGTGCTCGAGCCGGCGCTGGCTCTCCAGCAGCGACTCGGTGCGCTGCGCGTCGGCTTCGCGCACAGCCACCGTCAGCCGCGTGTTGCGCTGCGCGCGCAGGCCGTTCATGGCCAGGTAGGCCACGAACAGGCAGGCGGCCACGCTGATCGCCATGGCGGGCGGTCCGCCGCTGGCAAGCAGGCGCACGATCAGCGGCACCAGCGCCATGAGCGCATACGCCAGCGCCACGCGCAGGTCGAACGAAGTGAGCGTGAGCGCACCGGCGGCGAGGCCCGAGATCATGAAGGCGAGGAAGACCTGCGACTGGAAGTGCGCCGTCGGAAAGACGAGCATGCTCGCGAGGCCGAAGGCGGCGCCCATGCCCAGCACGGCAGCGCGCGTCCGGCGCAGTTCGGCCGCCGGCGCGACACGGCCAGCGTCGCAGAAGGCCCGCACGGCGAAGGAAGCGGCCACCGCCGCCATCCATGCCCATTGCGTGGCCGGCGGGACCTGCCCGTGCACGACCCACAGCACGAGCGCGGCCATGATCGACTGGCCGGAGATCGCCGACCACTTGCCGGCACGGTACAGCCGCAGCCGCTCCGCCACCAGGGCCGCTTCGGCGTGGGGGCTCGCAGCTTCCGCGGCGCCCGCCGGGCTCGAAGAAGCCTGGGGCGACGGCGACGGCGACGGCGGTGGCGGTGGCGGTGGCAAAGCGTTCACGCCCGGGGTCTCAGGTGAGTCGCTTCACCCCGGGCAGCGGGCAGGCGTAGATGCAGTTGCGCAGCGCCGCGATGGCCTCGTAGCGCGGGAAGCTGCGCCGCCACGCCAGCACGACCCGGCGCGTGGGCACCGGCGACGCGAACTTGATGTAGCGCACATGGTCGTGGCGCGAGGGTGGCTCCTTGGGCAGCGAGAGCTGCGGCACCACCGTCACGCCCATGCCCGAGGCGACCATGTACTTGATCGTTTCGAGCGAGCTGCCCTCGAAGCTCTTGCGGATGCCTTCGCCACCCACCGAGTTCGGGCTGGCAAAGCGCGCGTACTCGGGGCACACCTCGAGCACGTGGTCGCGGAAGCAGTGGCCGGTACCGAGCAGCAGCATCGTCTCGTTCTTCAACTCCTCGGCGCTGAGCTGCTTGCGCTTGGCCAGCGGGTGGCCGGCCGGCACGGCAGCCACAAAGGGCTCGTCGTACAGCGGCGCCACCGCCAGGCCCGTGTCCGGAAAAGGCTCGGCCATGATGGCGCAGTCGAGTTCACCCGTGCGCAGCATCTCCAGCAGCTTGGCCGTGAAGTTCTCCTGCAGCATGAGCGGCATCTGCGGCACGCGCGCAATGGCCTCGCGCACGAGATCGGGCAGCAGGTAGGGCCCGATGGTGTAGATGATGCCCAGCTTGAGCGGGCCGCTCACGGGGTCCTTGCCGCTCTTGGCAATCTCCTTGATGGCGTTGGCCTGCTCGAGCACCTGCTGCGCCTGGCGCACGATCTGCTCGCCGAGCGGCGTCACC
This sequence comes from Rubrivivax sp., assembly GCA_016790435.1. Classification (GTDB taxonomy): domain Bacteria; phylum Pseudomonadota; class Gammaproteobacteria; order Burkholderiales; family Burkholderiaceae_C; genus Rubrivivax. Next base: position 18,038 of record JAEUPE010000282.1, on the reverse strand, counting down.
GAGACCTCGCTCGCGCCGCGTTCGAAGATCTTGACATCGAGCTCGTCCTCGAGCTTCTTGACCGCCACCGAGAGCGTCGGTTGCGAGACGAAGCAGGCCTCGGCTGCGCGCCCGAAATGGCGCTCGCGCGCCACCGCGACGATGTACTTGAGCTCGGTCAGGGTCATGACGCCATTTTGGCGCCGGGCGCAACCTCTCCCGGATGGACGTGCCAGACCAAGAGCGGGTGACAGATGGCCCATGCTGCAGTGCAATGCGACTTTCCCATGGCCACCTCCGACCCCGTCCCCAGGCCCGAGTTGCCGACCGCGAAGAAGGCCGCGCAAACGGCAGCGCAGAACGCAGCGCAGACGGCAGCGCCGCGCCTGCCGCACGAGCCCGGCAACTACTGGCTGTCGTCCCTGGAACTGCGCCGTGGCATGGAGGTGGAGGTGCTGGGCATGCGCCACGTGCCGGGCGAAGTGCTGCGCGAGTTCCTGCGCATGCACCGCGCCTGGGAGGACAGCCTGCACGCCGCGCCACGCACCGCGGGGGCACTGGACATTGCCTTCGAGGCGGACGGCAGCGTCACCATTCCTGGCGACCTGCAGGCCGCTGGCGCCTGAGCGCCCTTCAGGCCATCAGCCGCGCCGGGTCGAGGTAGGCCAGGCGCCAGGTCTCGAAGTCGATGTCGTCGTCCGCCTCGATGGCCTGGCGCTTCATCAACGACTCGAGCGCCATCGCCTCCTGCTGCGACTGCTGCTCGCGCGCCCAGGGCAGCGCCATGTGGCGTGCCCGCGTCTGCTCGGCCATGGCGCGGATGAAGGCGGTGTAACTGCCCCCGAAGTCCTGCTGCATCGTCGCCAGCACGCGGGCCGACGGCAACGTGTCGGGCGCGGCAAGTGCCCGACGCGCGGCGTCCAGCGCGTCGCGGTAGGCCTGGCCACTGCCGGCGGCCGCGTCCAGGGCGGCGGCGATCGGCGGGCAGGCATCGAGGATCTCCTCGGCCCACTCGACCAGCGTCAGCTCGCGCAACGCACCCCCGGCGGTGGCGCGCTCCAGCTTCAACCCGGGCTGGCGCCCGAAAGCCGCCGCGCGATGCTGGTTGCGGCCGAGCGCGGCGATCTCCTCAGGGGTGTCCGGCGCGCTCGGCGCGAGCAGGCAGTGCAGCAGGAAGAGGTCGATGAAGCGCATCGTCTGCGCGTTGATGCCCACAGGCTCGAACGGGTCGAGATCCATGCAGCGCACCTCGACGTATTCGACGCCGCGCTCGCGCAGGGCGTGCAGCGGCCGCTCGCCGGAGCGGATGACGCGCTTGGGGCGGATGGTGCCGTAGAACTCGTTCTCGATCTGCAGCAGCGAGGTGGCGAGCTGGTTGTACTCGCCACCGAGGTTGCGGATGCCGATGGCCTCGTAAGGCGGGTAGGGCCGAGTGAGCGCGCCGTGCAGGGAGGCGGCGTAGCTCTCCAGGCTGTTGTAGCTGACCTGCAACGTCGCCTGCGCATCGCTCTGGTAGCCGAGCCGTCCCATGCGCAGGCTGGTGGCGTGCGGCAGGTGCAGCGTGTGCGTCGCATCGGCCGCCACCGGCACGAGGCCGTGGTCGCGGCCAGCGACGAAGCTGCTGCACAGCGCCGGGCTGGCGCCGAAGAGCGTGAGCAGCAGGAACGAGTGGCGGCGGAAGTTGCGGATGAGAGCGAAGCTCTCGTCGTTGGACAAGCCCGGCAACGACCAGTTGTAGTGGATGCCCGAGATCGTCTGCATGCGCCGGCCGTAGCGGTGGCCCAGGCCCATGCGGTAGACGCTCTTGGCGCGGCCGATGTTGCTGCTGCCGTAGCGGCCGAGCGGGATGGTCTCGTCGGTGGGCAGGCCGCAGGGCATGCTGCCCACCCACAGGCGCTCGTCACCGAGCGGGGCCATCGTGCGGTAGACGAACTGGTGGATCTCGGTGAGCTGCGCGAGGCACGCCTCGGCATCGGCGTGCACGCCGGTGATGAGCTCGAGCTGACTCTCGCTGTAGTCGGTGGTGATCTGCGGGTGCGTGAGCGCCGCGCCGAGCGCGCTCGGGTGCGGCGTCAGCGCCAGGGCGCCGGTGGGCAGGGCGCGCAGGCTCTCTTTCTCGACACCGCGGCGCATGCCGGCCAGGCGGCTGGCGCCGAGGCGGGAGAGGCGATCTTCGAGCTGGGTCATGGTAAGGCGGGCAGGCAAGGGCACTCGGTCGGGCAGTTCGGGCCGCCGCGGGGCCGCGAGCGTACGCCGGTTCGGCGAAGACCCGATGGCACCGTGCCGGTCCGGCACATGCTAGAGGCCAAGGCCACTGCCATCGAGCCTCGTCTTCTTCCGCCGCCCGGCCGTCCGGCGGATCCGGCGAACCGGGACCAGCCGACGCGCGTCGGCTGAAGACCTGGAAGACGGGCGGGGGTTTGCATGGCACGATGCTGCCGGCTTTAGGGTCCGGGTCGTGATCGGGCGGACCCTGCCCCACCCCCACGAACCCATGGGCACACGAAGAAGATTCATCCTCGGCACGCTCGGCACCGCCGGCGCACTCGTCGTCGGCTGGTCGGTGCTGCCGCCGCGGCAGCGGCTCACCCCCTCGGAGCCGCTGCCGCCGGTGGCTGGCCAATTGGCGCTGAACGGCTGGGTGCGCATCGGCAGTGACGACAGCGTCAGCGTCGTCGTGCCCAAGTCCGAGATGGGCCAGGGCGTGCACACCGCCGCCGCCATGCTGCTGGCCGAGGAGCTCGACGCCGACTGGTCGCGCGTGCGCGTCGAGCAGGCGCCTGTCGACGCCATCTACAACAACATCGCCACCGTCGTCGACGGCCTGCCCTTCCACCCCGACGACGAAGGCGCGATCAAGAAGCTCGCCGCCTGGCTGAGCGCCAAGACGATGCGCGAAGTCGGGCCGATGCTCACCGGCGGCTCCTCGAGCATCAAGGACCTGTGGTTGCCCATGCGCGAAGCCGGTGCCTCGGCGCGCTCGATGCTCGTGGCCGCCGCGGCGGCGCGCTGGTCGGTGCCGGTCGAGGAGATCCAGGTCGCCGCCGGGCAGGTCACGCACCCGGCCTCGGGCCGCTCGGTACGCTTCGGCGAGCTGGCTGCGCTGGCGGCCGCGCAGGCGTTGCCGCGCGACGTGAAGCTCAAGGAGCCGTCGGAGTTCAAGCTCATCGGCAAGGACACGCCGCGCCTGGAGGCGCGCGCCAAGGGCGAAGGCACCGCCGGCTTCGGCATCGACGTCGTGCTGCCGGACATGCTCTACGCCACGGTGGCGATGTGCCCCACGCTCGGCGGCAAGGTGGCAAGCCTCGCCGGCGCCAAGGCGATGTCGTTGCCGGGCGTGAAGAGCGTCTTCGCGCTCGACGGCTACCACGGCGGCACGGCCGCCGTCGCGGTGATCGCCGACACGCCCTGGCACGCGCTGAAGGCCATCCGCGCCGTCGACGTCACCTGGGACGAGGCCGTGCCGGCGGCGGCGCTGAACAGCCGCGCCGCCATCGAGGCGCTCGGCCAGCGGCTCGAACAGGGCGGCGGCACCGCCTACTTCTCGGTGGGCGACGCCGAGACGGCGATCGCCGGCGCCGCGCGCACGATGCAGGCCGACTACACGGCGCCATGGCTCGCGCACGCGGCCATGGAACCGATCAACTGCACCGTGCAACTCAAGGGCGGCCGCGCCACCGTGTGGGCGAGCACGCAGGTGCCGGACTTCGCGCGCCGGGCGGCGGCGCAGGCGCTCGGGCTGAACGACGCGAACCAGGTCGAGGTGAAGGTGCAACTGCTCGGGGGCGCGTTCGGCCGCCGCCTGGACGTGGACTTCATCGCCCAGGCCGCCGCCATCGCGCGCCAAGCGCCGGGCGGCGTGCCCGTGCAGACCTTCTGGACGCGCGCCGAGGACACGACGCACGACTTCTACCGCCCGGCCTGCGCCGCCCGTTTCCGGGCCGGGTTCGACAGTGCGGGCAACCTCCTGGGCGTGACCGGCCTGTCGGCCGGGCAGGCGATCGTGCCGCAGGCGCTGAAGCGCCTCTTCGGCCTGCCCACGGTGAACTTCGACAAGACCACCAGTGAAGGGGCCTTCGACCAGCCCTACGAGTGGCCGGCGGCGCGCATCGCGCACGCCGTGGTCGAGTTGCCGGTGCCGGTGGGCTTCTGGCGCTCGGTCGGGCACTCGCATCAGGCGTTCTTCAAGGAGGCCTTCGTCGACGAGATGGCGGCGGCGGCCAAGGCCGACCCGGTGGCCTTCCGTCTGTCGCTGCTGCGCCGCCATCCGCGCCACGCGAAGGTGCTGCAGCTCGCGGCCGAGAAGGCCGGCTGGGGCACGCCTCTGCCCGCCGCGCCCGACGGCGCGAAGGTGATGCGTGGCGTGGCCCTGCACGAGAGCTTCGGCAGCATCGTCGCCCAGGTGGCCGAGGTGTCGCTCGCAGTCGACAGCGCCGGAACGAAAGCGATCCGCGTGCACCGCGTCACCTGTGCCGTCGACTGCGGTCTCGCCGTCAACCCCAACCACGTGCGCCAGCAGATGGACAGTGCCGTCATCTTCGGCCTGAGCGCGGCGCTGCATGGCGCCATCGACATCGAGCGCGGCCGCGTGACGCAGACCAACTACCACGATTACCCGTGCCTGCGCATGGACGCCAGCCCGGTGATCGAGACGCACATCGTGCCGAGCACCGCCCATCCCGAGGGCATGGGCGAGCCCGGCACGCCGCCGATCGCGCCGGCGGTGGCCAATGCGCTCTTCGCCCTCACCGGCCAACGGCTGCGCACCTTGCCGCTCAAGGTGGCTTGAGCCTCACCCGACGCCCGTGACGCCGCCCACCCCCAGACCATGAGCACCACCGTCAAGATCAACGGCCAGCCCACCCCCGTGGCGGCGGAGCCCGACACGCCGCTGCTGTGGCTGCTGCGCGGCGAGCTCAAGCTCACCGGCACCAAGTTCGGCTGCGGCATGGCGCTGTGCGGCGCCTGCACCGTGCACGTCGACGGCCAGCCCGTGCGTGGCTGCGTCACGCCGCTGGCGGCCGTGGGCGACAAGGAGGTGACGACGATTGAAGGCCTCGCAGGCAAGGTGGCCGACGCCGTGCGCGCCGCCTGGCTCGAGGTCGACGTGGTGCAGTGCGGCTACTGCCAGAGCGGCCAGATCATGGTCGCCACGGCCCTGTTGACGGTCAACCCGAAGCCGAGCGACGCCGACATCGACGCGGCAATGAGCGGCAACCTCTGCCGTTGTGGCACCTACCCACGCATTCGCGCCGCCATCCACGCTGCGGCAAGGCAGCTGGCCGCATGAGAAGCCGAGAACACCTCCGGCCAACCTGCCCGTTCGCCCTCGGCTCCTTGCGCCCGCGGCATGCGGGCAGCGCTCGCGGCATGAACCCGGCGTGATCAGCTCATGAAGAGTTTCGGAGCCCGCGCCGCGGGAGATCGTCTGGAACGAATGCGCGCCAGCGAGCAGTGGGTCGAGGCGCGCCAAGGCGCGCCGGCGGGCTTCCGCAACCGCGGCCCCATCCGCGCCGGGCTGCGCGACGCCTCGGCGCCACGGCCGACGCTGACGGAGTTCCTGTGCGGCGGCGACCGCCGCGTGCCCACCGGCGAGCTGCCGGTCCTCGACCCACGCGAGGCCTGGCGCCGGGCGCCCGGGCGCGACCTGCGCGCCACCTGGCTCGGGCACTCGACGGTGCTGCTGGAAATCGCCGGCCGCCGCATCCTCACCGACCCGGTGTGGGGCGCCCGCGCCTCGCCCTCGCGGCTGGCCGGGCCGAAGAGGTTCCATCCGATGCCGGTGGCGCTGAAGGCGTTGCCGCCACTGGATGCCGTGCTGATCTCGCACGACCACTACGACCACCTGTGCATGGCCACCGTGCGCGAGCTGGCGAAGCTGCAGCCGACCGTGCCGTTCATCACCTCGCTCGGGGTCGGCGCCCACCTCGAAGCCTTCGGCGTCGACCCGGCGCGCATCACGGAACTCGACTGGTGGCAGAGCCACCTCGTCGCCGGGCCCGTGGCCGGCGACGGCACCTCCAAGGAAAGCACCGCCGCCGAAGTCCGCTTCACCGCCGTGCCGGCGCAGCACTTCTCGGGCCGAGGCCTGAAGGACCGCAACGCGACGCTGTGGTCGTCGTTCGTCATCGAGAGCGGCCGCGGCGGCCCGCGCGGCGATGGCGAGCGCGTCTTCTTCAGCGGCGACACCGGCCTCACCGACCAGTACGCGGAGATCCGCGCGCGCTTCGTGGGCGGCATGAACGGTGGCTCGAATGGCGGCTCGCACGGTGGCCAGAACGGCGACCCGAACACCGGCCGCGACGGCCGCGCAGCCCGCGGCCGGCCCTTCGACCTCGTCATGCTCGAGGTGGGCGCCTTCCACCCGAGCTGGGGCGACATCCACCTGGGGCCTGGCAACGCACTCGAGGCGCTGGCGCTGCTCGGCGGTGGCGCCTTCCTGCCGGTGCACTGGAGCACCTTCAGCCTCGCGTTGCACCCCTGGGACGAGCCGGCCGAGACCCTGCTCGAGCTGGCCCCGGCCCGGGGTGTGCACCTGGTGATGCCGCAGCTGGGCGAGCCCGTCCACCCGGCGCAGGTGGACGCCGTGCGGCCCTGGTGGCGCAGTGTCGACAGCCGTGTCACCGGCGCCACCACCGGCCCCGAGTTGCTCAGCTGGCCCAAGGCGCTGCCGTTTCCGTTGGATTGAGGGGTGCAGGCGGCCCGCGTCTGCCCATAATTTCGGCACGGCCGCGCCGGCCGGGAATGCGCGACCCGCCCGTGCCCTGCCGCCTTGCTTCACAACGCCGTCTTTGCGCCAGCCTGTGGCGTCCGTGGCTGCTGCTCGCGGCCGCCACGCTGGCCCTGTGCCAGCCGAGCGGCGCACAGGCCCCGGTCGCGCGCGAGCCGGCGGCACCGCCCGAGGCCCAGCACCGCACGGCGTTGGTGATCGGCAACGCGGCCTACGAGACCTCGCCGCTGCCGAACGCAGCGAACGATGCGCGGGCGATGGCCCGGGTGCTGCGCGAGGCGGGCTTCAGCGTGCTGCTGCACACCGACATCGACCAGCGCCAGATGCAAGCCGCGCTGCGCGACTTCGGCGAACGGCTCAAGGCCGGCGGCGGCACCGGCCTCTTCTACTACGCCGGCCACGGCATGCAGATCAAGGGCCGCAACTTCCTCATCCCCGTGCGCAGCCACATCGCGCACGAGGACGAGGTGGCCTACGCCGCGCTCGATGCGCAGGCCGTGCTCGACAAGATGGAGTCGGCCGGCAACGGCACCAACATCCTCATCCTCGACGCCTGCCGGAACAACCCGTTCGCGCGCAGCTTCCGCGGTGCCCAGCAGGGCCTGGCGCAGATGGACGCGCCGGTGGGCACGCTCATCTCCTTCGCCACCGCGCCCGGCTCGGTGGCCATCGACAACCTGCCGGGGCAGGTCAACGGCCTGTTCACCACCCACCTGCTCGAGGCGATCCGGCGCCCGGCGCTGAAGGTCGAGGACGTGCTCAAGCAGGTGCGCCTGGGCGTGCTGCGCGCCTCGCGCAACCGGCAGGTCCCATGGGAGTCGTCAGCGCTGGTGGGGGACTTCTACTTCCACCCGCCGATGGGCTTGTCCGCCGGTGCGCCCGCCACCGCTGTCTTGCCGACCGGCGTGCCGTCTGCCGCGCCGCCGGGCGCGCCCACGGGGCCGACCTCGGCGGCCCCGAGCGCCACCGCACCGGCCACCGACCCGCAAGCGGCCCTGGACGATGCGCTGTGGGAGATCGTCCGGGAGTCGCGCAGCAGCGCCGAGCTTTATGCCTACCTGAATCGGTTCCCCGCCGGCCGGCATGCACGCACGGCGCGCCAGCGACTGCTGGACCTTGCGCTGCCGGTTGCATCGTCGCCCACACCGGCCCCGGCCACCAACCTGCCCCCGCCACCGGTGCCGACCGCGCCGCTCGACCTCGCCGCGGCCGTGCGCGAGTCTTCCGAACGCCTGCGTCGCGAGATGGTGGCCGCGCGCGGCCCCACGCACGAGCTCGCCGTCTGGGGCGACATCGGCGCCAACGTTCGGTCACCCAACCCGGCTCGAAACACGGCCGGCTTCAGCGAGGGCGACCGCTGGCGCTACCTCGTCACCGACCTGCTCGGCGGGCAGCCGATGCGCGGCTACGTCTGGCGCGTCGATCGCGTCGACGCCGACGGCGGCCTGTGGGTCAACGGCGGCCGCCAGCGCCTCGACGCCCAGGGCCAGCGGCGCTCCGGCAACGAAGAGGTCACCGGCGTGTGGCTCGACTTCCAGCCGCCGCTGCCGATCGCCCAGATCGCCGCCGGCGGACCCGGGCGCCAGGGCGAGCTGGCCGCCATCGTGCAGGAGCGCGACGCCGCGGGTGCCGTCGTCCGCCACACGCTGCGCGGCACCTGGCAGACACGCACCGAGGAGATGAAGGCGCCGCGCGGCATCGAGGGGTCGGTGCTCAGCGTGCGCGTCGAATTCCGCTTCGAAGGGCACACCGACCACCCGGGCGGCCGCCGTGCGCCGGCGCAGTGGCTGCATCGCTACTGGATGGCGCAGAGCACGCTGCTGCCGCTCGCCGCCGAGCTCGAGGAGTCGGAATCCGGCACGAAGCGGCGCCACTCGCTGCACGAGCTCGTTGCAGCAGACATCCTGGCTCTGGACAATCCTTCGCCAGGGGGAACGAGATGAGCTCAACGGGCGGATGGCGGGCGGCCGGCGGCGCCTTGCGGGCGCGGCTCGAGCTTCTGGTCAACCTTCTGGCCACAGTGGTGATCACGTTGGCCATGACGGCCGCGGCGGCCACCGGCGCGCGCGCGCAGGCCGATCCAGGACCCACGCCGCAGGTGCAGCGACGCATCGCGCTCGTGATCGGGAACGACACCTACGAGAGCTCGCCGCTCGCCAACTCCATCAACGATGCGCGGGCGATGGCCGGCGTGTTGCGAGATGCGGGGTTCGCGGTGATGCTGCTCACCGACGTCGACCAGCGCCAGTTCCAGCTCGCGGTGCGCGAATTCGGCGAGCGCCTGAAAGCCTCGGGGAGCGGCGGCGCGGGGCTCTTCTACTACGCCGGTCACGGCGTGCAGATCAAGGGCCGCAACTTCCTGATCCCCGTGCGCAGCCACATCGCACACGAGGACGAGGTGGCCTACGCAGCCATCGATGCGCAGTCGGTGCTCGACAAGATGGACTCGGCCGGCAACGGCACCAACATCGTCATCCTCGACGCCTGCCGCAACAACCCGTTCACGCGCAGCTATCGCAGCGGTCAGCAGGGCCTAGCGCAGATGGACGCGCCGGTGGGCACGCTGGTGGCCTATGCCACCGCGCCGGGCTCGGTGGCCGTCGACTCGCGCCCAGGCATGCGCAACGGCCTGTACACCACGCACCTGCTCGAGGCGGTGCGCCAGCGCGGGCTGAAGGTGGAAGAAGTGTTCAAGCAGGTGCGCGGGGCCGTGCTGCGTGCCTCGGGCAACAAGCAGCAGCCCTGGGAGTCGACGGCGCTCGTGGGCGACTTCTACTTCCACCCGCCGCGCGAGGGCGCTGGGTCCCCCGCGCCCATGCCCGTGCCCGAGCAGGGGCGCGCCACACCACCCGCGCCGTCGGGGCCGGCAGCCGCGACCGAAGACGCGCAGGCCGCGATCGAAGACGCACTGTGGGAAGCGGTCAAGGACTCACGCAGCAGCGCCGAGCTGTTCGCGTATCTGAATCGGTTTCCAATGGGGCGGCACGCACGGGACGCGCGGCTGCGCTTGCTGGACCTGGCGCAGCCGGGCGGTGTCGCTTCGGCCGGCGTGAGCGCGACTCCGGGTACGACGCCCGGTGCAGCACCCGGCATCCGACCCGGTCCGGCCGCGACGGCGGCCACGCCGGCCGAGGCGGCAGGTCGCATGAGCCTGCAAGACAGCGCGCGCACCGACCGCCCGGGTGGCGAAGGGCGCGGCCAGGGCACGAGACGCAACCCGGTCGGCTTTGCGCAGGGCGACCGCTTCGGCTACCAGAAGACCGACTACATGAGCGGTGGCCGGGTGACCAACTACCTGTGGACTGTCGACCGCATCGAGCCCGACGGCTCGCTCTGGGTGAACGAAGGGCGTCAGCGCCTGGACGCCGCGGGCCAACGACTGGGTGGCAACGACGAGCACACCGGCGCCTGGGTCGACTTCGCGCCCCCGCTACCGATCATCGAAGTCGCCCGTCGCGGCGCCGGCGTCGAGTTGCCGTTCTCGACCACGGTCACGGTGCGCGACGCGGAAAACCGCGTCGAGCGCATCCGCCTGCAAGGCAAGCTCAGCACCGCGACGGCCTCCGTCCGCGGCCCGCGCGGCATGGGCGACCTCCTTCGCGCCGTGCGCGTCGAAGTCGAACTGAGCGGAGAAGGGCAGCGCAGCGACGGCGCGCGGCACGAAGTGCACTGGCGCTACACGTACTGGATCTCGCTGCCGCTGTTGATGCCGGTCTCGATCAGCATGATCGAGACCGCGGGCGGGGTGACGCGGCAGAGCACGCGCCACGAGCTGGTCGACGTCAACCAGCTCAGCCTGGCCGACGCGGCATCCGGCGTGGCACGCTGACGCCCGGCACCGCCGCGACGGCGCGCCTTGTCGCCCCGACCCGCGCCTTCCCTGGATTGAGTGCCACTGCGGCTTTGTGCCGATGCGGGCGGACCACGCCTCGCAATAATCATCGCGCCATGGCATTCCTGGGCTCGACGATCCGGCTGCTGCTCGCCCTGTGCTGGCTGGCGGCGCTGCCGCTGCAAGCGCTGGCCCAGGGCTCGGGCGGCACGCCGCAGGCGGAGAGCAACCCGCGCCGGGTCGCGCTCGTGATCGGCAACAACGGCTACGAGAGCGGGCCGCTCACCAACTCGATCAACGATGCACGCGCCATGGCCGGCGTGCTGCGCGAGGCGGGCTTCACGGTGATGCTGCACACCGACGTCGACCAGCGCCAGTTCCAGCTCGCGCTGCGCGAGTTCGGCGAGCGGCTCAAGGCCGCGGGCAGCGGCGGTGCGGGCCTGTTCTACTACGCCGGGCACGGGGTACAGATCAAGGGGCGCAACTTCCTCATCCCCGTGCGCAGCCACATCGCGCACGAGGACGAGGTGGCCTATGCAGCCGTCGATGCGCAGGCGGTGCTCGACAAGATGGAGTCGGCCGGCAGCGGCACCAACATCGTCATCCTCGACGCCTGCCGCAACAACCCCTGTGCGCGCAGCTACCGAAGTGGCCAGCAGGGGCTGGCGCAGATGGATGCGCCGGTGGGCACCCTGGTGGCTTATGCCACCGCACCGGGCGCGGTGGCCATCGACTCGCAGCGCGGGCTGAGCAACGGCCTGTACACCACCCACCTGCTCGAAGCCATTCGGAAACCGGGCCTCAAGGTGGAAGACGTGCTGAAGCAGACGCGCAACGCCGTCCTGCGCGCCTCCGGCAACAAGCAGATGCCGTGGGAGGCCTCGGCGCTGGTGGGGGACTTCTACTTCCATCCGCCGCGCGAGGGTGCCCCGCCCGCCGCCCTGGCCGCAGCGCCGGTGCCCGCGGCGCCGGCGGTGCAGCCGGCGGCCACGGCGGCCGTCGACACGCAGTTGGCCATCGACGAAGCCCTCTGGGAGGCCGTCAAGGATTCGCGCAGCAGCGCCGAGTTGTACGCGTACCTGCAGCGCTTCCCGAATGGCCGGCACGCGCGCGATGCGCGGCGGCGCCTGCTCGACCTGTCCGCACCGGCCACGCGCGTCACTCAGCCGCTGGCGGCGGAGACGGCCCCGGCGCTGCCTGGCCTGCCCTCGCCGCCGCCTCGGCAGGCGCTTCCGGTGGGCTCCGGCACGCTCACGCTCCCCGCACCGGGCGACACGGTGGAAGAGTCGGTGCGCTGGGGGCCGCATGTCGCCAGTTCACGCCCCGACAACCCGCGCCGCAATGCCGCCGGCTTTGCCGAAGGCGACCGCTTCCGCTACCAGAAGACGGACCACTTCGTGAACGGCAGCCACGGCGTCACGGACTATCTGTGGCGCATCGATCGTGTCGAGCCCGACGGCGGTTTGTGGGTGAACGCCGGCCGGCAACGCCTCGATGCGGCCGGCCAGCGCGCCGGCGGCAACGACGAGCACACCGGCGCGTGGGTCGAGTACTCGCCGCCGCTGCCCGTCGTCGAGATGGCACGGCTCGGCGCTGGCGCGGCGCAGCCGGTGGCCACGACCGTGAGCGTGCGCGATGCCGATGGGCGCGTCGAGCGCATCTCCCTGCGCGGCACGGTGCGCACGGCCACCGACACGACGCGCGGTCCGCGCGGCATGGCCGACCTACTGTCCGCCGTGCGCGTGGAGTTCGAGTTGGCCGGCGAGGGGCAGCGCAGCGACGGCGTGCGCCGGCAGTTCCGCTGGGTACACACCTACTGGATGGCCTTGCCGCTGCTGTTGCCGGTATCGATGCAGATCGTCGAGGCGGCCGACGAGCTGCCGCGCCAGAACACCCGCCACGACCTCATCGCCATCGACCAGCTCAGCCTGGCCGATGTCGCACCCGTTGGCAGGCGCTGACCACATCACCTGGCTGCATCGCGGCGGCCGGCCGGCGCGCTGGGGCAACTTCGGGCTCTGGGTCCCGGGCCAGACCCGCGACTACGCCGGAGCCTGCCGCGCCCTGGCGCACGCCGTGGGCGAGGCGGCCGGCATGCGCGCTGGCGACTCCGTGCTCAGCCTCGCCTGCGGGGCGGGCGAAGAGCTGACCTTGTGGGCCGAGTCGTTCGGCGCCGCCAACTTGATGGGCCTGGAGCAGGCCCCCGCGCTCGCGGCGCAGGCCCGGCAGCGCGCCGAAGCCGCGCACGCAAGCTGCGAGATCGAGGTGCATTGCGCCGATGCGCGCCGCATCGCGCAGCTCATCGGCGGGCGCTTCGACCGCATCGTCTGTGTCGACGCGCTCTACCACCTGGGGCCGCGCGCGCCGCTGCTGCGCGCCGCGCGCACGCGCCTGTTCCCGGGCGGCGCATTCGCCTTCACCGACCTCGTGCTCGACCGTCGCGGCGGCGCGGCCTGGCGGCAAGCCGCGTTGCGCCTGGGCGCGGGCCTCACAGGCATCGACGCGGCCGAGGTGCGCAGCCCGGAAGACGGCGTGGCCTTGCTGCGCGAGGCGGGCTTCGACGACGCACAGGTCACGCGCCTGGACGAAGCCGTGCTCGACGGCTTTTGCGCCTTTGCCGAACGCCAGGCCCGGCGCATCGGGCTGGCCGGGCGCCTCTCGGCCGGCTGGCGGCGCGTGGCCGTCACCGCCGCTCTCGTCCGCGCCGCGCGCGGCGCGGGGCTGGGGTACGCGCTCTACAGCGGCCGCGTCAACGCGGCGCCGGAAGATGACGCCGATCCACCGGACGCCTGGAAAGCGACCGCCCCGGAGGAGACGCTCGCGCCTTGAGCCTTGCGGGTCGCCTGCATGGACGGTGCGCCCGGGGCGCTGAAGTCAATCAGGCCGCCTGCGACCTCTCGACCCCGGGCGCCGCGCCGAGTCGACCTCGATGGCCTGCGCCGTGCGCGGCCGACAGCGCGCGCACGGCCGTCTCGGCGGAGCCAACGGCACTCTCCAGAAGCGGAATGCCCGGCTGGGCATAGGAGCCGCAGAACCACACTCGCCGCCCGGGCTCGGCGTGCAGCGTCGCGAGGCCGGCCAGCGCCCGCTCGCTCGCCGCGTCCACCACGGGCCGCTCGAAACGCGCCGTGGAGATCACCGCCTCGGCGCGCGGGGCGCGCAGCGGGTGCACGGTCTGCAGGATCGGCGCCTCGCCACCCGAGGAACCGGCCGCCATCGCCCTCAGCGCCGGCTGCACCGCGTTGACCCAGATCGTGCTCTGCGGCTGCGCACCCTCCGGCGTGACGAGCAGGTTCACCGCCGACCAGTCGCGTCGGCGTGACGGCATCAGGCTCGCGTCGCGGTGCATCACCACCTCGATCGGGCGATAGGAGAAGCCGGCCAGCATGCGGTGCTCGGCGGCGCTCGCATCCTCCAGCAGCGCCCGCGCCTGGTTGGCTTGGGTGGCCAGCACGACATGGTCGAAGCGGGCCAGCGCACCGCCCTGCAGGCGCAACACGACGGCGCCCTCGGGACCCTCCGCGCCATCCGATCCCTCGCGCCGCAGTCCGGCGAGCCCCTGGCTCAGGCATACCTCGCCGCCCTGCTGCACGATGCCTTCGCACAGGCGCCGTGCCACCTCGTCCGCGCCGAGGACGGCGCGCCGCACGGGCTCGCGCGTCAGGCCGCGTGCGAGGTACTCGACGATGACGGCAGCCGGGAAGTTCAGCGCGTCTTCGTAGGAGCAGGTGCAGATGGTGGCGACGGCCGGCAGCAGCAGGCCGCGCACGAAGGCCTCGTCCTGGCCGCCCTGGCGCCCGCGCCCGCCGGCGATGAACTCGCCGATCGTGCGGCCGGCGAGCGCGCCGCTGGCCAGCGCGGCCAGCGCCTCGCGTCGGAAGCGCAGCGCGCCGGCCACGATGCGGCGCGCGCGCGGCGACAGCAGGTCCAGCGGCGCCACCCAGCTGTAGGAGGCGCCGCCGATGAGCCAGTTGCGGTAGCGGAAGTAGAGCGCGCCGTCTGCGCCCTGGAACGAGCTGGCGTAGCTCACCGCCTCGGTGGCCACGCCGAGCTCGGCGTAAAGGCGCACCAGGCTCGGGTAGTAGCCGGCGTAGAAGACGCGGATGGGCACGTCGACCCGCACCGCAGCGGCCGCGGCCCGCCCGCCCGCCACCGAGCCGGCGCGCAGGCCCGGCGCCGGCACGCCCACCGAGTGCGCCACGAAGCCCGGTGCCGCCTGCCGCTCGAGCACGGTGACCCGGTGCCCGAGTTGGGCCAATCGCCACGCGGCAGCGAGGCCCGAGAGGCCCGCGCCGACGACGGCCACGGCAAGTCGGCGGGGCGCGCGTGCCACGACCGGCCCGGGCGGAGCGGCTTGCGCGGGCAGCATGGGTGGCGTGGAAGACGTGGCGTGCGTGCCGGACGTGGTGGCCGAGGGCGGTGCGACTGGCGCGTTGCGCGACATCGGCACCCCCCCAGGTTCAAAGCACCGCCACGGCGCGGCTGGCCAGCTCGGCACTGCTGGCTGCGAAGAACGGCGGGTTCGGCGCCTCGCGGGGCCGGCGGGGCACGCGCAGCGCTGCGCCCTCGGTACCGAGCACCACGCCGCCGGCGGCCTCGAGCACGCCTTGGCCGGCGGCCGTGTCCCAGGCCATCGTCGCCGTCAGGCGCGGGTAGAGGTCGGCGGCGCCCTCGGCGAGGCGGCAGAACTTGAGCGAGCTGCCGGCCTGCAGCAGGTCCACCGGCTGCGGCAGCCGGCGAAGGAAGGCACGCTGCGCCGCCCCGCCATGCGAGCGGCTGGCCAGCACGCGCAGCGGCGCCTCGGGCGCGGGCAGCGGGGCGACGCGGATCGGCCGCGCCGCTGCCGGGACCCCGCCCGGGGCCGCGCCCGTCGACTTCCAAGCGCCAAGGCCGGCCGCGCCCCAGAACGTTTCGCCCAGCGCCGGCGCGTGCACGACGGCGGCGAGCACGCGCGCGCCCTGCACCCAGGCGATGTTCACCGTGAACTCGCCGTTGCGGGCCAGGAACTCCTTGGTGCCGTCGAGCGGGTCGACGAGGAAGTACCCGATCGCCGGATCGAAGGCGTCGGCATCCGGGTGCCCTTCCTCGCTGAGCACCGCGGCACCGTCGAACATGATCGCCAGACGGGCGCGGATCAGGCGGTCGGCCACGAGATCGGCCTCGGTGACCGGCGAGTCATCGGACTTGCGCTGCACCTCGACGGCATCGGGCGTGCCCATCCGGGCGTAGACCGAGAGGATGGCCGCGCCGGCCGCCTCGGCCACGCCGCGCAGCGTGGCCAGCTTCGCCTCGGTCCACTCGAAGGAAGGATTGCTCATCGGGCGGGTGCGGTCCGGTTCGGGGTGGATCGGGGGGCCGTTGCGGCCGCAATGGCATCGTCGATGTGTCGCAGCGCACGCTCGCGCGCGCTCGTGCCGAGAAAGCTGGCCGCGGCCGCCTGGCGGGTCATCGCCAGCAGGTCGGATGCGGTCAGTGTCGTCTCGCGCATGAGCACCTCGGCTTCCGACGAGGTGGTGGTGCGCGAGAAGAGCGGATTGTCGGTGTGCACCGACAGGCTCACCCCCGAACGCCACAAGGCCGTGATCGGGTGGCTCGCCACCGACCGGGCAGCGCCCGTGTGCACGTTGCTCGTCGGGCACACCTCGAGGTGCAGCCCGAGCTCGCGCACCTCGTCGACGAGATGGCGACGCGCCGGGTCGTGCAGGGCGTCGGCCAGGCGCACGCCATGGCCGATGCGGCGCGCACCGTGTCTTGCCGCCTCGAGCACTCGCTCGGCGGCATCGGCCTCGCCGGCGTGCAACGTCATCGGCAGGCCGGCGCGGCGCACGAGCGCCAGGGCCTCGGCGTGCTCGCCGCACGGGTGGCCGAACTCGGCGCCGGCCAGGTCGAAGCCGATGACGCAGGGCCCGCCCGGGCCGGCCGGGCTGCGCCCGGCGAAGCGCAGCGCCAGGCGGGCGGCACGCAGCGTCTCGGCGGGCGGCAGGTGGCGCATGGCGCAGACGATGAGCCCGCTCGGCAGCCCCGGGCAGCGGGCCAGGCCTTCGAGCAGCGCCTCGACCACCGCGTCGGCGGCGAGGCCGAACGGCTCGAACAGCAACGGGGCGATGCGGAACTCGGCCAGCACCGCGCCGTCGGCGAGCGCATCCTCGGCCACCTCGCAAGCGACGCGTGCCAGCGCCTCGGACGTGGCCATGGCCGCCACGGTGAGCGCGAAGCCCTCGAGAAAACGCTCCAGGCTGCCGGCATGGGCGTTGGCGTCGAGCCACGCAGCCATCGAGCTTGCATCGCGCGCCGGTGGTTCGACCCCCCGCTCGCGCAGCAACTCGAGCAAGGTATCGATGCGCAGCGCGCCATCGAGGTGCTCGTGCAGCACCACCTTGGGCAGTGCGGCGGCACGGCGCGCCAAGTCGTCGTCGACGCGGTTTCGGGCGGCGGGGGAGCGAGAGGGGGCCGGCTGGGCCCTGGCGCGATCCATGCTGCGATGCTAGGGCGAACCGGGACAGCCTCGGCATCCCTGCCTTGCTATCCTGCCGCTCCAACTCAAACCCGTGCCCAGGAGGCCCGCATGCTGCAACGCCTGCCCCCGATGCTGATCGCCACCACCGCCACCCTCATAGCGGCCCTGGCGGCCGGCGGCGCCATGGCGCAGAAGCAACCCGCCGTCATCTACGACATGGGCGGCAAGTTCGACAAGAGCTTCAACCAGGCGGCCTTCGATGGCGCCGAGCGCTGGAAGAAGGAATCGGGCAAGCCGTACCTCGAGTTCGAGATCAGCAACCCGACGCAGCGCGAGCAGGCCAAGCGGCGCATGGCCGAGCGCGGCGCCGACCCCATCGTCGGCATCGGCTTCGCGCAGGGCAGCAGCATGGAGAAGGTGGCCAAGGACTTCCCCAAGCTGAGCTTCGCCATCATCGACTCGGTGGTGCCGTTGCCCAACGTGCAGAGCATCGTCTTCAAGGAGCACGAGGGCAGCTTCCTCGTCGGCATGATGGCGGCGATGGCCAGCAAGACGGGCAAGGTCGGCTTCGTCGGCGGCATGGACATCCCGCTCATCCGCAAGTTCCAGTGCGGCTTCGAACAGGGTGCGAAGTTCGCCAACCCGAACGTGCAGGTCACGGCCAACATGACCGGCACCACGCCGACGGCCTGGAACGACCCGGCGCGCGGTGCCGAGCTGGCCAAGAGCCAGTTCGCCGGCGGCGTCGACGTGGTCTTCGCCGCGGCCGGCGGCACCGGCGTGGGCGTGTACCAGGCGGCCAAGGACGCGGGCAAGCTCGCCATCGGCGTCGACAGCAACCAGAACCACCTGCACCCGGGCACCATGCTCACGAGCATGGTCAAGCGTGTCGACGTGGCGGTCTACAACGCCTTCAAGGGCGTGAAGCCGGGGGTCACCGCGCTCGGCCTGGCCGAGGGGGGTGTCGACTACGCGCTCGACGAGCACAACGCCAAGCTCGTGAGCGCCGACATGAAGAAGAAGGTGGATGCGGCGAAGGC